>CADAWW010000214.1 GCA_902791675.1 uncultured Bacteroidales bacterium
CACCATCGAAAACAATTATTGATATGGCGCAAATCTGAAATGTCATTTTTGGAAATGCCATATTACCCCAATACGTTATAAAACACACTACATTCTGCCATATTCCCACATATCGTTTGTATTAGGTTCGCTTTGTTATACTCTGGGAAAGTGCCCCTATATAACACCGTATTACATGGAATATTCATTCCCAGAAAAGAACAATACCCCCACTTTATCAATAATTGCCTACATTCTGCCACCTATTCCCAGACGGGAGCCAAGCAGCATCATGTCAACGACCATTCCCTGCTATGCTGTTTCTCTGGAACCTCTGCCCCTTTCCGTTCCTTGCCACCTCTGTTTGAAAAAACAAAATTTACCATTGCACTAATTCGATAGGGAATATATAAAAGGTTCGGAGAGATGAAAGACAAAAGAAAAAATTACATTTCTGTAAAATTGGCAATTGAGCAGCCAAACCGCTGCATTGATTGCCCATTATTGGGATTGATCCCAAAGCAGCAACGCCCCAAAGGTTCAAAGGAAAGCCACGTTTGTTTGGCAACCGCTGAAGCTATGGGAGCGCGTTTTGTGAGAATTAAAGCAAGTGAGAGGGACAGCCGCCACCCACTTATAAGGCCTTGTGATGCACTTTGGTATATCTGGACACGCAACCCAAACAGAGAATACCGGCTAAGATGGGATAGGTATTTACAATACCGCCAACCATTTGAGCAGGGGCAACAGATGCAAATCAACTTTCATACAAAAACCAAAAACACCCAGATATGACAAAAGAAGAATTGGCAACCCAAAGGGAACGCAAGAAATTGAAAACCCAGATACAGAAACGTTTTAATAAGTTGAAGAACCTTGTTGTTGAACGATGCGGGAAATTTGAGCAATGGAAGGAACCAATTGCATGGCAAGGGGCACAATTGCAATTTGATATTGAAGAAATGATGCTAACCGTTAGTGTTGAGGGGAGAACGATAACAGAGGAAGGAAGCAACCAACAAACTAAAAGAATTGCACACCCACTTTTGCCCCACCTCAAAGATGCCCACCGTTCATTAACAATTGTATTAAATGCCCTGCAACTTACCCCTTCATCTACCTTTAAGAAGATGGAGAATAACACACCTTTAAACGATAATGACCCCACAGCGGAATGGTATAATACTATAAAGCAATAACACATATATGGCAAGCCGTTTTAAAAGTACAGATATTTCCAGAACTGCCACCGTTGGCGCAAAAATTCGAGGAAACGAAAAGGAAATGCTAAAGGCAATTGCGGCAAGTTGTGGTTTAACTCCATCTGATATGCTGCATTGTGTTATTAATTCGTATTTTCGTTATCTGTCCCCAGACACGATAATAACGCCCCAAATGGAATTGTTAGTTAATAATTTTGCCGATTTCAGAATAGCAAAGGACAGCTTTGTAATTTTCGATGGTAACACAAAGAAGAAACGTTCACTAAAAAGCGCAATTGTTTTTGTTAAACAAAAAGGCAAGCCGCAAGCGCAACCGGTTTTGTTATACCAAAAGAACAACGAAAAAGGAGAAACACAGACATTTGAAAGCATAAACAATGACCGGCTTTTGTTGGCATTCCTTCACGCCTTTGCACCCAAAGTTTTGCCAGACCTAAGAGAGATACAAACCGCCAATAACTTGTTGTCCCTAACTGATGCCCTAAAATTTGCCGTTCGTGAGCAAACCGCCCCAACACGTTATGAAACAAGCATAACCAATGAAATAGAAAGTTTATTTGCAGATAATAGCAGGGGAGAGAACGGGAAAGTAATTGATTATGACGATATATCAAGTAAATACATACGCCATTATGCAGTATCGGTTAATGATAAAGAACGAGAAAACAGAATACCCCAGAATAGAAAATAATCTGCTACCATATCCAGATGTGAAGGCAAGTTGCATCATATCAACGGCCATTCCCTGCTATGCTATTCCTCTGGAACCTCTGTTCCTTCCCGTTTCTTGCCCCTTCTGGGAAGGCTTTCCCCCGTAGATGTGTTACAGACTACCTCAAAAGATTTCGAGGGCATCAGACTACCTCAAAAGATTTCGAGGGCATGGGAGCCTATAATCTGCCACCATATCCAGATGTGAAGGCAAGCAGCATCATGTCAACGGCCATTCCCTGCTATGCCGTTCCTCTGGAACCTCTGTTCCTTCCCGTTCCTTGTCATACTTTCATTTATTGATATTGCATAATATCTTATTGTGTCATATCAGTTTTAAAGAACAGATTATACAAACATGGACATAAAAGCATATAAAGGGGTTCACAAAAACAGAAAAAAAGAAATGTCGCACAAAATGTCGCACAAAAATATTTCTGACATATCGTAACTATCTGAAAATCAATAAAGATAAATAACCCCAAGCGGGCTACAGCAAAAAGAGAGAGACCAACAGCAGAAAGTTTTACTTTCGGAAGTTGAGGCTCTCTCTTTTTGATGTTAAGCTTCCCGTGGAAGGTTAAGGGGTCGACGAAGTCAGCCCCAAGCGGGCTGTTAATTTCTATTCAGTCTAATCTCCATAGCCCGTCGCGAACAGATACATGATGTTCTTTTATGCCTTTCTTGTCCATCCATTCACGCGTTCTTACTGTTGTCAGGTTTGCAGTGTCAAATCCTTTGCCTGTATCATTATTCCAGACCCACATGGGAGTTGGCCATAGGCAGGCACGGAACGATATGGATCGGTAAAATTCCTCGGAACAGCCGTTTTGCCCATGATGTGCCATCTGCAGATAGTCGCAGTTTAAATCCTCAGCATAGGGGCCTTTCAGCGCCAGATTACCACATTCCACACCTGCATCACCCAAAAAGACCAAGGATTTCCGTTTGTCCCAAACGCGCATAATCATGGAATTGTTGTTATAGGGATTGACAGTAAGTTGGGTGGCAACGCTCACGATTTTAAGTTTCATTCCGTCGAAGTCGAACACCTGTCCGGGCTGCTGAATATCCACCACCTTTGCTTCGCATTTGCTGAGTTTATCATAAAAGTCTCGTGTTTTTTCTGCCTCGGTGGGTTCGGCATCAATCACCTTGTCTGTGATACGGGAATGATAGATGGCTTTGATGCGGAGGTCCTGTGTTCCCTGTTTAAGAATCTCCCACAGGGCCCCCATGTGATCATCGTGTGGGTGTGATATAAACCAGGCCTCCACTTCGTTGCCTAAGGCTCCAATAAAGCCACGCAACGTGTAAGCTTCCTCGGGGTATCCTCCGTCCATAACAATAACCTTTCCCGTATTTGTCTGGAAGACGTAGGAATTTCCGATGGTATTACTGTGTGAGGGAATCTGCCATACGGTAAATGCCGACCCCTTTGGTGTTTTTCTCATCTGGTTATTTTTAGCCCCTTGGGCTTCAGTTGGCATAGCCATTCCTACGGCGGCCATAGCTCCTGTAAAAATAAACTGTCTTCGCTTCATATGATGTAAGGGAAAATTTCTAATTTTCTGTTGTATTTATACCTGTTTGTGTATTTCCGAGTACAAATCTACAACAAATTCTTTAAATAATAACAATGACAGGCTCTAATATTCGGAAATTTTGTAAATTTGCCAAGTAATTTTTAAGCAAAGAAGTATTTATGCGTTGTTTTATTCATTTCCTTCAGATCGTGTTGCTGCTGATGCTCCCCGTTACGGTAATAGCCAAAGAAACATATACTACACGGTATTTCTACCATTGGGAGAAGAAAGAAGGAACGCCCCACCCAGAGGACGTTATTCTGGCTTTGGAATACAAGCAGGATAACAGCCTGTACAAGGTACGCATTTATTGCACTACCGACGAGGACAATAAAACACGTGTAAGATTCCTGCCCGGTTTTTATGTGCTGGAGCACCCCATCCTCCCCCAAGACAAGGTGAGCGAGAACGAGTACAACTTAGAGTTCTTCCCTCAGGCTAAAATGGTGTATGCCCAGCCTGTAGAGATTAAATATAAGGAGCCAGAAGCACCATGGAAGAGCGGTAAATATCAGACGTGGCGCTACACAAAGTCTTTTCACCCAAACAGTTTCAAATACAAGATGCGGTTGGAATCCGATGGCACATTAACCCTGAAAGGCCACTATTACAAAGACCGCAAGTTCTTCCCTATGAGCGAGGCACAGGTCAGTTCCCTGAACCGTAACACCTACGACGAAAAAATGCTGGCTGCCAACAGAACCGTTAATCCCATAGACGACGAGAGAGCCAAGGCTGCATCCTCCATAGCCAAGAAAAACGTTCAAAGGACCTTACGTAAGGACGGAAAGGTGTATTACGAGGGAGAAGTATCACTCTACAAGAACGGACAAACACTTATCGAGGGGAAAGGAAAATATTACTTTTCCGACGGAACCGTCTATGAGGGAGACTTTGTAAACGGCAAGCGCCAGGGCTATGGCACAATCGTATGGGGCGACTCCACCCAATGGGCTGGCGAACGCTACGAAGGCGAATGGAACGACGGCTGGCGAACAGGTCAGGGAACCTATACCGATGCCCACGGAAATATTTCTAAGGGACGCTGGGAAAAGAACATCCTGGTGGAACCCGAAAGTCAGACCCCAGAGGTGGTCACAGAAATAAAGAACCCTCCATCCGGAATGGCTATGCTCGAATTCTTTGCCTCGAACAACAAACTGCAGATAGACTTTCAGGAAGTAGAGACTTTCGTAAAGCAGAATGCCCAAGGATATAAAGAGCTGATGGAAAAGTTCCACGAAGATCCTTTGTCTCTTTCGAACGAAGAAGCAGCCATGCTTTATTATGGTTTTGCCTTTACCAAGGATTACGACCCCGACCATGTAGATCTGATAGATGCGCCGACACGACTCATTAAGGAAGGTAAACTGCAGGAAGCCTTCGATGTATGCCAGAAAGAATTGCAGAAGGCCCCCGTATCGCTATCTCTTCTCTTGAGGGCTGCTTTGTCGGCTGGCCTGCTGAAACATCCCGATGCTCAGAAATACAGTCAGAAGGTAGCTAAGATTATGACTGCTATTATGTCAAGCGGAACGGGTTACAGTCAGGATAAAGCCATAAAGGTAATATTCATATCCGACGAATATGCCATTTTCCGTGACGGTATGCGTTTTGTCCTTTCACAGCAGGATTTTATCGATTCGCGTTACGACCGTATGACATTGGAGACGGGCAACAAGGGAGAATCCATCATCCTCTGGTTCGATACTTATCTGGTTCAGCAAAGACGCAAGGGGAATTGAGAGTTTATTTGGTTCTTCTTCAATTTAGTTGAAAAACAAAAACCTCAAAAACCCTCTGCTGCTGTCTGTGACCTACGGCCTTCATGCTGCCCTCATGTCTATGCGTTTTTATTTTAACGAAAGACGAAAACTTTAATTTAGGCTTTAGACCTTAGACTTTAGACCTTAGTTAACGAAGCCTGATGGCTGAAGTTCGCTAACCGCTAACCGCTAACCGATTAAAAGCTACAACATGACGCAGGGACTGGTACCTGTCACATCTGTATCTTCTTCGCGTGAAAGCATATCTGTCCCTAGTGGCACCCAGCAGGAAAGCCTACTTTTTTGGAAGTTTTTTAAGGAAGTTTTTTAAACATGAGGTAACCATGAGGTAATCATGAGGTAACCATGAGGTACTCCTGACTTGTTTTGAAAGTTGAAAATTGAAAATTGAAAGTGTTGTGTACTGATTTTGGTTGACAGTTTTGTTTGTTATTACTAAACTGGTTTACACATTACTTTTTTATTCCTACACAGGTTGTCAGTCTTATGACTTTATTCCTGTTTCAGTTTACGCTTTTACCTTTATTCCTAAGATAGTTGTCATTCCAAAA
>CADAWW010000215.1 GCA_902791675.1 uncultured Bacteroidales bacterium
CTTAAGGATATGATGATAGAGAAAGAACTGAGAGATAAGATTATCGCGATGGTGCATCGGGAGGTGGTGCCTGCCATTGGATGCACTGAGCCGATGTGTGTGGCACTGTGTACGGCGAAGGCTACCGAGAAACTGGGTTGTCGTCCTGAGAAGATTGAGGCGTTGTTGAGTGCTAATATCCTGAAGAATGCGATGGGGGTTGGGATTCCTGGAACGGGTATGTTGGGCTTGCCCATTGCCATTGCCTTAGGTGCTATCATCGGCAAGAGTGACTATCAGCTGGAGGTGCTCAAGGACTTGACGCCAAGTACGCTCGAAGAGGGGAAGAGGTTTATTGCAGAGAATCGTATTTCTATCAAACAGAAGGAAGACATCAGCGAGAAGTTGTATGTGGAGATTATCTGCACCGCTGGCGACAAGAAAGCTTCTTCAGTCATCGCCGGTGGGCATACCCGGTTTATAGATGACGAGAAGTGCTTATCCGGTAAGGCAGGGAAGAGTATTGAGAGCAGTGTGAACAGTCCTGCCAGTGACATGGATGTTCCTCTGAACCTCCGCCTTGTGTATGATTTTGCCATGACGACACCACTTGATGAGATCAGTTTCATCCAGGAGGCGCGAACCTATAACATGAATGCGGCACGTGAGGCGCTGAAGGGCAACTACGGTCATAACCTCGGTAAGAGCATAGAGCGTCCGCTGTCAAAGGGAATATTCGGTGACAGCATCTATTGCCATATCATCTCACGCACGGCATCAGCATGTGATGCCCGCATGGGTGGTGCGATGATTCCGGTTATGTCAAACAGCGGCAGCGGCAATCAGGGCATCTGTGCTACTAACCCTGTCTGTGTTTATGCCAAGGAGAACGAGAATACTGAGGAGGAGCTCATACGTGCCTTGATGCTCAGTCATCTGACTGCCATATATATCAAACAGTCATTGGGGAAACTGTCGGCCCTCTGTGGTTGTGTGGTGGCAAGCATCGGCAGTAGCTGTGGCATCACCTATCTGATGGGTGGCGATTACGGTCGTATCTGCTCTTCAGTGAAGAATATGATTGCTAACCTGACGGGTATGATATGCGATGGTGCCAAACCGTCGTGCTCGCTGAAGATAACCTCGGGAGTGTCCACTGCTTTACTTTCGGCTCTGCTGGCTATGGAGGGCAAGTGCGTCAGTTCGTCAGAGGGTATTGTGGATGACGATGTGGATAAGAGCATTCATAACCTGACGAGTATCGGTGCAGATGCTATGTGCAAAACTGATGAGATGATTCTTAATATCATGACAACGAAGTGATATTTTAATATTATTTCGTATCTTCGCAACGTGAATCTAAAACAATATGAGATATGAAGGACTATCCCGATAGGATGACGCCAGAGCAGGCGAGGAGGTTTGGTGAGGATGTGCTGAACATTGTCAGCCAGATTCCTCGTGGACGGGTGACTACATATGGACATATTGCCGCATTGGCAGGATGGCCCAGTCATTCACGGATGGTGGGCAGGACGCTGAGATATACGCCTGGGGCAGAGCATCTGCCTTGTCATCGGGTGGTAAACAAAGAGGGACGTACTGCCCCAGGGTGGAGTCGCCAACGGATATTGTTGGAAGAAGAAGGTGTCCGTTTCAAGTCCAATGGGCATGTTGATATGGCGCGACATCTTTGGCCACGATGTACCTATCCCCAAAATCATCTCACGCTATCAGACGGGAATGCCTGCAAAGCGATTGGTCCTTGAGACTTTAGCGGGAGTAAAGGTCTGAGGGATGGACATCCATTCTTTCCGTTCTTTATCTGACATCTTTTCGATGGCGTAGCGAAGCATGGTGCGAGGCATCTCGTGGGCATGTTGACGCAGGAATTCACGCAACAAATCCATACTTACACGTTTACCCATACATCCAGCCTACGGCCATGGCTAAAAGCCGAGCCTGCTCACGCTCGGCATGGCTCAAGCTAGCTTGGCCCTGCTCTCGCTTAATCGCAGCCTTATGCATAAGGTGATGCAGGTGAATCTCCGCATATCGCAGGCACCAGGTGGGGTCACCCATTTGCGAGGTTTTCCATGAACACACGATGCTCATGCGTTGCTTCCACAAGTTGTCACTCTGAGCTAGTTCATCCAGCACCTGCCGTTTGTAATCTATGTGTAGATTTGTTCCTCCCCCTAAACAGGGGGATGAGAGGGGGTCTCCCAAATATGTAGGCAACAGTAGCCAGTGGCCCAAGATTTTGTGAACTGATAAATCAACTAAGTCCCAATTGTTGGCTTGTTCAGCGTATTGTAGATAGAGAGTTAGGATTTCATCACGGCCACGAATAGCTTTCTCATTGTTTTCTAGGCGCTTGGTAGCCAGCTTCTCGAATTTTGCAACGAGGATGAGAAAACCGCAGAGACGCACTTCGTGCCAGCGACTCTGAAGAAGTGCAGGCACTTCGCTCAAGGGGAAATCTTGAGACACACTACGTACTACCTCTCTCGTCTGGGGCACTTTTAGACCCAGAAATTCATCACCCTCACCATACTCGCCTGGGCCCGTCTTGAAGAACCCCATCAACACCTTTCGCTGCTCTTCGTTGCGTAGCGACTCCATATATGTAATAATTTCCTGGGCTGTCATTTTTTTCATTGCCTTGAAAATGTTGTATATTCGCAACGTGAAACTAAAATATACGAAGACTTATGAAAGAACTGAAAGGAACGAAGACCGAGCAGAACCTCAAGGAGGCTTTTGCAGGCGAGAGTATGGCGAGGAACAAGTACACGTATTTTGCTTCGCGCGCCAAGAAGGATGGATTTGTGCAGATTGCCTCGATTTTTGAGGAGACTGCTGCCAACGAGAAGGAGCATGCCAAGATGTGGTATAAGTATCTGAATGGTGGTAGTGTGAGTGATACAAAGGCGAACTTGGAGGATGCTGCCAATGGCGAGAACTTCGAGTGGACGGATATGTATGCGCGTATGGCCAAGGAGGCTCGCGAGGAGGGCTTTGACGAGATTGCAGAGAAGTTTGAGCTCGTTGGTGCTATCGAGAAACATCATGAGGAGCGCTATCGTAAGTTGCTGAAGAACATCGAGGATGCCATTGTATTCTCTCGTGAGGGCGATGTCATCTGGCAATGCAGCAACTGCGGGCATATCGTTATTGGTAAGAAGGCGCCTGAGGTATGTCCAACGTGTGACCATCCGCAGAGCTACTTCCAGATCAAAGCAGATAACTTTTAAAGCAGCGAGAGCCATTATGCAATGCATAAATGGCCGAGTCGTGACAAAAGTCATCGAAGATAACTTTTGAAAACTAAAAACGGGCCGGTCACGAGAGTAGGGGACTGGCCCGTTTTAGTTTGTATGGGTTTTAATACCGGTTGCCAGTATTAGAACGTGATGTGCGTCTCGCCCGCCCAGTCGGTGTTGACCGTCACACCGCCAATGGTGGTCGACGAAGAACCGCTGCCATTAAAGAATGCACCGGACAGCCACGTGATGTGGTTCTGTTCCATGGGTACCTCGAAGTCGCGCTCGTACAACACGTTGTCATCGTTGTCATAGGCCGTCACCTGCAGGTCGATATCGCTCTCCGCTTCGTGCAGGAACGTATATAGGTCGAACTGTTTCTGGTTGCCGGACGAGACATCGAAGAACACCGACTGCTTGCTGTTGACGCTACCCAGGCCCGTAAGGGCATTGAACGCGCCCGAGCCTCCGGTATAGTAGAAGCGCATCTTCTTAACATCAGCGGGGATGTCGTCAGTCAGCACAAAGCGGCACATTGACACGATACGGTCGAGGGATACCTGCTTCTCCAAAGGCTCTTCGGTAATATTAATTGTGCTGCAATATAGGAAGGTCTCTGTGTAGCCCTGTGCATTGGAGAACTGGATTTTCTTCAGATTGGTCATCGTGGGGTTGCCGCTCGAGCTATGCCCCACAACCACCACCGTATAGTCACCCTCTTCCAACTGGAATGATGCCGTACCGAATCCCGACGCGTCACTCGTTTGGTTCACTTGTTTTACACGCGTACCGTCTTCATCATACACGGCGAAGTTCAGTCGCGTACACCTTGCTGAAGCGGGTTCTATCCCACGGGTAAAACTCTCAAACGGTGTCTTCGCTATCTCAAACACTGTGACCGTCAGGTTGCCCTTGACCACATCAGTTTCTTCGTTGACCATCAATGGCTTTTCGCAGCCAACCATTATACAGACAGCTAACAACGTGCACACAGCACATATGGAAATAATCATCTTCTTCATATTTTTGTCCTCCGAAATTAAATGTTAACAGTGTTATCTTCGAGCCAACTGGTCTCTACCTGGAATGCAGTCGTAGATGCACTTGCCGTAAAGATATCGCCAGAGAGAATAGTCTTGCGATTACGCTTCAGCGGGACACTGGGCACCACCCTGGTGAGGAGCACATTGTCATCGGCATCGAGCACCTCGATGGTGATAGTCATCGTCTGCTCGTCAGTGGCGAGGAAAACATAGTTACCGACATTCAGCTTACCGTCAACTACATGACGACTGTTCGTCACCACAAACCCAGCATTCGAAGTGGCCAAACCCGTCGTAGGATTGAAACTTTTACCACCTGCCGCATACGTAGTGCGAATTGTTGCCATTCCCTCAGACGCTGCATCCGTCGAACGGATATTCAGCAATGCTATAATACGATTCATCGTCACACTGACATCAGCACCTGCAGCCGTTACTGTCACACTCTGTGTAGCACAGAATGTCTCACGGGCCCGCTCACTGGTATAACTGGCCGCAGTGGGACTCGTTAGCACAAACACATCGTCATTGCCACATCCACGCCCTACAACTACCATCGTGTAACTACCAATGGGCAGGTTGCACGAGAATTCACCAAACGTTGTGTAGGTGCTTGGATTAGAGCGCAATTGTGTCGTCTTAAACACCTCCGTCTCACCAGCGTAGAAAGCCAAATCGATGGCTCCCACATTATCGTAACTTTCAATAGTTTGTGCCGCTCGCGTAGAGCCATCAGGCAAGTCCTCTTGCGAAATGGAGAGGTTGCTCACCCGCACCGTTACTGGTGCTGTGGGCTGCTCTGGGTTAGTCACTTCGTTCACGGTCTCTTTGCTGCAACTTGCAGCAAGCAGTGCTATGACTGCCAAAAATACGTACTTTTTCATACTTAAATTAATAAAATTAAAAATTATCACTATAGCGATTATAAGAATCGCCGTCACAAATTAACAACAAAATTCCTTTTGCACCCTCATAATATGATTTTATTTAACATTTATTTAGTGCTTTCACCTTTGTAAAGGTGCCTCCCGCTCGAAAAAGCTCAATAAAATTTGGTGTTTTGCTCAATTTGTACTATCTTTGCACGCGAAGTGTGCAAAAGTGTACGCGAATATATAAATTTGAACTATGAATATGATTAGTGATACGATTAAGTACATCGGTGTGGATGATTTGGACATCGATTTGTTTGAGAGTCAGTATGTGGTGCCCGAGGGCATGAGTTATAACTCGTATCTCATCGACGATGAGAAAATAGCAGTGCTGGATACGGCTGATGCCCGTAAGGGTGAGGAGTGGAAAGTGAACCTGAAGGCTGCTTTAGGCAATCGCCAGCCGGACTATCTGGTGGCTCACCATATGGAGCCCGACCACTCGGCACTCATTGCCTGGATGCTGGAGACTTATCCTGGTGTGCAACTGGTTTGTAGTGCCCAGGCAGTAAAGATGCTGGCCAACTTCTTTGATGGCGTTGACTTTACAGGTCGCGT
>CADAWW010000216.1 GCA_902791675.1 uncultured Bacteroidales bacterium
ACATTCAACTACTGGGGAGCCTATGCTCAGGTAGGATATTTTGTTACGCCAACCGTACAACTGGGAGCAAGGTACGACTTTATGGACCGTAATGGCACAACCAAGGACGGTTTGCTGAATATGCCTGCTGTGGTATGCAACTATTACATTCCAAAGGTACACCTGAAACTCTCGGCCATGTACCAGTATACAGGAAGATACGGACACAAGACACAGTTGGACCGCGACAATGATGATTTGGGAATCGCTACCCATCATGCTTCCGTTCGACTTCAATTCAGTTTCTAAGGCCCCTCTCCCCGCTCCCCCAAAGGGGAGAGCCGCTACCGCGAATGATAATTCATAATTTAGAAAGCAATATTCAAAAAGCAAAATGACAGATGATAAAATTCTCATTTCATAACTATTCTCTCCTCCTTTGGGGGAGTTGGAGGGGGCTTTCACTCTTTATTCTCTTGCTCGCAGCCTGTGATTCTGGAGATATTGAGGAACAGGCAATATCTACTGAAGATAAAGGATACACGGTAAAGCTAACGGCTGTTCTTTCCGGCATCGACTCGTGGGAAAGCAAATACGCAGTCTCCCTAGCAGGCTTCACCACCGGAGACAACTATGCCCAGGTGGTTCGCACCGTCCCCAACACCACTCCTGACGGAACAAGAGTAGAAATGGTGCTCTCCAATATCGGAGACGACATCAACACAGTGGAACTGGCAATCACCAACCGACTACGTGAGCGCATCATCACCCTTGCCCGCGTGAATCTGGAAGATTACACCAACCAAAAGGATACCATCCGCATGGACCTGGGACTGACGGATGTTAGCAGGTTTGGCGCCTTGCAGTTGGGGCTTTTCAATATGGCATGCATACAGTGTCACGGAGGAAACGGAGGAGCAGGAGCTGCCAGTCTGAATTTGACAGAAGGCCGTTCCTTTGCTAATCTGGTAGACATACCCAGCACCCGCAAAGAAGGCATGATGCGTGTGGTTAGCGGAAATGCCCGAGAATCACTCTTGCACCAGATAGCAGCTGACGGGGGTGAAAACCTGTTACACGTCAACCATACAGAGATTCTGAGCAATCAGTTCAGGGAGAATCTGAACGAAGTCAGACAGCTTATTGATGACTGGATTAGGGAGTTGGGAGTTGAAAATTGAAAGTTGAAAATTGAAAGTTGAAAATTGAAAGTTGAAAGTTGAGAATTGAAAATTGAGAATTGAGAGTTGAGAATTTTGTAATTTTGAGACTTTGTCTCGAAGATACTCACGTTCGGGAATAAAAATAAAAAGTATTTTATTTTGTATTACGCTCACTTAATCGTATCTTTGCACCCATGAATTATAATAATATACAATTAGAAGAGCTTGGAGTAACCGCAGAAGTAGCCACTTTTACGCCCAAAGAGGGCGTTACAGAATGGCATGTGATGCTGCATGTCGATAGCAGGCAGCAACCTTTTGCCGACCAACTCCGCAGACTCTATGAAGCAGAAGACCATCTGCCGGAAATGCCCGAGTTTTGGGGCGCCAAATATATTCTGAAACGTTATTTCCTGTCTGACAGTACCAATCAGCAGCCGCTGATGCGCCAGGAAAAGAACATCTCTATCAGCCTGATTCAGCAACAGCCATTGGACGGCAGCAAGATTGCAGCCTGGCTGTATCTGCAAAGCGATGTAGAGGTGAAAGAGGAAGAAGGCGTGGTGGTAGCCAAGCACAACGGCTATCAGCACCTGTGGAAGATGGGAATGTGTAACAACCAAGGTGACAGCGCCCAGCAGACAGCAGCTTTGCTTACCGAATACGAGGCTCTGCTGGCTAAGTTCGATGCTACACTGGCTGAGAACTGCATTCGCACCTGGTTCTTTGTCCGTGATGTGGACACACAGTACCACGGTCTGGTAAAGGCACGCAGGGAGAACTTTATCCAGCAAGGTCTGACAGAGAAAACACATTACATCAGCAGTACCGGAATAGGCGGCAATCCAGCTGACACAAAAGCATTGGTACAATTGGGAACCTATGCCGTAACAGGTCTGGAACCCGAGCAGCAGCACTATCTGTATGCTCCTACACACTTGAATCCCACATACGAGTACGGTGTAACCTTCGAACGCGGAACCATTGTGGAGTATGGCGACAGAGACCACATCTTTATCTCTGGAACTGCCAGCATCAACAACAAGGGCGAAGTGGTGCATGTTGGCGACATCGTTCAGCAGACCAAACGTATGTGGGAAAATGTGGAGGCTTTGCTGAAAGAAGGCGGTGCCGACTTCCAGGATGTAATGCAGATTATTGTCTATCTGCGAGATACGGCTGACTACGAGGTGGTAAAGGCTCTCTTTGCCGACCGTTTCCCCCACATCCCCACTGTTATAACACTGGCTCCCGTATGTCGTCCCACCTGGCTTGTGGAGATGGAATGTATGGCTGTCAAGGAGAATCAGCATGAAAGCTTCCGTAAGTTCTAAACTGCCCCTTATTCTGATAATCTTTCTGGTTATCGCCATAGCGGTTGCAACTGTATTGGAGAACCGCTACGGCACCCATTACGCCTTGCAACACGTTTATGGCGCCTGGTGGTTCGTCTGTCTTTGGGCTATGTTAGCCATAGCTGGCTGCTGGCTGATGTACAAGAGGAAAATGTGGAAACAACCGTCCGTAATGCTGTTGCACCTGAGTTTTCTGGTTATTCTCTTAGGTGCCCTTGCCACTTATCTTACCAGTCACAAGGGAATGGTCCACTTGCGGGAAGGAGAAACCTGCCGTACCTATTGGGTAAAGAACGAGCAAGGGCTATATACACTGACAGAGGATATGCCTTTTTATCTGGCCCTCAAGAAATTCCAGATTCTGTACGACGCAGACGGGACCACACCTGCCGACTACGTAAGTCATGTGCTGATAGCTACCAGAGAAGGCAAGGAAGAAACCACGATCTCTATGAACAACATAGGCCGGGTAAAAGGTTTCCGAATCTATCAGACCTCCTTCGACGATGATTTGGGCGGTAGTGTCTTTACCATCAGTTACGACCCCTGGGGAACAGCCATTACCTACGCCGGCTACCTCCTTCTGGCCATCAGCATGATTTGGGTCTCCATCTCGAGAAGTCAAAAGTCAAAAGGCCCCTCTCCCCAGCCCTCCCCCAAATGGGAGGGAGTTTACGATTTGAGCGCAAGAAGAATGTTCAATGTTCAATGGGGCACAATTCTTCTGACTTTCTGCGGAATAGCTATGGCTTCTTACATGGTAATTGCTATCTGCAGGAGTCCTCTGGTTCCTATTTTGCGCTCGCCTTTCCTGGTGGTTCATGTGGG
>CADAWW010000217.1 GCA_902791675.1 uncultured Bacteroidales bacterium
TCGTAAGTGGCAACCTTAGGACTGGCAACCAAGATACGCTCCTCACCCTCGTAGGGGGCCTCACGACCGCCATTGAAGAAGAAGGTTACATGAGCGTATTTCTCCGTCTCGGCCGTATGCAATTGCTTCAGACCCTTGCTGCTGATATATTCGCCCAACGTATTGTTGACATTCTCCTTGGGGAAAAGAATGTGTAAGCCTGTGAAGCTAGCATCGTATGGAGTCATACAATAGTACTGAAGGCCGGGGATGGTCTTCATACCCTGCTCAGGCATATCCTGCTGGGTAAGCACGATGGTAAGTTCCTTGGCACGGTCGTTGCGATAGTTAAAGAAGATTATCACATCGCCTTCCTTGATGGTACCGTCAATGGTGCTATTATTGATAGGCTTGATGAACTCATCTGTTACGCCCTCGTCGTAGCTTTCCTGCATAGCCTCCACCATATCGGTAGCCTGCTTGCCCTCGGCACTAATCAGCAAATCGTATGCAATCTTCACACGCTCCCAGCGCTTATCACGGTCCATCGCATAGAAACGACCGACGATGCTGGCAATGGCAGCATTACCTGCCTCGTTGCACTTAGCTGTAACCTGTTCGATAAAGCCCTTACCGCTCTTGGGGTCGGTATCACGACCATCCATAAAGCAATGAACAAAGGTATTCTGAACCTTATATTCCTTACCAATCTCTATCAGTTTGAACAGATGATCCAGTGAAGAGTGAACACCACCATTGCTGGTAAGACCCATCAGGTGAACATTCTTTCCGTTGAGCGTTGCATACTCGTATGCATTTACGATTTCGGGGTTCTTCAGGATGCTACCGTCAGCACAGGCACGGTTTATCTTTACCAAGTCCTGATAGACAATTCTTCCTGCACCGATATTCAGGTGACCTACCTCAGAGTTACCCATCTGTCCGTCAGGCAGACCGACATTCTCGCCACAAGCCAGCAACTGACTGTTGGGATAGTTCTTCTGCAAATAATCCATGTAAGGAGTTGGTGTATTGAAGATAACATCACCCTTACCCTTATTACCGATGCCCCAGCCGTCCAGGATCATCAAAAGTGCTTTCTTTGCCATAATATTTTCTGTTTTTATTTGTTATACTTCAAATTTGCTGCAAAGGTACAACAAAAAAACGAGATACTTTCAGTTGTCAAGCGCTTTTTATTTCAACACCACTTTTTTACCACCTACAATGTACAATCCCTTTCCCGCATTACTTATCCGCTGACCATTCAGGTTATATACAGTCCCTTCGTTATGAATGACGGATTGAGGATTATGAATTTCATCAACACCAGTTGTGGCCTCCCACTCATCAAGGTCACCGACAATGGTACCATAGTTTTTCCAGTCAGATGCCTTGTATTTTGCGAGGGCGCTGGCATAGACATGGATAACGGGATTGCTGCTGAATGTATAACCGTTGGTGCTGGGAGGCGTGAGTGCCTTGACATAGACATCCTTAACCCAGACTGCTGCAATAGGCGAATGCGTCTTCGTCAATGGCTGTTACTTTGTCGGGAATCTCAATCATCCTAAGCCCCGAAGAAGAGAAGGCATTGTAGCCAATCTTGGTAAGCGTTTGGGGGAGTTTCATGGCAACAAGTTTCGTAAACCCTTGGAAAACATAGTCACCAAGGATGTTGTTTGCGGTAATCTTGTAGCTCTGGTAGTATGCAAGACCGCCTGACACAACCTGTGCATCTGTAAGGTCGATAGAAGCCAGGTGGTTCTCGGTAATAAGCTTACGCATGTGTCTGATGTCCGTTCCGTTAAACTTCCCGCTAAGGATAAGCTTTACGGTCTGGTCGTACATACTGTTGGGAAGCTGTCCGACCTTCTCCAATGTAACATGTTCCTCACCGCCCTCTGCCTTAGCGACTTCGTGCATCGTACCGTCTGCATCGACTGAGCATAGAGGCTGTCGGAGTGCAGACATACATACGCCGAAGGCTCGCAAGCTCCCGGACGATAGCTGGTGAACTGACCCACGTCGCCACACTGACCTAACTGTTCGCCGCTGCGATAGTAACGCTGTTTTCCTGCCGTAGTAACAAAACCTGTGGTAGGAACATTCTCCACGCGATCCTCAACAAAGATTATCTCGCGGTTCTTTTTCTCATATTGGGAAATCTTTCTCTTTGTGCTGTTAATGTCCAGTTGCCTGTTGGTAACATAATGGTCACCGTAGCATTCCAGGTAGCGATTGTTGGCCGGTTCAAAGAAGCCGTAAACAGTGAAGAAATCGGTAAGGTCTTCCTGTGCCACCTCGCATACCTTGCGCACAAACTTCAGACCCGAGTTATTGGTGTTTGAACCATAGGGAACTATCCTGTCCGTACGCAATGCCTTAAAGAGTTCCGGATAGAACGATGTGTTCTTCTGTCCCTGATGATAGTAGAGGTAAAGAGAGTAGAACATACGGAGGCAACTGTTATCAACAGGTCTCCAATAGAAAGGTTCATGTTTCGAGAATTCATGCATGGTAACACTCAGGGGCCTGCCGGTAGATGCTCTGTGTCCCATAAGGAAACGGCAAATGTTAGCAAAAAGGTCGTTGCTGCCTTCTGTAACACCCTCCAGCATGATAGGAGACTGAAGCTGATGTCCGAATTCGTGTGCAATACCTCCCTCGTCATACCCGTCTATAGCTGTGCTGTAAGGATTCAGGAAATACTGGGAAGCGCCCTCGGAAAGGTGGATGCCAAACTCGGTGGCATGGGCATAAGAACCAGGCGAGTCGTTATCTACGAATGTGGGATTATTGAAATAACCCGGGTAAAAGGCATCACCGCCTGTAATATACCAAGGTGCCCCGGCTTTTTCTCCGTTAGCAACGGATTCGCAGATGCCGGTAACGTCTTTTTCCCATACCGAAAGGCTGTCGGTACACTCAACAGTCTTGGCAATCTTATTCGGGTATCTTTTCCTGAGGATGGATGTCCAAATGCTCAGGACAGAATGTTTACCCTTCATGACGAAAGCAGAATGAGTGGCATTAGCAAGCAACTTCTTGTAGTCGGTATCGGTATGCCGTGAAGCATCGAAGTAACCCTCTACCTTACCACCTTCGATGTGTATCTTTATCTCGGGCCACTCGCTAACCCGTTTGGTCATAGACTTCGTATCGACTGTATATAAAATATAGAATAGTTTACCAGCGTCACCGTCTATGATATTGAGCCCTTTCTTGAGCTTCTGACCTGTCTTCGCACTTGTAATCATCTTATCAACTCCTATGCCTGCTATATACAGTGTGGCATCGGAGGGAACATCGCTGTCAACAAAGACATACAGCTGCTCTGTGTAAGATTGGGAAAGGATACCTGTAGGGTTACCCATATAGGAAGCTGCCCTACTCCACAGTTTATCGTTCCAATATTTGGCATCGCTGTAAGCCTTGTAACTGTGAATGCGGAATTCCTGTTCGTAGGCCGCCCATGAGTTGTTCTTCACCTTGAGAGCAATATTGACCATATACTCCGGCATTCCACCCTCTGTCATGGCTGTAGTTAAAGCCTCGTCACTCATGGTCTGGTATTCAGCTTTCAGCTGTGTACATGCCGCGTCTTCGAAGAAATTGCCAGTCAATTCGCTGACGACATCACCTTCCTCCGGTTCCTCCGGATAGTAGTTCGCCAGTGTGCCGTATATGTTGCTGTAATATTCTTTCCATGCCGACGATGCCTTATAGTCAGCCAAAGCATCCTTATAGACATACATGGTAACCTTCGAGCCAAACAGATAGGATGATATGGCAGGAGGTGTCATGGGCTTCACATAGGCTTTCGTGACAGCAGAGCCGTAGAACGCACCTTTGCTCAGTTGGTTTACCTTTTTACCGATAACAACCGTTGCCAGCGAATTACAATACGCAAAAGCATCCTCGCCAAGCGACCTGACGCTGTTAGGAATGTCTATAGTTTTTAGGGCCGTTCCAGCAAAAGCATTCTTCTGGATAGTTGTAGCAGTATTAGGCAACAACATTGCCTGAAGCTTCGAGCAGTTATAGAACATCTTCTCGCCTACAACATCATCTGACGTTGTAAAATTCTCGTTGTAGGCCTCGCCGCCTGAAACGATGCGGACTTCCGACCAGTCAAGCGAAGTAACCGTTCCCTTGGTGACCAAAGAACGGATGTACTTGATGTCGGTACCGTTAATGTAGCCCGTCACCTTGAGTTCCTTTTCTGTTGATGACAGAAGTGATGAGAGAGTACCTGCCGTTTCTACATGGATCTCAGTCCTTGCCCAAACGCTGGTGGAGACGAGACAGACAATAGCTGCCAACAGCAGCTTAAAAATTTCATTGGTGTTGTTTTTTTTCATAATATAGTGATTTAAGATATGTTATTATTCTTATTTTGTAGGGTCTTATACCCCGAAATCAAATTCCAACTGTTGTGTGTTTCCTAACAGATTGAAACTCATTCTGTGATAAGGTGTTGTACCGTATTGCCGAATGGCCTCACGGTGCACCTTAGCCGGATAGCCCTTGTTCTTGTCCCAATGATACTGAGGGAACTCCTCGTGGATGCGTAGCATGAAGTCGTCCCTGTAAGTCTTTGCCAGGATGCTGGCTGCTGCTATGGAGAGATACTTACCGTCGCCCTTCACAATGGTAGTTGCGGGCACAACTTTTGGCTCGTTATCGTTATCGTTAACGTTATCGTTAGCCGTAGGCTCTTGATACGGTTTCCAACGGTTCCCGTCCACTATGATATACTCTGGCCGAACGGTCAACTGATCCAAGGCTCGGTGCATAGCCAGAATGCTGGCATTAAGGATGTTTATTTTATCAATCTCCTTATTATCGACAATTCCCACAGCCCAAGCCAAGGCCTCACGTTCTATAACCTCCCGCAACTGATAGCGCTTCTTCTCGGTCAGCTGCTTTGAGTCGTTCAGCATCTCGTTCCTGAAGTCGGAGGGCAGAATCACAGCTGCGGCAAACACAGGGCCTGCCAGACAACCACGGCCAGCCTCATCACAACCGGCCTC
>CADAWW010000218.1 GCA_902791675.1 uncultured Bacteroidales bacterium
GCCTGTGCCGTTGCTGCCATCAAACTCTACCCTACCGCTCAGGACTACATGATTTTCACCCATTGCGGAGATGAATCCGGACACAAGAAGATGCTGGATATTGTGGGAGCCAAGCCCCTACTGCAACTAGGTTTGCGCCTGGGCGAAGGATCGGGGGCACTCTGCGCCTTCCCCATCATTGATTCTGCCGTTCGCATGATGAACGAGATGAACAACTTCCAGAACGCGAAAATCACAAAATACTTCTGATTACCAGCCAGCAGCAAACAAGTAATACCATTATTATCTCAGCCGCGCGGTTCACGCGAACAGCAATTCTCATGTCTTCTGTGGTGAGAGTCCGGTCATTGTCGCCAATATAAGGCTTATCAAAGAGTTGGCCAAAATAATAGTGGGGACCACCGAATCGACAGTTCAAAATGCCAGCGAGAGCCGCTTCCGGATAACCGCTGTTGGGCGAAGCGTGGCGGGGTCCGTACTTTCGTACGAAATTGAAAATTGAAAATTGAAAATTGAAAATTACGTACGGAAAAATCATCAGCAAGGCTGTCAGGCGGGCAGGAATGTAATTGGCTACATCATCTATATGGGCTGCCCAACAACCGAAGTCCTTATAACGGTCTGTTTTATAGCCAATCATCGAGTCAAGGGTGTTAACCATCTTATACGCCAACATGCCAGGTACGCCCAAAAAAGCAAACCAGAAGAGCGGAGCTATCACGCCGTCGCTGAGATTCTCTGCCAAGGTTTCCAAGGCCGCCGTTCTCACTTCCTGAGCCGAGAGTTCTGAAGTATCTCGCCCTACGATGCGAGCAACTTTCTTACGGCCTTCCTCCAACGAGCGATCAAGAGCAAGAAAGACAGCACGGACCTCACAGATAAGGGTGGTGCCGGCCAGACAGAAAAAAACGATTAAGGCTTCGAAGAAGCAAGTGAAGAGTGAAGAGTGAAGAGTGAAGAATGTGCGGCCGATGTAATTAAGTACATAGCATAGGAAGCAAGTTGCGATATAAGTCACAGCAATTAACCCAATGGCAACGAAGGCACCTTTCACTTTCCGATGGCTTCCCCTATTGAGCCTGTGTTCGCAGAAAGCAATGGCCTTTCCGAACCCCACAACAGGATGCGGGAGCCAGGCGGGGTCTCCCAGAAGGAGGTCAAGCAGCCAACCCAACAATAAAGTGAAGAGAAGGCCCCTCTCCCCGCTCCCCAAAAGAGGAGAGCCTATAATTAAGCAATCTACAGGCATAGCCATTTCTCTATTGCGTGTAATAACAAATCGTTTTCGTTCTTCTCTTGAACAGCAATGCGGAAGAAGGAATCGTCAAGCCCTTCGAAATTGCTGGCATCGCGTATCAGCAAACCATGTTCCTTTGCCAGATACTCTTTCAGGGCAGCAGCCTTGCCCATTCTGAGCTTACAGAGTAGGATGTGAGTCTGCGAGGGCCAAACCTCGATACAACCCAGTGCAGACAGTTTATCAGCTACACGCTGACGCTCATGCATTAACTCGTGCAAGGGCAAACGAAACTCTTCGGGGTGACCTAAAAGATAATAACCCGCATCTATAGCCACCTGGTTGACAGACCAAGGCATACGTTGTCGCCTTACCTCACTCAAAAGATTCTTATGAGCGGTAATATAACCCAGGCGCAAACCAGGGATAGCATATTCCTTGGTCATAGAATGCAACATCAAGACGTTGGGAAACATACAGGCTTCGGCAGCATTCAGCAAAGGTTCCTCTGTAAATGGCGCATAGCTGGCATCCAGAACAAAAAGTGACTGGGGATGTTGCTTTATAGCCTGTATCAACTGGTCCTTATCGAGAACAGTCCCCGTTGGATTATTGGGATTGCAAAGCCAGATAAGTTGAGAATCGAGAGTGGAGAGCTGGGAGTTATGAATGGAATGTATCTTATGTCCGTGAATCTGGCAGGCATCACGATACTCAGAGAATGTGGGCATGAGGATAGACGAACTCTTGCCCCTGAAAGTCTGGGCAATCAGGTAAATTGCCTCGGTAGCCCCATTGGTGACGCAGACTTCTTCGGGCTGCAAGCTCAACAGTTGGGCAATACATTTCTCCAGACGGGCAGGCGCAGGCTCTGGATAAGAAACCACATTGTCCAACTTGTCGGCCAAATAGCAGAATAGCCCTTCATGGCAGAAATGATTATAGACATTGGAACTGAAATTGATCTTTATGTCCTGATACTTGTATGCGTCGTCGCCGTGTCCTTCAATCATCGCTGGTCAGTATTTGATAGATTCGTTCCATATCCACATGCTGGCGCACATGGTCAGCCAACTTATTATACTGTTCCTCCTTGAAAGAGGCTGGGTCTGCGGCAGCAAATTCTTTGCTTTTGACTTTGCCCTTTTCACTTAAAAGGTGTTCTATGACGGGCTGATTATCCAGAAAACCATGAATATAGGTACCGATGCAATGTCCGGTATGCATGATGGCTTCGTCGGTATCTGAAATGCCTTGATGAATCTCATAGCCCTTGCACTCCTGACCTTCGAACATGAAGGTTACTTGCTTTGTTGTCTTTTCTTTACCCATCGTAGTATGAATAGGTAAGAGACCAAGGCCAGGCAGTGTGGCAATACTGCCTTCTATGCTTTCCGGATCCTCAATCGTCTGCCCCAACATCTGGTAGCCACCACAAATACCTATTACCGTCCTGCCATCCCGGTGGGCTTGCAAAATGGCTTGGGCACAACCATTACGGCGGAGTTCCAGCAGGTCGTCCAACGTAGATTTTGTCCCAGGCAGAATAATAATGTCAGCCTGTATAATGTCTTTGGGATTATTTGTATAGAAAAGATTGACGCGTGGATCACGTTCAAGCACATCAAAGTCCGTAAAGTTTGAGATATGCCGTAACAATACTACGGCTATGTTCAGTTGAGAACTGAGCGTTGAGAGCTGAGCATTTTTCCCGGCAAGACTGACGGAATCTTCCTCGTCAATATAAATATCTTTATAATAAGGTATAATGCCCAGGACTGGTATGCCACAAAGTTCCTCCAACATACGCTTGCCCTCTTCAAAGAGACGCATATCTCCCCTGAACTTATTTATGATAATACCCTTTATGAGTTTTCTGTCTTCGGGTGTCTGCAACATGATGCTGCCATAGACGCTGGCAAAGACACCGCCACGGTCAATATCACCTACCAGAATTATGTCCGCCTTAGCGTGCCGACCCATAGGAATATTCACCAAGTCGGTGTCTCTAAGGTTGATTTCAGAAATGCTGCCTGCTCCCTCCAGAACAATCGGATTATA
>CADAWW010000219.1 GCA_902791675.1 uncultured Bacteroidales bacterium
ATGTCTGCGTTCTTTTCCTTGTGTGCAAGCACCCAGATAAAAGCCCCCAGCCACACCATCAATCTCTTGTGAGATTTCAACCCAACCAGAAGAAAAAACCCCGCCCTTCGGGCTAAAAAATGATATTTTCACAATAATATTGTCTGATTATGCGTGTTGAAAATAAAAGTCCTTTTTTATGAATTACAATATTACAAAACTTGCTGATAGCAACCCAAACCTAGCTGCAGAACTCAAAAACAAGTCTTACAAAGTCGTTGGTCTATGCCAACAGGTGCATAAGGAAATGGGGCCTTTCCTAAACGAATATATGTATCAAGATGCTTTATATTTGAGGAAAATGATATTGCACGAGTGAAGGAGTATTATTTCTCCGTAACTTTTCACGGTAAGCAAATAAGACATAAGCATTATGTCGATTTCCTTGTCGGTAATGACATATTCATAGAATGTAAGGCCATTGACCATATAGGGCCGGAGCAGCGTCAGCAATTATGGAATTATATGAGACTGTCAGGCATTTGCATTGGAGTATTATACAACTTCGCACCTGTCCATGACCAATGTGAACGATATTATTTGGACAGAAAGACAGGTAACATGTACGCATTCTAGGTTGTCGTCATTGTTAATGTTATTGGAAAGTTAATAGTTTACGGTTTATCATTTACGGTTTTTTAGGCTGAAAGCCGTGGTTTTTGCTCTGGTGCTGTCTGTGCTTTGCGTGCAAAGCCATGATGGCGTCAGGGCTTGCGTGAAAGCGTGCTTTCAAACGCAAAGCCATGAAGGCAGCATGAGGGAGATCCGTGGTCGTAGTTCGTAGCGAAGCGGTTCGTAGTTCGTAGCGGAGCGGTTCGTTTTTTAATTGTTTATTAAGAGTTTTTTGCCATTCTGAATGTAAATACCCTTTTTAAGTTGAGAATTGAAAATTGAAAATTGAGAATTAACCTTGCGGCCGCTCAGGTCGTAGACTGATTGAGAATTGGCAATTGAGAATTGAGAATTGCCTGGGGGCTCAATTCCGTCGATGATGCCGCCGGCATCCTCTGCTGCTACACCAAGGAAGATACTGAAGTCGTAATCATTGTCGGGATCGAACCGGGGGCAGTTGTCGAGATTCAATGCCACACAAGGACCGGAGAGATAATAACCCGTTGAACCGATACATACGGCATGGTTGCCAGTGAAGTAGATCTCGTGCTCCTTGAGCGTATGATTGACCAGACTTCCAACGGCACCATTGACAGTAGCGCCCTCGAGAACAAAGTCGGGTTGGGCAGGCATGGTGAACTTAATCGTCTCTGTCGTCTCGTCGTCAGCATCATAAGCTGTTGTGTCGCCATAGATATAGAAGGCAGGCTGACCGGCCTCGATGGTCTGAATTTGCTTGAGAGCCAGATACGTTCCTTCGTCCTCGACACCATACTGACCAAGAGGTGCATAGGCGATAGCCATGTCGGTATCATCCTGGGGAGTAATAGTAACAGGAGCACACCAAGCGTAGATCTTGCCAGGCTTGATATCCCTATAGAAGGTAAACTCAGCGGGCTCAACCTGTTCAACCTCGCGAATCACGAGACCAGAATTAGAACCCGGTGTATAAGCATTCCATGTACAGAACCTGTGGTTAGAGTTGCCGCTGTGCAGCCATGTACAGTCGGTGCCATCGAGATTCGTGCCACGGAACAGGCTTCTATAATATCCGGGAGCCTCGTAAGTAAAGAACGTAGGAACAATCTTCAGGAAGACATCGTTAGTATTGCCCTGCTTAGCATTTACAAACAGGCCCGTTGCCTTATTCTGGATAGCATAGCTGGGTGTTGCCTTCTCTGCACCATTGGGCAGAACAGCCTTCCCGACAGAAGTGTTAAACTCGGTCTGATAAGCCTTGTAAGCCTGTACAGCAGCGGTGAAGTCATCTGCAGTGGCATCCTTCAGGATAACCTTGTTGGCAGTTGTGAAAGCCTGCTGGAGCGCCTTGCCGCCCTCGCTCAGTTCCTTCTCGGGTGTTACAGGATATATCTGGAACTCTGCCACGTGGAAGTAAGTCCATCCGCCCTCCTTGTCGTACTGGTCTGCACTGGTGATTTCGGCAAAGGGATCAAATTCGATTCCTGCAGCACCACCATCGTAGGCTCTATGGGTAAGGATAAAGCGCAGATGGCTGTAGGTACCGCCCAAGTCGACAGGCTGGCAGGTTACAGACTCGTTGAGGTTGGTGTAAGGAACTTCAAGATAACCTACCTTCGTCCAGTTCTCGGCATCGTTGCTACCCAGGATGTACATACGGACAATATGACCGTAAGCGATACCCTGACGACGTGTTATATCCACTTGGATAAGACCTGATACGGGTTCGTTGAGTGCCACCTGCAGATAGCCCGGTTCGAGGTACTCCTTATGATAGTCGCTATGCCAGAAAGTATTGGGGTTACCATCGACAGCATATTCGATATGCAGACCCTCGCTCGCATCGGGAGCATTGGATGAAAGCTGTGAAGCATCGGTAATCAGTGCATCGCCTCTCTTGTAAGTAGTGCTCATGTCGAGCGCCATAGACATATTCTCCTTTACCTCGGAGAAAGGCTCTGTGTAGTTAGAGGGATCTGCTTCCCGCTCCACGAAGCGGAACAGGCTGGCATCCTTATCGGTAATCTCGTCGTCGGCCATGAAGAACATGCGCGAACCCTCGCGTATGTCAGCACTCTCGAGAGACTCCAGATGTGTCTGGGTAACAGTGGTTTCATTATCCTCGGGGTTGGGAACATCCTCGCTGACCTCCTTACCGACAACAACTATGTTACCCCACTGGTAAGCCTGTTCATCAATAAGGCCTGACTTGGCTCCGCCGGACTTATCGAATCCGTACTCGTCGTACATAGCCTCTGTGGGGAATGTGATATGATACCATTTATCTGTCTTGATGCCATTGACACGTTCCATGACGCTCTTTGCCATCGCCTTGAGCATGATAGCATACTTATGATTCTGGGCTGCCGTGAAGCGGCCTGCCTCGTTATAATCCTGTACCTCTTTATACAATGCATCGAAAGCTGTGGCAATATCCTTATCCGGCCAGGTACCCGGTTCGGTACCTTCGACAACACGTTGTGTAAGGTTTGCATAGGCAGCCAATGCATCGCGCAGCTCTGTGGGGTCTACCATAGCCTTCAGGAATGCCTCGTAAGCATTGAACAAGGCCTCGTAGGCTTCGGGGGTGATATCTTCGTCTGCCAAAGCAGCATTCTCGCTGTAAATCTGGTCGAGTGTCTCGGCCACTTTGCCAAGTGCTACAAACTGTGAGTTGGGGTTGGCCTGGACGGTAGAGATCTGCAATTCTGCAGCATGCCAGAATATACGGTTGCCATAGCTCTTACCAATACAGTCGGTTGCTGCAACACGGACAAAGGGGTAAGCCTTTTCGACCACAAAAGGAATGGTGTTCTCCTGTCCGGAACCTGTGTTAGGAATCCTTATGACAACCATCTCTTCCCAATCGACCGCCTCGGGATCATCTGAACCATATAAAGTGAACTCGGCCGGATGATCATTGTCAGCAGTTCTCTGACAGAGGTAAAGTTCGCAGTTGCCAACCATATTCTCCATACCGGAGAGCTGGATATAATGGGGCCCCTCTTTAGCCAAAGCACCCCATGAACTATGCCAATAGGTGGACTTATCGCCATCTATGAGGACTCCGGAAGAGAGGTCACCGCCATCCCGGCTGCCATTGTTGATGTCGTTATGGCTGTAGGGTGATGACATCTGAGAAGCCTCGTTAATGAGTGTGGTCCTGACAGAATCCTTGGCGACCAGCAACGCATCCTTTACCTTTACGCGCAAAGCATTGTTCTTCTCGACCAGGACATCGTGGTCGCGAATATAAGCAAAAGCTTCTATGAGTGCCTGAGCCTCCTCTTCATCCATATCCTTGCCCGTGTCTGTACCGGAATTACCCGACATCGTTGCAACATCTGATTTTCCTGCATGACTCAACTGGTGGAAATAATTGCTGCCACCACGAGGTCTACTGGCAAGACGGATGTAGAAGATATCCTTTTCGAAAGCATCTTCGTCTGTTTCCACAAAGTCGAAACCAGCATAGTCGAAGACCATATGGCTGCCGTCTTTCTGGTCTTCTGTCATGATAACCCTGTTCTCGGTGGGAGAAGAGAAGCTGATATAGGTCTCCATACCGGCATTCTGGATTTCTATACTATCGCCATGCTGGGTAAGCTTCCAGAGGAAGTTTGCCTTGTCCCTGTTGATAGTGGCATAAACACCCTTGTTTTTATGGTCAGCGCTGATGGAGGCAGCAAAGGCCTTATCGACATATCCCGACTCGGATGCAGTGCTTGAATAACGTAATCTGGAGATGATGCGGTAATATCCGTCGCCATTGGGAAGAGAATAAGGAACCTCACTGTCCAGAATCTTCTGGTATAGAGAGTCTGCCTCGGCAGTCAGGGCATTTGCCTGATCCACAGTAAGCGCATCGGGATCGTTCAGGTAATCATAGTCTTCGGGAACCATCTTGTCCCACATTTCCTGGACATACTGGAGCAGGTTGTAGAATTTGATCCAGGTCTCGGTATCAGCATACTGACCGAAACCCTGTCCGATATTCATAGAGATGGGTTCGTCTATGTCGTCGTACAACTGTGCTTCGTATTTAGTGGCGATTTCCTCGAGCACCGTCATTACCTGCATTTTACCGGGAATCTCCTCGAGTGTCCAGACATAGGCAGGATCGTAACTATAGCAAGGGATAAGGAAGGTCTCTGACTCGTCGATCTCGTAAGTCCAGAAGACGCGTCCGCAATCAGCCCAACCAGTGGTTCCATGAGCCGTATTACAGGCACGGATGGCAAATTTGCCTTCGCTGTTCAGGAAGAACACCTGACGTTCGTAATCATTACGGTCGTAGTTGGTATTGAGCAAGAAAGAACCCGGGTTAAGGACTGCCTTGCTATTGGACTGTGAAGTATTGGAGAAACGTCCGTTGGCTCCACCGATACGGATACCTACATTCTTATAAGATCCGCCTGTTGTTTTGGTCAGGATAAACTTTCCGGCATCTTCCTCGACATCCGTCAGGTGACCGGTTATATCCACATAGTACTTCGTGTCGTTTACCTCTGTCACGATGTAACGGACACTACCATCTGTGATAGCAGCAAGCGCTGCCTCATACTCTGCGTCGGTTTGCGCATATGCGCTGGTCGACATAAAAAATGTTGTCAAAGGAAACAACAACATCAATAGGGATAAGTAACGATTTCTCATTGCTTTAAAATTTAAGGTTTATAAAGTGTTTACAGTTTACCGTTTAGCGGTTAGCGGTTAGCGGTTAGCGGTCTTTTTTTAGTTGAAAATTGAAAATTGAGGCTGCGCCTCGAGCCTGCTCACGCTCGGAAGAGCTGATGCAAGCATCGCTCTTCTCTCGCTTACTCGCAGCCTTGAAAGTTGAAAGTTAGCTTAATAGAGTTTTCGTTTTCGTCCTTCCCTCAGCCATCAGCCTTCAGCCATCAGACTTCATTTTTAAAATCGGTTAGCGGTTATTAAACATAGTTCTGCGATGCAAAGATACGACATTTAGTTGAAAATTGAAAATTGAGAATTGAAAATTTATTTTAACGAAGGACGAAAGACGAAAGACGAATCGCTTCGCTACGAAAACAAAAACCTCAAAAACCTCTTCTGATGTTTGTGACTCCTGCAGAGTCTTTGTGCTAAGTGCTATGGCTTTGTCTTTAAGAACAAGCTCTTAAGCCAAATCCATATCTCTTATCACATTATCGACCACGGATCTCACAGATTTACACAGATATAAGATATGTGTTTTTATATTGATGATAAGTTTTATTTGGTTGAAGACTTTATGAAAGCTAGCTTTCAATCAATCTTCCAACAAAATTAAACCTTTGTTCATAACAAAGCAATCTTGAAAAAGATTGTCATCAATATAAAAGATCATCCGTTTAATCCGTGCAATCCGTGTTCAAAAACTCTAAACTCTTATGAGCTGACTCTCAACTCTCAACTAGTTTTAGCCCGAAGGGCAGTGTTTTTGCTTCTGTTTAGGTTGAAATCTCGAAAGAGATTGATGGTGTGGCTGGGGGCTTTTATCTGGGTGCTTGCACACAAGGAAAAGAACGCAGACACTAAGCAGAAGGGTTTTTGAGGTTTTTGTTAATTATCTGTCAGATCTGAAAGATTTCTTGCCGCAAAGCGGCATAGGAGATAAAAAGAGGGAGCCTTTGTTGCCAAAGACTCCCTCTTGTATAGATTAGGGTTATTTACTTAACCAACACCGATATTCTCACTTAACCAGAACCTTAACACCATTGAGGATGTACATGCCCTTGCCCAGAGAGTTCAGGTTGTTGAGTGTAGCACCTTGCTTCAGGAGCTTACCGTCAACACTGTAAACATCGCCAGGCTGGCTAATCTTCTTGATGACTGAAGCTACGTCCTTAACACCGTCGACTACATCCTCGCCACTGAGGCAGATAGAGAAGTCGTACTCGGCTGTAGGATCAACCTCGGGACAGAGCTCGATGTCAACTACTACACAAGGAGCTGCCTGATAGTAACCAGTCTTACCTACAGAACTTGCATAGTTATCGTCGAAGTAGATATCGTTTACACCCAGCGTATGGTTAACCAGACAGCCCATGAAGCCGTTGATGGTATCGCCCACGAGTTTGAACTCGGGTTCAGCAGCCATAGTGAAGGGAACGAGTTCAGCTTCAACCTCGGGATCCGGATCGTACTGAGTAGTATCAGCGAGAATATAGAATGCAGGTGCACCAGCTTCTACTGTCTCAACCTTCTTCAGAGCCAGGTACTCAATACCCTCGTTATCTGTGTACTTACCAAGACCAGTGTAAGCAACGCCCTCACCCTTATTGGTAATAGCAACAGGAGTACAGAAGTCATAGATCTCACCAGTCTTAATAGACATGTTGAAAGTGAACTCTGAGGGTTCAGCAGCCTCAACCTCGCGGATTACGAGAGCAGAGTTAGAATAAGCTTCTGCAGAAGTCCATGTGCACAGTCTGCGGTTAGTCTCACCACCGTGCAGGTTGTTGGTACCGGAACCATTGAGGTTAACACCATTCAACAAGCTTCTTTCGTAGCCAGGAGATGAATAACGGAAGAAGGTAGGAGTAAGCTTCAGGAAGAGGTCGTTAGAGTTGCCATCTGTAGAATGGATGAACATACCGTTAGCCTTGTTCTGAATAGCATACTGAGAAGCAGCCTTTTCAGCACCGTTGGGCAGAACAGCCTTACCGACAGAAGTATTGAACTCGTTCTGATAAGCGCTATATGCCTGCTTAGCAGTAGCAAACTGCTCAGCTGTAGG
>CADAWW010000220.1 GCA_902791675.1 uncultured Bacteroidales bacterium
AAAAAAAGTTATCGTTAACGTTATCGTTATCGTTTAAAATACAGATTATGGATATAGCAAAGATATTAGTTAAGATTTTTGGTGACAAGAAGTCGCGCGACCTTAAGGCTTATCGCCCTCTGGTAGAGGACGTTCTGAAAATTTACCCTGAGATTCAGGCACTCAGCAATGATGAACTGCGTGCCCGTTCCAAGCAATTAAGAGAACGGGTTCAGGGCTCTGCCAGCGAATTGCGTGCTCAGATTCAGGAACTCAAAGACCGTATTCCCAATACCGAAATTCAGGACCGTGCTCCTATCTTTCATCAGATTGATAAGTTAGAGAAAGATGTGCTGGAAGTTTTGGAGAAAGCCCTTGATGAGGCTCGTGCTGAGGCTTTTGCCATAGTGAAAAGTACGGCAGACCGTTTGGCACATGCCGAGAATGGCGTGATAGAGGTAACAGCTAACGACTTCGACCGTGAACTGGCTGCCACCCATGATTTCGTTGAGATAGAAGGTGACAAGGCCATTTATCACAACCATTGGGTAGCTGGTGGGAACGACACGTTATGGGATATGGTACACTTTGATGTACAGCTCTTCGGAGGTACGGTACTGCACCAGGGTAAGATTGCCGAGATGTTCACGGGTGAAGGTAAGACTCTTACGGCTACACTCCCCGTCTTCCTGAATGCCCTTACCGGTAACGGTGTTCATGTGGTAACTGTGAACGATTATCTGGCCAAGCGTGACTCTGAGTGGATGGGACCCATCTATATGTTCCATGGATTGAGTGTGGATTGTATTGATAAACACCAGCCCAATAGCGAGGCCCGTCGTAAGGCTTATATGGCAGATATTACCTTTGGTACCAACAACGAGTTCGGTTTCGACTATCTGCGTGATAATATGGCCCAGGATCCAAGGGATTTGGTGCAGCGTTCTCATAATTATGCTATTGTGGATGAGGTCGACTCAGTCCTCATCGATGATGCCCGTACACCTCTTATTATTAGTGGTCCTGTGCCCAAGGGCGATGATCAGCAGTTCGAGGAGTACCAGCCTTTGGTTGAGCGTTTGGTAAACGTACAGCGCCAGTTGGCAACCCAGTATCTGGCTGATGCCAAGAAGCTTATCTCTGAGGGTGCCGACGAGGGCGATAAGCAGAAGACTGCAGAAGGATTCCTTTCTCTTTTCCGTTCTCACAAGGCGTTGCCCAAGAATAAGCCTCTTATCAAATTCCTCTCTGAGCCTGGTATAAAGGCTGGTATGCTTACCACAGAGGAGATTTATATGGAGAACAACAACCGTTTCGTTGTAGATGAGAAGCAGAATAGTGTAGATCTTACCGATAAGGGTAACGAGTGGCTAGCTTCTCAGGTAAATGACTCCGATCTCTTCATTCTTCCTGATATCGGTTCAGAAATGCACAAGATAGATTCTACCAATCTGACTGCCGAGGAGAAGATAGAAGCCAAGGATAAGGTCTTCAATGACTATGCAGCCAAAAGTGAGCGTGTACATACCATCCAGCAGCTGCTGAAGGCATATACGATGTTCAACCTGAATGATGAGTACGTGATTCAGGATGGCGAGATTAAGATTGTCGATGAGCAGACAGGTCGTATCATGGAAGGCCGTCGTTGGAGCGATGGCTTGCATCAGGCAGTCGAGGCCAAGGAACATGTTACCGTACAGGCTGCAACGCAGACTTATGCCACCATTACCCTCCAGAACTACTTCCGTATGTACCATAAGTTGGCTGGTATGACGGGTACTGCTATTACCGAAGCTGGTGAGTTCTGGGATATCTATAAGTTGGATGTCGTGGAGGTGCCCACCAACCGCGAGGTAATACGTATTGATATGAACGACCGTGTCTATCGTACACAGCGCGAGAAATACAAGGCCGTAATCCAGGAGGTAGAGCTGATGCGCAATAGCGGACGTCCTGTTTTGGTAGGTACTACCAGCGTTGAGATTTCCGAGATGCTGAGCAAGATGCTCCAGATGCGCAAGATACCACATCAGGTGCTGAATGCCAAGTTGCACCAGAAGGAGGCTGATATTGTTGCCAAGGCAGGTACCAGCACCCTCACAACTGTTATGGTTGATGGAAAGCCAGAAGAACGTATGTTAGGTACTGTTACCATTGCTACCAATATGGCTGGTCGTGGTACCGATATCAAACTGACTCCCGAGGTGAAGGCTGCAGGCGGTCTGGCCATCATCGGTACCGAGCGTCACGAGAGCCGCCGTGTCGACCGTCAGCTGCGCGGACGTTCCGGTCGTCAGGGCGACCCAGGCAGCAGCGTCTTCTTCGTATCTATCGAGGATAAGCTGATGCGACTCTTCGCCAGCGAGCGTATAGCCCGCGTCATGGACCGTTTGGGCTTCAAGGAAGGCGAGATGATAGAGCACAGCATGATTACCCGCAGCATCGAGAATGCCCAGAAGAAGGTCGAGGAGAATCACTTTGGTGTTCGTAAGCGTCTGTTGGAGTATGACGATGTGATGAACAAGCAGCGTACCGTTATCTACGAGAAGCGTCGTCATGCATTGATGGGTGAGCGTTTGGGTATGGATATCAGCGATATGATTTGGGACCGCGTGTGCAACATCATGGAGAACAATGATTTTGCAGGTTGCCAGCAGTGCTTCCTCGAGATTATGGCTATGGAGTTCCCTCTCACACAGGAAAAGTTCGAGAGTGGTCATATGCCAGAGTTGGAGGAGGAGGTATATCAGGAGGTATTGAAGCGGTTCGGTCAGAAGACAGACATCATGGCTGCTAATGCCTATAAGGTGGTTAAGCTGGTTTACGAAGGTCCGCAGGGCCAGATGTACGAGAATATGATGTTTCCCGTCTTGGCAGGTAAGCGTCAGTACAATATTCCTTCTAACCTGAAGGAGGCATACGATACACAGGCTCGCAGCGTGGTAACGTCTTTCCACAAGGCTCTTATCCTGCATACAATAGATGATGCCTGGAAGGAGAACCTCCGTCTTCTGGACGAACTGAAACACAGTGTCCACAATGCCAGCTACGAGCAGAAGGATCCCCTGTTGATTTTCAAGTTGGAGAGTGTGAAACTCTTCGATGATATGGTGAACCGTATTAACGACCGCACGGTATCCGTCATTATGCGAGCCATGGTGCCAGAACTGCAGATTCAGGATGCTCCAACGCAGCAGGAGATGCCTCGTCGTGAGCGTGTCCGTACTCAGGAGTCACGTGGCGAGCTTACCGATGCAGGTCAGCAGCAGGCAGCAGCCCGCGATACCCGCGACCGTCAGCCTGTTCAGCCTATGCGTGTCGAGAAGTTGCCCGGACGTAACGATCCCTGTCCTTGCGGCAGCGGCCTGAAGTTCAAGAACTGTCACGGAAAGAACCTGTAACAAATTGAGAATTGAGAGTTGAGAATTGAGAATTGAAAATTGAAAATTCAAAATAAACTCCATGAAAGCTTCACAGCAAACCATTCAGCAGATTGAGCGAGCACTCAGGAAGGTGATTGCCAAGTTTCCACAGGATGCTGATCCTTTGATGACCGACATACACATGCTGGTTAGTAATTACACGGGTGAGATACGCACCTACAACGATGACGACGAAGAGTTGGACCGTTGTGTGGTGGAGGAATGGATAAAGAGTAAGGAGGAAGACTTCTATAATCAGGTGGCTTCCATCTTACGTAAGTGTATTCAGAACTTGCGTCCTGAAGTGGAGAAGATGAGTATCCTGCAGCCTTTCTCCTTTGTGCTGATAGACGAGGATCACGAAACGCTGCAGGACCTTGTTATTATAGATAAGGAAGAGACTGTGGTCTTAGACCATCAGTTGCTGGAAGGTTTCGAAGAAGATCTGGATAAGTTCTTCGAGAATCTGATGAAAGAGGAATAAAAAAAAGAGCCCCCTCCCCGTCCCTCCCCCGAGGAGGAGGGTTAAGAGGCGCTTCTTATACCAGAAAAGGTTAGGCAAGAGTCTAACCTTTTCTGCGTTTATATAGAAATATGTCAAGGAAATATCTCCCTCCTCCTCGGGGGAGGGACGGGGAGGGGGCTGGTCTTATTTCTTCGTAAATTTCAATCCCATATACATTCCCTTTACGTTCTTGGTCAGGGTATTCAGGGTGCCTAATGTGCTGTTAACGGTGCCGACTTTTGATGTGATGGCATTGACCAGTGACAGCAATTTGTCGGATTTCATCGCTACCTGAAGTTCATTACCCGTCAGTTTAGTATTCATGGTAACACCTTGATTAAGCAGGGGGAAGGTCAGTTTCAGATTTGTGCCATCAACAGCCCAGTTAATCTTTGCAGACTTTCCGTTGTATGTAATTGTCCCTGTTTTGTCCTCGTTTAACGTCATTACTACCTTGCCGCTTGTAAAGCCCACCTTGGTTAGGCCGTTCTGCATCGTCTTCTCCACCTTGCTGCTAACTACGGAAGCCAGTACATTCTCGCTCTCAAAGGCTACACCAGGCTGGGAATAAGTCCATGTGCCCACCAGACTCTTTTCCGATACATCGGTGGTACCTAACAGGTTGCCAAGCAGGTCGCCTGCAACTTTTCCGATAGTGGAATTGCCTGTTGCCTGGTCTATGGCTGTACCGGCGGCGTTCTTCAGTATATCACTCAACTGTGCATTTGCATGGGTGCAAAACATCATTCCCAGGGCCACGAAGGCCACTTTCAAAACATTCTTTTTCATATCCTTATCAATTTAAGTTTCTGGAGTTATAAGATGAAGTTAAATCGGGAGTTATGCGCTACGCGCAGGAATTTAAGCCAGCAAACTGGCTGGACGATAGAGTTGGATGCTGTCTGCCTATATGGTATTGTCCTTTTATAACTTCCAATTTAACTTCCATTTTTACTTCCGAAACTTCAGTTATTAATATAAATGATTATTTTAAAAACAAAAATACGTCTTTTCCGGTTATAATCTTCATATTGTCGAGTTAAGAAAAGTTAAGGTGAATATTCTTTTCTGTTATGGCAAACACATATACAAACCGTTCAACCATAGAAATGACAGATACATCAGAAGTGAATCAAGTGTCCGTTTCCGAACAAACAAAGTGTCCGGAAATGGACACTTCTTTTTGAACCTATATCTGATTTTCAGAGAGTTA
>CADAWW010000221.1 GCA_902791675.1 uncultured Bacteroidales bacterium
CTGTTCACATCAGGCAGCTTACGAGGAGACTGGTATGCAGGGCGTAAGCTATACTACAGGTGTACCTGCTATGATTGGTGCCATGATGTTCCTTACTGGAAAGTGGAGCAAACCGGGTGTGCATAATGTAGAAGAGTTTGATCCCGATCCATTTATGGAACAACTCAATAAGCAGGGACTCCCCTGGCATGAGTTACACGATGTAGATTTGGAACTGTAGACATAAAACAATAAGAATTGTGAAGCGGATACTATTTTTACTGTCGGGTTTGCTGACAGGAATGATTGTCTTGGCCCAAGAGACCCGGATAGAATTCTTTACCCCTGGTATTGTACATGTTGTCAAGTCGTTTGACGGCAAAACGCCTAAAAGCCTTGTTGTAACAGCAAAGCCCCAACAGGTTGCTGTCAGTCATAACGGCAATACATGGAAGAGCAGTGAACTGACGGTAAAGATGAATCCTACAACTAATAGTCTGACATTCCTGTCAGCCAAGGGAAAGGTGCTGCTACGCGAGAAATCCAGTAGCATAAAGCCTGTGCCTACCAACGATAACCCCGGAAAGTATTGTATCAACCAGACCTTCCTGCTTGATAAGGATGAGGCTATTTACGGACTTGGGACTATCCAGAACGGTAAGATGAATCGTCGTGGCGAGCACAAACGTATGGAACAGTCTAATCTGGAGGACTTCCAAAATGTCATCCAGAGCATAAAAGGTTGGGGCATCTACTGGGAAAACTATTCGCCTACGCAGTTTGATGATGACGAGAACGGTATGTCCTTGACATCTGAGGTGGGTGAGGCTATCGACTACTACTTCATGTATGGCGGCTCTGCCGACGGGGTGATTGCTCAGATACGTCACCTATCCGGTGATGTACCTATGTTCCCCTTGTGGACTTATGGCTATTGGCAGAGCAAGGAGCGTTATAAGACAGCTAATGAGACCCTTGGCATTGTGCAGCAATACCGCAAGTTGGGTGTACCCCTGGATGGTATCATTCAGGACTGGCAGTATTGGGGTTCCAACTATTTATGGAATGCTATGGATTTCCTTTCAGAGGACTTTTCTAATGGCCGTCAGATGATTGATGAGGTACACAAGTTGAATGCTCATTTCATGATTTCTATATGGGCCAGCTTCGGTCCTATGACCAAAGCTTTTCAGGAGTTGAAGCAGAAGAACTTGCTTTTCGATTTCGAGACCTGGCCACAGAGCGGACTCACCTTCTGGCCGCCACGTAAGGATTATCCGTCAGGTGTCAGGGTTTATGATGCTTTCTCACCCGAGGCACGCGATATTTATTGGAAGAATCTGAAGACGCTTTATGATTATGGTACCGATGCATGGTGGATGGATTCTACCGATCCCGACTGCTTTGACGGTTCTCCTGCAACGTATGCTCATAAGGCTGGACAGGAGGGTGGCACTTGGCGTTCTTTGCGTAATGCGTTCCCCTTGGAGACTGTCCGTGGTGTTTATCAGGCTCAGCGCAATGAGCAATTAACAATTAATAATGAACAATTAAATAAGCGTGTGTTTATCATGACCCGCTCTTCGTTCGCCGGACAGCAACACTACGGCTCAAACATGTGGAGCGGTGATGTAAACTCATCGTGGGATATGTTGCGCAAACAGGTGGCTGCCGGACTGAGTTTTTCGCTGACTGGTAATCCCAACTTCAATACTGATATTGGCGGTTTCTTCTGTGGATCCTATAATACGCGTGGCGGCGGTTCTGCTCCACGTAATCCGCAGTTCCAGGAACTATATGTGCGTTGGATGCAGTACGGACTTTTCTGTCCTGTCTTTCGCAGCCACGGAGCCGATGCTCCCCGTGAAATCTGGCAGTTTGGTCAAAAGGGCGAACCCGTTTATGATGCAATAGAAGAAGCTATCCGTTTGCGTTACCAACTTTTACCTTACTTATATAGTACGGCTTGGCAGGTTACCAGTAACGATGAGAGCTACATGCGTCCGTTGTTCAGCGATTTTTCCAGTGATAAGCGCGTATGGGATATGACGGATGAGTTCATGTTTGGACGTAGCATTTTGGCTGCACCCATTCTTGACCCACAATATACCGAGGAGAAGATTGTCCGTACAGATGCCATGACAGGCTGGAATAAGAATGATGTAGGAAGTCAGACGGAAGATGTAAGAGGTGTTAACTGGGCTGAGACTAAGACTGCAACAAAGTACTTGCCTAAGGGAGCCGACTGGTATGATTTCTGGACGGGTAAACGCTACCAGGGCGGTCAGACGGTAACGTTAGAGACGCAGTTGAATCGCGTGCCCATGTTCGTTCGCGCAGGCAGCATCCTACCTCTAGGACCCGTTATGCAATATGTGGGTGAAAAGAAATGGGATAATCTGGAATTGCACGTTTATCCTGGTGCTGATGCAATCTTTACCCTTTATGAAGATGAGGGTGACAACTACAACTACGAGAAAGGTGTTTATACTACTATTCCCATTAAATGGTCAGAGCATACCCATACGCTGACCATTGGTGAGCGAAAGGGTTCCTATCCAGGTATGCAGGAAAAGCGTAGCTTCACTGTCATCACCCCTGATGGGAAGAAACAGGTGGTAGCTTATAGTGGTAAAGAAGTAAGAACTAGATTATAAAATCCTATAGGTCGCATTAGACCTATAAACTCTATAAGAATCATTAAAAAATAAAATACAAGATTATGGCAAAAAAAGAAACAGGCGAGATTTTCGACGAGAAGAGTGCAAAGCTTAAAGCCCTTCAGGAAGCAATGTCCAAGATAGAGAAGGACTTTGGAAAGGGTTCAATCATGAAACTTGGCGAGGAGAAAATAGATAATGTAGAGGTTATTCCCAGCGGCTCCATATCATTGGATGTCGCTTTGGGCGTAGGAGGATATCCCAAGGGCAGAATCATCGAGATTTACGGTCCCGAGTCATCTGGTAAGACCACTTTGGCTATTCATGCCATTGCAGAGGCACAGAAGGCTGGCGGTATAGCTGCTTTCATCGATGCTGAGCATGCTTTTGATCGCTTTTATGCAGCTAAGTTGGGGGTAGATGTGGATAACCTGTTGATTTCTCAACCCGATAATGGTGAACAGGCACTCGAGATAGCTGACCAGCTTATCCGTAGTGCTGCTATCGATATCGTAGTCGTTGACTCTGTTGCAGCTCTTACTCCAAAGGCTGAAATAGAAGGCGATATGGGTGATAACAAGGTTGGTTTGCAGGCACGTCTGATGAGAGATAGGAGTGATGTTCGGTAATCCTGAAACAACAACCGGAGGTAATGCCCTCAAGTTCTACGCCAGCGTTCGTCTGGATATCCGCAAGAGTTCTGCCATCAAAGACGGCGATGAAGTAATCGGTAACGAAGTGAAGGTGAAGGTAGTCAAGAACAAGGTGGCTCCTCCATTCCGTCGTGCACAGTTCGAGATTCTCTTTGGCGAGGGCATCTCTCGGGTAGGCGAGATTGTAGATCTGGGCGTAGAGTACGGAATTCTCGAGAAGAGCGGTTCTTGGTTCAGCTACAATGGCAGCAAGTTGGCCCAGGGTAAGGAGGGTGCCAAGAAGGTACTCAAAGATAATCCTGAGTTGTGCGAGGAACTTACCGCTAAGATTTATGAAGTTATAAATGCTAAGGGTACTCCCGTAGCGGCCTCAGAGGATTAAACGCTGAGACCGTTACAGGATTTTTGCCCCTTAGTATAAATGTGTTACTTGAACAACTTCTGAGCCATTACATAGAGGCTTCTGCGCCAAGTAAGGAATTCATGGGCTGTACCCTCTGAGATATAGCTCTCGGCATTAAACCCGGCTGCTTTCAGGTTATCAACGGCCTTCCGGATGCGGTCGGGTCCTTCTTTACTACCGCAGCTGATGAAGATGTAATCCACCTGTTTCTTGTCCTTAATCTCCTGGGGCGTATAAATGCCACCGCTTAGGATGCCATAGTGCCCGAACGTCTCGGGTCTTGCCAAAGTGATGGCATGCGTCTCCATTCCACCCATCGATAGACCAGCCATAGCACGGTTTTTCTTGTCGGCCTTGGTGCGGAAGTGGCTGTCTACATAGGGCACTAACTCATCTACCAGTACCTTTTGGAAGTCTTCAGATATCTTGTTGCGGTCGAAGGGACGGCCAAACACCACATCGTTGGTCATACCATATGTCATTACCACAATGAATGGTAAAGCCTTACCATCGGCAATCAGGTTATCCATG
>CADAWW010000222.1 GCA_902791675.1 uncultured Bacteroidales bacterium
CAGCCGGTGGCTGCTGTGGCAGGTGGCAGCAGTTTTAACAGTATTATCAGTGTAGGAAGGGCTGGTGTTCCCTGCACCTTTGTGGGCTATACCGGAGCAGATATTGTGGGGCAGCAGACCATAGACTTTATGAAGAAAAACGGCGTATCCACCGAATATTTTATGGTACTGGAGAAAGAGAAGAGTGCCGTAAGCTTAGCTTTCCTGAACGACAAAGGTGATGCCAACTACGTATTCTACAAACAACCTCCTTATACGCCAGAAGGCTGGAAAGCGCCAAGCCTTGCTAAGAACGATGTGCTTTTGCTCAGTTCCTACTATGCTGTATGCAAAGGGACAAGACCTATGATTACCCAACTGTTGGAAGAAGCCAACAAAGTGGGGGCCATGGTGTATTACGACCTGAACTTCCGCAAGAGTCATGCCCATGAGTTGGAAGTGCTGATGCCCAACATACTGAGCAACTTCAGCCTGAGCAGCATAGTCAGGGGCAGTGCAGATGATTTCGAGATAATGTATGGAACACGCGATGCACGAACCGTTTACAATGAACACATACAAGCCTATTGTCCTATCTTTATCTGCACAGCTGGAGCAGGGAAAATTGAAGTCTGTACACCCGGCAGGAACTACCATTTTCAGGCACCAATAATAGAAAATGTGGTAAGCACGGTTGGAGCAGGCGACAGCTTTAATGCCGGTTTCTCCTGTGCACTCATCTGGATGGGAATTACAAAAGAAAAGCTCCCCAACCTATCTGAGGAGCAATGGAAAAAACTTATCGATATCGCCTGCCAGTTTGCCGGCAATGCCTGTCAGAGCAAGGAAAACTACGTTAACGAGGGGTTCAGACCACTTTTATAGTTGAGAGATTAGAGTTTAGAGTCAGTTTAATAAGTTTATAGTTTACGGTTTATAGTTTACGGTTTACCGTTTACCGTTAGCGGTTAGCGGTTTACTGTTTAAGGTTTACTGTTTAAGGTTTTTTAGTGGAGCGCAGCGTTACGGGTTTTTTCTTTTTGAAAGATTTGATATCTGAAAGATATGTTATGCTATTGACAGGAAGGTGGTGTAAGCTTGCTTACGACCAGATTCATGACGATAGTAGAACAAAGGCACATAGTGCCAAAGCTTTCAAAAAGGGTTTTTGAGGTTTTTGTTAATTATCTGTCAGATCTGAAAGATTTCTTGCCGCAAAGCAGCATAGGGGCTAAACTGCGATTTCATCGAGATTAACCAGCCCATTTACAAGGGCGTAGATGGTCAGGGCAGCAGGACTGTGAATCTGTAACTTACGACTGATATTGCGCCTATGCGTCATCACTGTATTCACAGAGATAAAGAGCGCGTCAGCAATCTCCTTGTTGGAAAGACCCTTGGCCACCTGCACCACAATATCCTTCTCACGTTCGCTCAGGTCGTTAGTAGAAGGGGCATTCTTCTCTCCGTCGTCATCACCCTCATCATCCGACTCTGCACCGCCAGCCTGACGGACCTTGAATTCCAATCGACGTACACACTCGGCAAAGAGTGTATCCTCCATGTGGCAGTGGGTAAGCAAATCCTCTTCGGTCATAAAGATATCCATCAGGACTTCTCCCATCAACTGGGCTGCATTATCATTGGGATAATACTTGATGATAATGTTCTTCAGTTCCGCAATACTCTTTTCCAGTGATGCATGGTTATCCTCATGCTGACGCACCACTGTATCAAAGGTCTCGCTTCCCACCTTGCCCTTCAGCAGATTCTCCACAAAGGGATGCACATGAGAATCCTCGTACTGCATGTGACGGGCTACCTCTGCAGCATACTCATCATAGAATTTGAGTATCAGCATGGCAATCTGGTTAGAGGAAGAGCAGTCAATAGCTTCCAGCAGTTTACGGCGGATATTGGGTAAACGGAAATCAACGAAATAAGTGTGCGAGTTTTTCAGATAACGCATCAGGCATGGCAAGTCAATCTGCTCCACCATCTCGTTGATATGCGCATGAGCTGCATCCTTCACATAGTTCACAACCGTCAGGAAGGTCGTCACATCCACACCCGCAGCCTTACAGGTCTCTCCCACCGTCTGGTTTCCAAAACCCAAGGTAATGCCAAAGCGACCCAGCATTTGCAACATGCGGTAATCATCACTGATAACATCGCTCATAGGGTCCAGTTCATGATATTTCTCTGTCATTGCTTCATTGTTTTTCTGCCGCAAAGTTACAATAAAGTTCACAACCAACCACTATTTTTGACGAACAGACTTATCCGGGGGGTCCAAAATCATCAAAATTAGGTAGTGATAGTTTTCTTAGAAAAAGTTTTTTTTGCAACCGGATGTCAGAATCCGACTTTTTATATATTTTTGCAGCATGAACAAATTGTATTTCTTGCTAACGGCTTTGTTGCCGATGTATGCAATAGCTCAGGTGGATACCGTCACCGTCAAAGAGCGGGAGTTGCACGAAGTCGTTATCAATGCCAACAATGCCCAGCGACGCATAAAGGCCGTGCAGATAGGAGCAGAACAGATTCAGGTAAAGGAACTGACAGCCGCACCTGCCCTGTTCGGGGAGGTGGATATTATGCGTTCGCTACAGCTGTTGCCTGGTGTGAAGTCGGAGAGCGACGGTTCCAGCAGCTTTCAGGTGCGAGGCGGTACAGCGGCACAGAATACCATCCTTTACGACAAGGCCCCAGTCTATAACATAGGTCATCTGGCAGGCCTCTTCTCAGCCTTTAACGATAATGCATTGGCTTCTGCCACACTCTACAAAGGGCTGGTGCCTGCGCAGTATGGCGGAGCCTCATCAGCAGTACTTGACATAATCAGCCGTACGGGTCGTACCGACCGTTGGGGCGGGAATGCCAGCATCGGACTGATTTCGGCCAAGGCATCGGTGGAAGGTCCCATTATAAAAGACAAACTGGGAATATTGTTTAACATCCGCCGCTCGTACATCGACTTGTTCATGAAACCCATCAAAAAGTATCGCGACAACTCCCTCTACTTCTTCGATACCAACCTGAAACTGGACTGGCGAATAAACGACCGCAACAAGATGTTCCTCTCGTTCTTTGGCAGCCATGACAAAACCAGACTTAACGATATGGTGGATATGAGGTGGAGCAATCTGGCAGGCAGCCTGACTTGGGGGCACAACTTCCGAGGACTCTCTTCATCACAGACCACCCTGTTTGCCTCTTCCTACCAGAC
>CADAWW010000223.1 GCA_902791675.1 uncultured Bacteroidales bacterium
ATCAGCCTGTATTTCGTTACAGCAGGCTACGGACAGTTCCGTACCAAGCAATGGGGCTGGAGTATCAATAACAAGGTGGGATGGGTGCTGATGGAGGCACCCGCCTTCCTGACGATGCTGGGCATCTGGTATGCAAGCGGCTGTCAGACAGCAGCTCCGCAGATTGTGCTGCTGGGGCTGTTCCTGTTGCATTACTTCCAGCGCAGCTTTATCTTCCCCTTCCTGATGTCGGGTAAAAGCAAAATGCCCGTTACCATCATGCTGTCGGGCGTGACCTTCAACATCATCAACGGCATTATGCAAGGGGGCGGACTCTACTGGTTCCCACAGGAATCATATCAGCAGGGATGGGGGAATACTTCGGCAGCGGAATAGCCGCTATCGGTCTGGTGGTTTTCTTCGCCGGAATGGCCATCAACCTGCATTCTGATCACGTTATCCGCCATTTGCGCAAGCCGGGCGATACCCGTCACTATCTGCCCAAGGGCGGTATGTACCACTTTGTAACCAGCGGCAACTACCTGGGTGAGTTGATAGAGTGGACGGGCTTTGCCATCATTGCCGGCTCTCCTGCCGCATGGGTGTTCGTCTGGTGGACGGCCGCCAATCTGGTTTCGGAAACGAGGCAGTTGGAAACAGAAAAAGAATCATACCGTTTATTTATTAACCCCCCTCTACCTCCCCCGAGGGGGAGAAAAAAGAAGTCTCCCCTCGGGGAGATTTAGAAGGGGTTATAACTATTATATTATGAACAAAATATTCGAGGAGGCTCATATCGGCCCCCTAACCTTAAGAAACAGAACCATCAGAAGCGCTGCTTTTGAGAGTATGTGCCCAGGGCACAAACCCAGTCAGATGCTATATGACTACCATACAGGCGTTGCCAAGGGCGGTGTGGGAATGACCACCGTAGCCTATGCAGCTGTCACTGAGAGCGGACTGAGCTTCGACCGTCAGTTGTTTATGCGTCCTGAGATTGTTCCCGACCTGCGCCACCTCACAGATGGCATTCACGAGGCCGGCGCTGCTGCCGGCATCCAGTTGGGACACTGCGGCAACATGAGCCACAAGGAAATCTGCGGATGTATTCCCGTTGGTGCTTGCACAGGATTCAATCTGTACAGTCCTACCCTGGTACGTGGGTTGCGCGTTGAGGAGATGGCTCCTATGGCCCGTAAGTTCGGTGCAGCTGTGAACCTGGCACGCGAGGCTGGTTTCGACAGCGTAGAGATTCACTGCGGTCACGGCTATCTGATAGACCAGTTCCTGAATCCCTACTTCAACCACCGCCATGATCAATACGGCGGTTCGCTGGAGAACCGTATGCGCTTCATGACCATGTGTATCGAGGAGGTGATGAAAGCAGCAAAGGACGATATGGCTGTCATCTGCAAGATGAATATGCGTGACGGCAGAAAGAACGGAATTTCGCTGGAGGAGCACAGCATTCCCATAGCCAGGCGTCTGCAGGAACTGGGTGTTCACGCCATAGTGCTTAGCGGAGGTCTGGTAAGCTGCACCCCCATGTATGTGATGCGCGGTGAAATGCCCATCCAGACGTTAACCCATTACATGGATAAGGCATGGCTGAAACACAGCGTCCGTCTCTGTGGCAAACTGATGATTCCGACCGTCAACTATCAGGAAGCTTTCTTCCTGGAAGATGCGCTGAAGTTCCGCGAGGCTATGCCTGACATGAAATTCATCTATGTAGGTGGTCTCGTAGCCGGCGACAAGATCAACGAAGTGCTGGGGCATGGCTTCGAAGCCGTTCAGATGGCACGCAGTTTGCTTAACGAGCCCGACTTCGTGAACAAGTTGAAGGAAGACCCGCACTACCGCTGCGGCTGCAAGCATAGCAACTACTGCATAGGACGTATGTACACATTGGAGATGGCCTGTCATCAGCACCTAAAGGAAGAGTTGCCAAAGAATATCGTAAAGGAGATTGCCAGAATAGAAAAAGAACAGAACGCATGAAAAAGGTTGCTATTATAACCGGAGCCAACGGAGGCATGGGCTATGAGGAGGCAAAGGAGGCTTTGCAACAAGGCTACTATACCATTATGGCATGCTACTGCCCCAGCAGGTCGGAAGCCAGGCGCCAGCAGATGATAGAGGAGACAGGACGTTATGATGTGGAAATCATGGCACTTGATTTGTCGAACCTGCAGAGCGTTCGGGATTTTGCCGACAAGATAAAGTCGAAGTTCGATCACATAGACATACTGATGAACAATGCGGGAACACTGGAGACAGGACTCCATACCACAGTGGATGGTTTGGAGAGAACAGTCAGCGTAAACTATGTGGGTCCTTATCTGCTTACCCGTTTGCTGTTGCCCCTGATGGGCAAGGGCGGAAGAATCGTCAATATGTCCTCCTGCTCTTATGTACTCGGGGAATTGCAGTTCCCCGAATTCTTCCAGAGAGGCCGGAAAGGATTCTGGCAGCGTATTCTGGTTTATGCGAACACCAAGCTGGCTGTCACACTATTCTCTTTTGACCTGGCCAAACGGGTAAAAGGCAAAGGGATTACCGTCAATGCTGCTGACCCGGGTGTGGTAAATACCAAGATTATACACCTGCAGAACAAACTATTGGATCCTCTGGCAGATATTTTCTTCCGCCCCTTTATCCGCACACCAAGACAAGGAGCAGAGACTGCCATCCGTCTGATGTTCGATGCTGAGAACGAAGGACAGACAGGGACTTTCTGCAGGTCGAACAAGGTGGTAAAATTAGGAGATAAGTACATTCATCACAAGCAAATGCAAGAGCTTTGGGACGAGACAGAAAAAATTGTGCAGAATTTCCTTGAATAAATCTTTGAAAAAAAAGCTTAAAAACTTTTGTGGCAAATGATAATTGCCTTATATTTGCAACCCGAAACAAAGGATGCAAAATATGGATGCAAAAGAATCACTTATAAAAATAATCAAGGCTCTCTCGGAAATAGGGCAGTCTGTTCCGCGCCAAATCCTCATTGACTATCTGACAGGAAAGGAAAGTCGTGAAATAGAGGAATTGGGCTTGTATGACAATGAGACATACGGCATCGGCGATGCACATGATGAAGACTATTGGACTGCAATTATCGATAAAGCATTCGAGAGCGGCTACTTGAAACTCAAGCCTGCTAAAAGCAATAAGCTCGCCCCGTCGAAAGAAGGAAAGAAGTTCGCAAAAAAACCGACATCCTTCATGATAGACGACGAAGAGGAGGCAACAGCCGAGAGCCTTACCGGGCTGGAAGACCTGGAGGACCTGATGGTTCAGATTCCCAACCCTGAAGTGGACAGTGCTGAACAGAAAGCTTCTGCCAAAACAAAACAGCAGATAAAGCTGATACATGCCATCGACAGGAAAATAGCATTGGATGATTTTGCCGAGAGCGAAAGCATATCTTTCGATGAGGTATTGGATGAACTGGAGAAACTCATTCGCCAAGGCTTGAATGTGGACATCACCTATTTTACCAACGAGGTATTAGGTGAAGATTGTGTTCAGGAACTGGTTGACTTTATGTCGAGCATGAAGAAATTCAGCATGGAGAAAGTCATCAAGGAATACGGCGATGTTTACAGCGAGGAGGAACTCCGTCTGGCATACATTGTCTATCTTATTCAAAAATCGAAATAATAATAAAGAAAT
>CADAWW010000224.1 GCA_902791675.1 uncultured Bacteroidales bacterium
ATGGAATGTCACGCGATAATTGGTTTTATGCTTGTCATCCACATCACGTTTAATCGTGTTTGACTTTCCTGTGCCGGGGGCACCATAAAAGATTTGTTGGAAAGAAAAAGGATTATTTGTGTTGTTTTTTTTAGATGCCGCCTCTTCACCAGATATGATTGCTTGTACCAAATCTGTTTTATTTGCAAGAAATGCACATAAATCGGCAACAAATGATTGTGAGGCATTAACTAATCTCGCACTATTCAATATCGGAGATACATAAAAATCGCCTCGGTCAATTGTTTTGGCTCCATACCACCAAGAATAATCTGTCATAAATCGACGGAGATATGACTTCGATTGTTCCGTTAATGATAAACGTTGTAAAAGTGATTCTTCTTGTCCTGTTAATGAGGATCCATTTAAATCTTTAAGCCTTTCTTTAGAAACGACTTTAAGGGCTTCCTTCTTATATCGCTGAAGTTCATTATAAAAATCTGTGAAGTAAGATGCGATATAGAACCATTGGTTAGGAAGGTAAATGTTTAGAACTCCATTCTGGTTACCCCTCGTTTCTATAACTGCAGAATAGTCATTATAGGTAATAGTGTTACTGTTTATTTCCGTAACTTGTTCCTTAAATATCTTTGGCAAGACAAAATCCTTACCTTCATATTGGTTAAAACGGCCAGCAGCTAAACTATAGATTTGTTTCAAGTCTCTTAATTCTTCCATATTACATTAATTGTTTTACGATTTCTTCTGCAAGTCTCTTGATAACAGGAATAGCAACGCTATTTCCAAACTGATGGTATGCCTCTTTCTTCGAGACAACGATTCTAAATTCAGGGTTGGAAGCATTATAATTCTGATTGTCTGCACACTCAGGATGCTCCCATCCTCCTTCTAAAATTCTATATCCTTGCAATCTTCCCGCTTCTACAGGAGTCAATGTGCGAGGATTGAGACCCTTATTCGACTGGTCAATAAGAATTTCGCTTCCATCTTTCCAATAACGAGCTGAAATGGTACTTGTATATGGACTGTCTGCATTGAATAGTGAGTAGCCAAAACCCTTACCATTCTGTCTATTACGTTCTTTGCGATTCTGATGACCAATCCACATACGATCTGAAATAGTAAATATGGGGTCTATCTTCTCACTTGGCTGAAAAATGTCAGAAACCTTTGTCGGCATCGTCCCTTCTTTCAATTTCTCTTTATCGTAGATGGTTTTACCATCAGGTGCAATACCCAGTGGAAAACGGAATTCATCCACATTAACCAACTTCTTATACCAAGCGATAATAAACAAACGCTCTCTGTTCTGTGGGACGCCAAAGTATTTTGCGTTGAGCACATTGTACGAATAGCCATAGCCCAGTTCATCAAGCGTTGCCAAAATCACCTTCAAAGTGTTACCTTTATCGTGATTCTTTAGGCCCCTTACATTCTCAAGGAATAATACTCTTGGGGGTGTTCCAGCCTCGATTTTCTCTTTGACGATATTGGCAATATTAAAGAATAATGTTCCTCGCGTATCATCAAAACCACGTTTTAAGCCAGCAACGGAAAATGGCTGGCAAGGGAATCCACCACAACAGATGTCAAAATCAGGAATCTCTGACGGTATGGCATCGTTGATGTCCTCGTTAAAATATATGTATCTGCCGTCCTTATCTTTTGCGAACAGTTTGGGTTCTATATTCTTGTAGTTGGCTTCGTACGAAATTCGCGCATTCTTGTCCCACTCGCTTGCATAGACGCACTTACCTCCAACGCTATGCATTGCCGTATGGAATCCTCCAATTCCTGCGAACAAATCAATGAATGTAAATTTCTTCTTTGACATGAAAAAGCCCTCTTGTCGTTTTCGAAAAGGGGGCGTGGAAGAGATGATGTTTAAGCAAGGCCTACCACAGCCCACATCAGACAACAATCTTACTGTCCACGCCCTTATGAGCGTAAACATCCAGATGCTTGTCCGACTGATGTGTCTATAGTGTGGTAATTCTGCTTAACCAGTCAAACTTAGGATGTCAAAGACTCAAAATTATTCCTTTGTCGTTAGTTCGTTCTTTTATAGTTGTCCGCCTTCACCCATACGAACAAATAATACCTACGGTTAACTACAAAAGAAAAAACGTGGGTGCTTGCATCTGCCTGTTCTACTTCGTGGCCTACCACAGCCAAACTGGAAAACAAACAGAGAAACAACCACGTTGGAGTATACAGACACCCGTAAAGTGTGCGTTGAGGATTCTCAACCCTCGCAGCACACTACGGAGAGTATATACTACACCCCGTGGAATTACCCCTGCAATGTTCTTGTCCAGTATTCGATTGTGGTAGTTTCGAAGTACAAAAACAAAGCGTCAGTAACGCCTTTTCATAATGTAGTGCATCGCCCTCGCGGCTCCTCTCTACTCAAAGAGTATCATAGCCAATGGGGCAATAGCTTTTGCAAAAGTACGAAAAAAAAAACAATTATAGCAACTTTTCCGCAACTTTTTCTTCTTTTTCTTTCGTTCCCGCCTCCTTGCCAGCGTCTGCAAGTGTGGCGATGCGAGGCAATACAATCCGCTACGTATTTATATAAAGTATAAAAAGATGTAAAGTCTCTTCCACTTCCATAAAAATGCTCGAATTAGCTGTATTTACTGGCTATCCGGAAGATGGAAGAGAAAATTTGTCTTCCACATGTCTTCCATCAAATTTACTTCCAGGAGTAATTTTCAATAAGGCAAGGTTTAGCGCAAATAAGTGCCACTTATCGGAAAATAAATGGCTCTTATTCAGAAATAAGCGTGCCTTATTCACAAATAAACATGGGGTCTAACGGTTTGTGACGTTTCCTGATTTTGGTTGACTATCGCGTGACTACCCCTCACCCCTCACTCAAATCTTTGGGAAAGCCTTTGCAGAGAGGGGCTGAGAGACAGTGAGGGGTGGTCTTGACCCTTCACTCACCCTACACTGACCCCTCACTCACCTCATCGAAACCAACAAGGAACGCAAAGGAAGCTAACGGACTGGTTGCTTCTTGCTCACAGGCAATCGGCTTCTTGCTCGTCGTTATTCCGCAGGGAGCAAACTGCCAGTCCGTCGGGCACGGACTGACAGTTTGCATTATTGAGATTGCCAGTCAACTGTAGTTTAACGAATTTAGTTGACAACTTGTACTTCATAGTGAGGGG
>CADAWW010000225.1 GCA_902791675.1 uncultured Bacteroidales bacterium
TTATTACTTCATACTTGCTTCTTTCCACTTTTCAACTGTCTCTCAACTCTACACTCTCAACTTTCAACTCTCAATTTTCTTAATTCTTTTCATTATCTCAGCTCCCACCTCTTGCAGTTTATCCAGGTCACGACTCAGGCGTAGTTGGTATCTCCATATTCGCAGCCAGAGGAACAAGCCTATGGGCAATATGATGCCTGCCCATTTATTACGGCGCGAATTCCTGAAGGGACGGGTATGGGCATCTGGTATGATGTATGGGATCATATTCAGCAATCCAATTATATGATTGTCCTTGCTGTTATGCAATTCTTTAATCAGTTTCTCCAGTCTTTCGCTGATTCCCCTGACGGTAGTATCCTCTTGATAGTGGAAGAATATGTTCCAGTAAGAGGGCATCAACAGCAGATTATGGGTGGCAGAGTAAGCCTTGCTATCTTCGATCAACTGCTCCATTTGCTGGTAGCACTTGGGATAATCGGGGTCATAGATGATAACCTCTTTGCGGCTGAGTTTCCTTGAGATGCGAAGCCCCAGGAGTTTCATAAAGAATTTCCTGTATCCCTCGATGTCAAATACCACACTATCAGAATTTGCTTTGTATGTTAGCCACCCGCCAATAGGCAAAAGAACCATACTGCTAAGCCATTCTCCAAAATATGCATCCCAAGCGCCTACTTTTGCATTATTCTCGCCGGCCACATTGATGATGTAATAGAAGATGAAGAAGATAACACTTACCACAACGGGAATACCCAGACCTCCCTTGCGGATGATAGCTCCTAAAGGCGCACCGATAAAGAAGAAAAGCAGACAGGAAAGACTCAAGGTGAATTTCTTCTGCGATTCCATAAGGTGCCTGCGCAACTGGGTATTCAGATCTGTGGTATAGCAGGTGGATCGGAACTCACATTCGGCCTTCATGGTTTCTGTCCTGCTGAAAGCATTCCTCCAAGCCGCTGATTTTTGGTCGTCGCGTAACTGGGCAAAAAGTGAATCGAAAGGTGCTGTCTCTGCTACCTGGCTCACAATTTTTACAGAATCTTTTCTGCCTGGCGAGAGTGTGCGGGCCAGATATGTTCTTATGGCATTGTCATAGATGCTATGACCGATGCTGTCTGTACGCGAGCGAATGGAATCGATACCGCGGTTTATCTCTGACAGGTTCTTGGCCTGAGCATTACCGGCAAAGAGATTAGCGTCCCATAGGTTGAACTGCGTATTGAAAGCAATGTAGTCTATCTCCTCAATAAACGATTCTCTCATATAGGGAATGTTGGCACGCAGCATGGCCCCCGACTGGTTGTCCATGTTCTTAAACCTCTCTCCGTCATAAAGGGTAAGTTTAAGATGTGTCTTATCTGCTGTGCTTTGCAGACGGCCGCTGTCGGCAATCACTATCTGCGTGTCTTCGTAGCTTTCCGTATTGGTATATATCATTATCCCATACAGCATACCTGTTTCTGTATCCTTGCGTTCTACGTACAGGTTGTAACCGGGGATATCACTATAGAAGATACCCTCAGGGATATCCAACTCGGGCGATTTCTGTCTCATACTCCAGAGCAGGGTAAAGACCTGTTTGTTGGCCTCCGGACTAATCTTGTTCTGGAAATAGAAACTCCCTGTACATATCAGCACAATCAATATCAGCACAGGCATTAATATGCGTATTAACGGGATGCCAGAGGCTTTCATGGCCAATAGCTCAAAGCGCTCGCCAAAGTTTCCGTAAGAAATCAGACATGCTAACAGAACGGCCAAGGGGACCGATAATGGGATAAGTGTAAGGGAACAATACCAAATGAATTTGGCAAGGACGTCCCATGTGAGACCCTTGCCAACCAAGTCATCTACGAATTTCCAGATGAACTGCATCAGGAAGATAAAAAGACAGATGAAGAACGTACCCGCAAATAATTGCAGGTATCCTTTTAATATAAAGATGTCGAGTTTCTTTATTATCCTCATCAGCCTATTTATCCGTCAGTTTTTCATTGAACATTGAGAATTGAGAATTGAACATTGAGCATTCTTCACTCTTCATTCTTCACTCTTCACTCTTCACTCTTCACTCTAAACTTTATTCCCCTAAAGGGGGGCTTATTCCACGTAGCTTTCCAAAAGTTTAGCCTGTTCGTCTGGAACGATGGTTACAGAAGGAGTAGAGGCAGGAACAACCAAAGACTCTCCGGCGTGCAGGAAAATTCCCTGACCTTCGGGAGAGAGGAAGGCACATTCACCGCTTAGGCACATGTATACTCTGAAAGAGTCAATGCCTGTGTAATCCCTGACAAAGCTCTTTGTCAGCTTTAGCTCGTTGGTGGTGAAGAAGGGGCTGGTTACCAAGGGTATTACCGTATCTCTTTCTTCTTTGTAGCATACCTTGGGGTTTTCTGTGATATCGTTAAAGTTGATGGCATCCAAAGCCAGATCAGTATGAAGTTCTCGCAAGTTACCATCACGGTCGCGACGCATATAGTCGTATATACGATAGGTAACATCGCTGGTCTGCTGAATCTCGGCAATGACCATTCCGGCACCTATACCATGAACGCGACCGGCGGGAATATAGAAACAGTCGCCTTCCACCACGTTTACCTTGTTCAGGTCGTTTTCGATACTGCCGTCGGCAACTTTCTTGGCATAGTCGGCAACATCAGTTCTCTTGGCAAATCCTGCAATCAGCTGGCTGCCGCGGTCAGCATCCACCACGTACCACATCTCGTTCTTTCCCATCTTGTTATGACGCTTCTTACTCAGTTCGTCGTCGGGATGAACCTGAATAGAGAGATCCTGGCGTGCATCGATGAACTTGATAAGCAGGGGGAAGTCTTTCCCGAACTTTTCGGTATTCTTTTTTCCTAAGAAGTTAGCGCCGTAGCGTTCTACAACCTCGGGAAGTGTGAGACCTTTATTCTCGCCATTCAGCACGATTGACTCAGATCCTTTTACTGCAGATACCACCCAAGTCTCGGAGCCCCATAATGTGGGCTTGAAGATAGGATTAAACTTTAGGATTTCCATACGTATATTTCTTTATTATTATTTCGATTTTTGAATAAGATAGACAATGTATGCCAGACGGAGTTCCTCCTCGCTGTAAACATCGCCGTATTCCTTGATGACTTT
>CADAWW010000226.1 GCA_902791675.1 uncultured Bacteroidales bacterium
GCTATGCCGCAGCCAATGCGGGTAACGAGGAATGTCAGCTCGGGGTGAGCCTTGGCAAAGGCGATGAATTACCTGAATGGATTGTTCGATTAGTATGGATTGGGAAATTCGGCATTTTTTGTTCTTTTCCTTTGGTATTTGGGATTTTGTAGCTATCTTTGCAACTAATAAAATAAAGAAGATGGCAGAAAAAAACTCTTTGACAATGAAATCACAAAACCGAATAGCCTCCATCGACGTGATGCGTGCCCTAACTATGCTGTTGATGCTTTTCGTGAATGACATTCCTGGACTTGATGGCGTACCGCACTGGATGTTCCATGCTGCTTACGACGAGGACATGTTGGGTTTCTCGGATGTCATCTTTCCTGCTTTCCTCTTTTGTGTGGGCATGTCTATACCTCTGGCAGTGAACCATCGTCTGCAGCGTGGCGACACTCAATTTCAACTGCTGGGGCACATCCTGCGCCGCACGTTTGCCTTGCTTGTCATGGGCCTGTTCACATTGAATAGTGAACGCAGTGCTGGCGGAATACCCTATGAATGGTTCTCGCTGCTGATGATAGCAGGTTTCTTTCTGGTATGGATGGATTATCCGAAGCAATGGACTCATTGGTTGAAACGTGTGCTGCAAACTGTGGGTACGGTTCTGCTGGCAGGACTCATTGTGTACAGCGATATTCATGGACCGGCATTCCGTTTTGGCTGGTGGGGCATATTGGGACTGATTGGATGGACTTATCTGGTCTGCACTGTGGCCTATCTGCTGGGTAACCGCTCGTTGCGTGGTGTGCTGGTAGTTTGGGGAATCGGTATCGTGCTGTGCGTCCTTAGCAACAGTTCGCTTATCCCTCACGAGTGGTTCAGCCGCATCATCCTGCTTCCCTTCGTGCCAGGTGGTTGGACAGGCCATCTGTTGGGACTCTCAGGTATGGCTGCAACCATGCTGATGACCTCAGGTACTATCTCTTGCAAGAAAATATGTGGCATGTTCCTTCTGACAGGTCTGCTGATGCTCTTGGCGGGCATCCTGAGCCATCACTATTGGATCATCTCCAAGATTCAGGCTACTCCCACTTGGGCATTCTTCTGTCTGGCCATCTTCTTCCCGTTAGCAGCCCTATTCCATTGGCTGGTGGACGTGCAAGGACGTGCCAGTTGGTTCTGGCTGATTGCTCCTGCCGGCACTGCAACTCTAACGTGTTATCTGCTTCCCTACGTCTGGTACCCATGCCGTTCCATGCTGGGATTCCATTTCCCGTGGAGCTGGTATCATGGGATTGTAGGGCTCCTGCTCTCGCTGGGCTTTTCCCTATTGGTGGTTCAAGTGGCCCGTCTGATCGTTCGTTGGCATATAAAAGTCAAGATATAATTTCAGTATCACGATAGAATAAGTCCGATACCGTCGGACTTGTTGCAGACAGTAATCTTACCATCCGCTGGGCAGCACGATGTTATCAATGTTATGTGCTTTCTCAAATAATGGAGAGATTTCTTCGTCCGTAAAGCCCGCTATGCCGCAGCCAATGCGGGTAACGAGGAAAGTCAGCTCGGGGTGAGCCTTGGCAAAGGCGATGAATTCATCCACATACGGGCGAATGGTTTCCACTCCGCCCTGCATAGTGGGGATAGCATAGCTCTGGCCTTGTAAGCCTACGCCTTGTCCCATGACGGCTCCAAACTTGCGGTAAGCAGCATAAGCCGCTCCACCGCCATGCATACCTCTCAGATTACTGCCGAAGACGAATATCTCGCCTGGCTGGAGTTCGGAAATGAACTCGGGTGTTGTACGTTTCTGTTGCATATATCCTACCATTGCGTCGGAGATGGCGCTGAAATCCAAATCTTTATTATGTGACTCTGTAATACTTGAGTAACGAAAATCAGCTTTATCTACGGATTCATCCGCAGGTTCAACCACTATTACTTCTGCCATTTCCATATCCCAGTCAAAATACTTCCGGAAATAAGGAATCAGAACCTCGTTCTTCAGCTTACTGTATTTCTGTGATACTGCTGCAGGAGTAATGCCCATTTGCTCTGCCACCTCTTTTCCTTTGTATCCTTTCAGGAGAATTAAATCTATGATTAACCTGTCTTCACGGCTCATGGAAGAATGGTCGCATATATCTTCTAACATGCGATTGAATTGCAGACGCAGGTTGCCTGAAACATCAAAGGAGCGCAGATAGTCTTCAAAAGAGATGCTACCATACTCCCTCCTGTACCATTTCAGCGCATCCAGCACTACATATCGGAATCCGTTTATAATCCAGGTCTTCAGGCTAACACCAGGCGAATGGTCTTCTAATGGTTTCCAATCGTGCTCCATCAGATAGATGGCGTATTGATGCGCCAGCGACATGAAATCGAGATTCTCTTTCTTGCTTAACTGGTATTGCTGATTGAATATGTTATAGCCTATCTTACAATATCCGTAGAAATATTCATGGATAATGTTAGGATTGCCATTGCGAAATCCTCTTATAATAGCGCTATCAGACAGATTATGGTGATACATTTTCAGTTATTTTGGTGCTAAAGTACAAAAAAAACATATATCCACTTAATTTTTATGCAAAATCTTCTTTAAAATAATAAAGACGAGTTCAAAAAGAGTATTCACCATTAAAAAGTACAACTATGCAGAAGAAAAATTCAAAACAAGTTCACAATCTAATTATTGTTGACGAGAGCGGTTCAATGTCAATCATCCACAAACAAGCCTTTACTGGCATGAACGAAACCTTACAGACTATTCGGCAGATGCAGGAGAAGTATCCGGATCAGAAGCAATATGTAACCCTTTTGACATTTGATACCGGTCATACCAAATGGCACTACGACAACACTCCGGCTAACAAGACTCAAGATTTGGGGTGGAAAGATTACAACCCTGGGGGCGGAACACCTCTTTATGATGCTATCGGTAAGGGCATCTCGAAGGTTAATGCCAATGTCACTGAAGGTGACCATGTATTAGTAACCATAATCACTGATGGTGAGGAGAACAGTTCTGAGGAATGGACATTAAAGATGGTGCGTAATATGATTGAAAAGCTGAAGAGCCAGAACTGGACCTTCACACTTATCGGTACGGACAATCTTGATGTAGAGTCTATGGCCCA
>CADAWW010000227.1 GCA_902791675.1 uncultured Bacteroidales bacterium
GTGGGAACTGTTATGGATGCCAAGGAAGTCCTGATTGTGGTAAATGGTCACAACAAGGCTCGTGCGCTGCAGCACGGTGTAGAAGAAGGTGTCAGTCAGATGTGGACCATCTCAGCCCTCCAGTTACATCCCCATGCCATCATCGTTTGCGACGAGGCTGCCTGCGGCGAACTGAAGGTTGATACCTACAAGTACTTCAAGGACATCGAGAAGGACAATTTGTAACTAAACAGATATTCGAGAATCAGTAAGTAGCCTGTATACGGGTACGTATGCAGGCTACATTTCTTAGTAACCATCCCAACTCCTTAACCTAAATGAAATCAGCAACATTCTCGCTATTATTGGTCGCTCTCGGCTTCTTATCTGTCAACGCTCAACAAAGACTGAATGTAATGCTCAGCGACAAGACGGTACAGAACTTCCCCCTTTCGGAAGTAGACCAGATCGCCTTCGATAACCAATCATCTGTATTGGTCCAAACGGGAGATGCTTCCTCAATAACTACAACGGGGGCAAGTGTTTCTGCCAGAATAACTTCCGAAGACCCTACACCTGAAGATTTCTCATACGGTATTCTCTTTGGGACAACCAGGCATCCACAACAGCAGGTTCCTGCATCAGGAGCATTACAGGACGGCGTATATTCTGTCAGCCTGACCAACTTGACACCTGCTACCACATATTATTACAGACCATATGCTATTCAAAACGGTATCATATATTACGGCGATGTTTCTTTTTTTCAAACAGTTGAAGAGAAAGTCAATACCGATGGCGTCGCTTTTCTCAGTCAGTATGCCACTCCCGACGATATCCTACAGAATGGCGATGACGATGAAGCTTCTGCCTGGTTATGGTTCCATCAGGAATATCCCCAGTGTCCCTTCCTCTATGCTGGCAATATTCATGCTGCCAGTGACCTGCTTCCTTATCGTGTGCTTTTCTATATCCGCGACTTAGATGCCGGCAGCGAAAATGATGCATGGACACAACCTTCCAGCATTCAGCAAGCCACACCTTATATAAAAGAATGGTACCGCAACGGCGGCAATATGGTGCTGTGGCAGCATGCTGTTACATTTATTACTGATTTGGGCCGTATGGACCGTGATATGATGCGTAATTGCGATCATCGCATTACCATTGGCAAAGGTTCTTGGAACCAGGGACAGTGGTATATGGCCGTTCAGTTAAATCCAGCCAGCCGTTTCATCAAGGATTTCTCAAAGCATCCTCTTTATAACGGTCTGGAAATCCGTTCGACTGGCCGCTCCAAGTTCATTACTGTCAAGGGGCCAGCTTGGACAGAAGACCACAATTGTGTTTTCCATAATCTTCCGGCTCAACTAACCGGACTTGGTAATCAGGATCCCCGTTGTTACGAAGTACTGACAGACACCTACGGCATCTATCCCCTTGCGGTATGGGATTCGCAAATCGACTGGATTTCGCAGCTCAACGTATGGGAAGCACGTCAGGGTAATACAGACTTTAAGGGAACTATACTTTGTGTCGGTAACGGAGGGCTGGAGTTTTCTTATAAGAATGCCGATGGAACGCCAGACAAAAGTTCTTTCCCTCGTAACAGCCCCTTCCAGTCTAATGTCCTCAAGATAGCTGCGAATGCTATCGGATATTTAGCATCCGGAAATCTCTACGATTGGTCCGAGACCACAACCGCCTCTTCTTCTGACTACCGCGAGAAGATGCGCCCTCAGATTCATTTCACACCTGCCAAGAATTGGATTAACGATCCCAACGGTATGGTTTATGCTGATGGCATATGGCATCTTTATTATCAATATAACCCTTCCGGCCCCGATTGGGGTAATATATCCTGGGGACATGCTACTTCCTCAGACCTCTTCCATTGGAAGGAACAGCCTGTAGCACTGGAACCGGACAATCTGGGATTTGTCTATTCAGGCTCGGCAGTCGTCGATTCTTCTAACACGGCAGGATTCGGGGAGAATGCTATTATAGCCATGTATACTTCACACGGTGACCACGAACAACAATGTATTGCCTATAGTACGGACGGCGGTATGACATTCACCAAGTATGAGAAGAATCCGGTCATCAAGAATACGACCCATGGTGATTTCCGTGATCCTAAGGTCGTATGGGACGATACGTCTAATGCGTGGTATTGCATTCTGGCCTTGGGTGGAGAACATTCTGCACAGATATATCGCTCCTCCAACCTTAAGACGTGGACGCTGCGCTCCACCTTTACTGCGCCAGCCTATGCACCTGCCTGTAATCGCGGCATCTGGGAGTGTGCCGACCTTTTCCCCATCCAGTATAAGGGCGAGCGCAAGTGGGTGTTAACTGTCAATGTCAGCGATGGCGGCCCTGTCGTGGGTTCGGGCACCATGTATTTTGTGGGTAACTTTAGTTCTGGGCGTTTTACCCCCGAACGTTATAGCTATCCTCTTTGGGAAGATCATGGTATGGACGATTATGCCAGCGTCATCTGGAGCAATACCGGAGACAGAAGGGTTTGTATAGGCTGGATGAATAATCAGGCTTATGGAGGCTATCCCGTTTCACCATGGCGATGCTGTATGACGTTACCCAGAGAGATGGTACTCGAAGAATATAACGGACAACCTCTTCTCAAGACCACTATTGTTAAGGAAATCGAAGGTATCGCCGAACCTTGGCAGACTTTGTCTGCTGCCAACTCATTTATTGAGAAACCCTCCGGTGAATTGCCCGATGCCTATCAACTGAATGTGACTGTTGATATGACCGCAGATGCAGACCTCGTACTTGCTAATGCTATAGGACAGGAGTATGGCATTCATATCGATGCCCAGAACCGCGAGATAATCATCAATAGAGGGACAAAAAGCGGGAACACAGATTTCAATGCCAATTTTGCTATCCCCACTATGCGTTCTTCACTCTATTCCGACAAGGAGAAGATAACGCTCTGCGTTTTTGTTGACCAGTCGAATGTCGAGGTAACCACCGAAGACGGTTCTGTTATAATGTCCACGCTTGTCTTCCCTGATACCATATACAACCGCGTCTCCCTGTCAGGAAGTACAGAAGAGGGTAAGGTAAGACTTCTCAGAAGCGTATGGAGATAACTAAACATAATTCCC
>CADAWW010000228.1:0-3095 GCA_902791675.1 uncultured Bacteroidales bacterium
CTGCTTCGCCAAGCCGGCTATACTGTCGAAGGGGTTACCGAGTAAACATTAAATGCTATTCCAGGCATAGATATTAATAATGATAAAGAAAACCATCCTAGATATACTCTTTGTCCTATTGTTCCCTGTTGTACTCTCTGCGCAGGAAGCTACGCTTTTTAAGCAGCACAACATGAAACGATGGGGTATTCCGGCAGGAAACTATAGTGGCATAACCAATATAGGAGATGGACGATATGCGCTTGTCAGTGACAAGCAGGATGCAGACGGATGGGCAGAAGTGAGCATCAGCTTTCTTCCTTCTGGTGATATAGGGGAAGGCCTTTTTACAGATAATATTCTAAGCAAGAAATCATTAAGCAAATCACGGGATTGCGAAGGAATTGCCTACGTTCCTGAAGGAAGTTTCTTTGTAGCTGCAGAAAGCAGTCAGCAGATCCTGGAACTATCGCCCAACGGGGAACCAACTAACAGGACTCTTGCGGTTCCTGCTTGTTTCGGCCAGAATAATATCTTTCCCAACTATGGGTTTGAATCTCTTGCTTATAACAAGGAAAAAGGAATATTCTGGACGACAACAGAACAAGGATTAAGAACCGATGTTTCTGCACCCTCGTCCCCAGAGAACCGCACGCCTACCCTACTTCGTCTGCAATCCTTTGACGCCAACCTGAAACCGCTGCATCAGTATGCCTATAAAACGGATTCACCTGTAATAAAGAAAGCAGGCAGGCATTATGCCTTTGGCGTTTCGGAAATGCTGGTAGTAAACGACACCACGCTATTGGTAATGGAGCGTGAAATGAATATACCTCAACGATACAATCGTGCCAAATGCAACATCCGCATCTATAGCATAAACCCTGAACGGCAACAGCCATTAACAGATACTTCAAAAGCTCTCTCCGAACAAGATGAATCTGCTTTCGTATCCAAGAAACTGGTTTGTTCCTTTAGTACCAACTTCAGATTATTCGGAAAGAAGAACCTTGCCAACTACGAAGGTATGTGTTTAGGACCCAAGTTGGAAGGCAACAGACAAAGCATAATACTCGTTGCCGACTCACAGAACAGAGCCGGCAACGCATTCTATCACCTAAAGGATTATGTAAAGGCTTTAGACTTTAGACCTTAGACTTTAGCAACGGTAAACAGTAAACGGTAAACAGTAAACTAATTCACCAGCTCAAATACTGGAATATATGACTTGCCAACAGGTGTTGTCACATATTGTCCGCCCTTATAGGTCTTTCCTGTATGACGGTCTTTCCATAGTCCTTTAGTCTTAGGAAGGTAGGTTTTCCATGTGGTAACGCCCGCCTCGGTAACAGGATTTATCAGCAGACGAGGGCCGAACATGTATTCGTACTTCTGCTGTAAGGCAACTGGATCGTCAGCAAAGTCAAAGACCAGCGGACGCATCAGCGTGTAGCCTTCTGTTGAGACACGACGGGCACATTCTTCCATATAAGGACGAAGGCGTTCCCGTTCTAGCAGGCACTCCTTAATGATACCCTTTGCCTCTTCGCCATAATTCCAAGGCTCTGTGTTACTCATATATCCATGAACTCGCATCAAGGGCAGATAAACGGAGAGCTCGATCCAACGAAGCATACGCTCTATGTAATCCTGATTGGTATATTGGTCGCCAGGACGGAAGAATCCTCCCGCATCGTATGTCCACCAGGGAACACCGGCAGCCTGAACGCCGAGACCGGCAGTTATCTGTCGTCTTAATGTTTCCCAGTCATTCCCGACATCACCGCTCCACAAGGCAGAACCATAGCGTTGAATACCTGGGAATCCGCAACGGGTTAGTATAAAGGGTTCTTTGCAACCACTTGCGATAAGTCCCTCATATACCGTTTTATTCACCAATAAGGGATAGATATTCCTTACCTGTTCGCCTGCCCATTTGCCGTTGTTTACTCGTCTGCCTGCCAAATCATCGTTCTCCGGTTCTGTGGCATCCTGCCACCAGGCATCGATACCCAAGGGCACAAGGCGTTGTCCGAATTGTTTCCAATAAGCGGCTGCTGCATCGGGATTGAAGAAATCTATCCAGTCGGTTCCGGGAATATAATAATCCGATGCCTTCATCATACGGCCAACCTCGGAATTCTTGTCGATTTTCGACCACACACTTACCATCAGTCTGACGTCCATCTTGTGCAACGAATCGGTAAGGGCTTTGGGATCAGGATAGAACTGCTCGTCGAACTGCATAGCATTCCATCCGTATTTGCCCCAATACTGCCAGTCCTGCACAATCATGCTGAGTGGCATTCCTTCTTGGCGAAAGCGATTAGCTGTCTGTAGGATCTCGTCAGACGAGTGGAATCTTTCCCTGCAATGAATATAGCCCAATGCCCATGAAGGAATAAGCGGGCTGTCACCAGTAAGATGGCGATAGGTGGCAATCACCTCATCGGCAGAACCCACAAAGACAGTATAATCAACACTGGTGGCAACAGGCGACGAGAAAACTGTCTCGTCCTTTACTTTGTGGTAGTAAACTACCGGGGCATCGTTACGCGTCAGCTCGGCTCTCAATTTGTGTTTACCAGCCTCCAGGTGAACAATCTGTGAGGCTGTTGGCGGCAACCACATATTCTGCATGTCGATGACTGTCTGCCCGTCGATAACAAGATTATGGCGCCTTGCCATTTTCTGCCCGACATCCAGTAATAGAGAATAGTCTCCTGCTTCTGCAACATCAATAACAGCCTCGAAGAAATTATGCTCACGAACCTCGCGCTTTCCGCCTTCCGTCGAGGTTACATCTACCTCTTCGCGTACGCCTCCGTCATTCCCTTTCGTAAGCTTAACGAACTGGTCGGATGGATTGTATTCTGTCATTCCGTAGTTGTTCCAAAGTACTCCATATCCTTTGCTCGACAACAGCATAGGCAGACTTATCTGTGTGTTCACCTGAGTCAGCCGACGGGAAAGACCGCGTACATTGCTGTATCCGTCCTGAAACTGACCAAGGCCAAACAGGCATTCGTCTTTTGGAGAAGAGAAGGCCAATGTGGCCTTTCCGTCCTGCATCTGATGATTTGTCGCAATGAATACCACTTTCCCACGAGCATCCT
>CADAWW010000228.1:3114-4281 GCA_902791675.1 uncultured Bacteroidales bacterium
TTTCAGGTTGCAATCCTCGACCTCATCGTTACGGACATAAATCCATTCAGGAAGCGTGTTTTGCACATTACCTTCTGCATACTGAACACGTACAGCATTCCGCGCAACAGGCTTGATGGTTATGGTACCTTTAGCAAAGTCGGTTTTAATGGTCTTTGTGGCTGCTGAAAGGAAAGCAGGCAGCAATGCAAAGAGCATAATCAGTAATAATTTCTGCTTTTTCATTTTCCGCGTTTATCTTTATTAGGTGTAAAACGAATCAATCCTCCACCATTGGTTTGCATGATGAGAGATTTATGGTAAAGTTCACAATCTTCGAATTCATGAGGTACTTGTTTTTGAAAATCAATGATATGGTCCAGCTGTTTCTTCTTCAGGTTCCATACATATAGAATACTAGGCTGTTTTTCTGTTCCCACACCTACCGGGATAAACATCTGGTCCTTAACGACACACGCTCCCTGTCCTATATGGTTAGAGGGGAATCGTGAATCGAGTTCCTGAATGCAATAGTTATCGAGAGCATCCTGTGGACGTAAGTAAACTATTGGGCCGTCACTAAGTTTGGGCATAGGAAAGACCATTGTTCTCCATCGGTTGCCCTTTCCCATATTCTCGACCGTGTTACCATATCCGATCAACAGATTGCGCTTATTGTCGATTATCCATTGGAGGGCATAGCCGAACAGTCCTTCCTTATCGTTCAGCACGATGGTTTGTACCAGTTGCGGCTCCCCTGTCAGGGAAATACGTTCTACGAAACAGACATCTTTAAGGCCATTATACCGTTGTTTTGAACATTGCGAAATATAGAGCAGCGGAAACTGGTCGGCTTTATCGTACCGTTCTTTTCCGAAGAATGCCACATTAGCATGATTCTCAGGAGTATTGCTGGCTAATGGGAACTGACGCAAGAACTGCAACTTATCATCTTGAAGCCGATAGATAGTCGCCTGACCTGTATTCTGAAGACTCACCAGATAGTCTTTCCAGATAGCCATACCTTGGTATCCCTGTTTGGGAACACCCTGAAGGTCTGCCACCTTCTCTACCGAAGCATTTGTGAAGTCTAATGTGTTGCAGGCAGTCAGACAAAGAAGAAAAAACAGTAGATTGAATAAGATTTTCATAATTGTATTTGTTTAAGATTCAGAAACCATATCCTAA
>CADAWW010000229.1 GCA_902791675.1 uncultured Bacteroidales bacterium
CTGGCTCGTAGGTAAACTCCAGCGTTCCCCTGCCTCGGTTCTCGGTCCGCTGTTCTTGAAGCAATTCTCCACCCCTACCGTATAGGCGCATGATGCCTGAGATATGCTCGCCATCGGCCTCGTTAGCCTCAAAAGCTACGCGTGCACGCGTACCTTCAACTATTACGCCGCCCTCGGGGTAGAGGTTAACTACGGGAGGTTTCTTCTTTACATCGGTACGGAAGTATCGCATATGGGGGCGTTCCGTCATATCGTGGCTATAGAGGCCGGGAGTTTCGGGCTTATCGTAGATGGGGAAGATGCGACAGTAGAGTTTCTCGTAATCACGGTAGAACTCCTTGGCCATTTTCTTGTTGAAGAACCATCGTTCGGCAGGCCACGTGTGCGGATGCTGGTATTCTCCCCAGTTGAGTTGCCAACGGGTGTAGGCACGCAACTCGTAAAAGCCGCCATAGAGCGAATCGTTGAGTACAAAAGAGCCTGTTCCCTGCCCGTCTTTAAGTTTAACCAGATGTCGTTCCAGCATGTAACCTTCCTGGTTCCAGAGTTCGGCATAGAGCAGCTGGCTGAGGTTGGTCAACTTGCCTGTATCACTTCGGCGGACGTATGCCTTGAAGTAGAGTGTATCGCCTGCAAAGTAGCAGGTATTGTCCATGTGTACAAACACTTCTTCCTGTGGAATGTTCCTGCCAAAGAGGTCTAAATGCTCCTTCCAGCCTTCCAAGGATGTAGGCAGGGCAGGATTCTCCTTGGTGCCCTGAAAGAGGTCGGTGAAGTCCCATTGCAGGCTATCCGCTTTATCGGCATGAACGGGAGAGACAGCTGTTAGGATAACGAGTAATAAATATAAAGTGCTGTGTCGTTTCATATCATGTATAGGGCTATTTTTTTTGAAAATATTGCTTTATTTGTTTTAGGCTGGCTTTACCCTCAATATAAATAACGGTAAGAGTTTGGCTATTGTTCCGGTAAAGAATGTAGGTATGCATGCCTTTGTGCTGTGGCAACTCGTAGAAGCTGTGTACAGGTGTTTCTTCTTTGGTTATAGCCTGTGCGGCATCAGCCTGGACCAGCAACGAGATGTGCTGACGGTCAGCGGCCGAGGGATTCTTGATTTCCAGACTGTGAAAGAGGCTTAGGTGGAAGTTCTTCAGCCTTTTACCGCTCAATACCACTTCCGTAGCGTTCTTCCTCACCGCCAGTTCATCGAAGGCTGCCTGAATGGCCAACCCTTTCTGTGCCCACAAGCTAAGGTGCAAGCTCAGTAATAACAATATGATTGTGAGTAATTTTTTCATGGTTTTTACGGGTTGGTGGATGAGAACATTTCTGCCAGTTGGTGTTCCATCAGTTGGGAAGCATCAGTTTCAACATCCTGACCGGCAATACGTACGCTGCTGATGTTCTGCTGTTGATACTGGTACCATCCCAAGAAAGCTACGGCGCCCAGACATGCGGCAACGGCTAAGGCTCTAAACGGATGCTTAAGGGACAGTTTGTGCTGCACTCTGCTAACATGCAGATAGGAGAGTGTGGCCCTGATCTCATCGAAACGGGCATCATCCTGCGCTTCTTGGGTACAAAGGAATTTACGCAGCCTTTGCTCCTCCTCATCGGTGGTTTTTGCCAGGAAGTAGCGCTCTGCCATTTCTTCCCAATATGATAAGTTATGCTGTGTCATCTCTTTGTTTTTTATAGGTTTCTCTGATTATGTTTCTGGCTCTGCTCAACTGCATTCTAACAGCGGCTTCCTGCATTCCCAGTGTCCGGGCTATTTCTTTGTACGTTTCATCGTTGATATCGTGTCGTGTTAGTATTTCTTTTTGCATTGGTGTCAATTGCGTCTCTATCAGCGCCATGATTTGCTGGAAGGTTTCTTTGATGTCTGTATCGGGTGGCGGCTGAACGATATCTGTTTTTTCGAGCGATGTCTGCCGGTGTCGGCTCTCTTTGCGCCAGAGGCTGATTTGCCTGTGATGCACCGCAGTCCTGAGCAGTTTTTCGCCCTCTGTTTCTGTTTCTGGGTCGTATTGTCCAGCCCAAAGCTGACAGAAAGCATCGTTGAGGGCATCTTCACCTGAATGCAAGATACAGGATTGCAACCTCCGCTGCAATTTCTGGTATGCCATTATCAGGTAGTTTTTGCTCATTATTTACGTGCTCTATACTTCAATAACGCACAACTCCACATTTTGTAACAGAAAAAGTGTGGTTTTTAGCGAAGGCTGTTCTTGCTGCGTGAAATGGCCTCTAAGAAGTAATAATCGGCATAGTTCAGGGGGACGTCTATTTCATCGTTCGCAGGCCAGTTGCCCGTTGAATGACTGAGCAGGAAGCCGTGTTGTGTTCCAGGCTCGTTCAGGTATTTGGTGCAAAGCGATGTCAGAATCTTGTCGGCATAACCACGGTAGCGACGTGCGACTTTCCTTGAGGAATATTCTGCTAGTTCGTATAATGCAGAAGCCATAATGGCAGCTGCTGAGGCATCGCGTGGCACTAAAGTGGGTTGGATTGCGATATTGGGGTCTTTCATGTCCCAATATGGGATGAAATCTTCCGGCAGGTCTTTCTGACTGAAGAAGAAATCGGCTATATGCTGCGCCTTTTTCAGGAATTTACGGTTGTGTGTATAACGGTAGCTCATGGTAAAGCCGTAAAGCGCCCATCCTTGACCCCGGCTCCAAACCGACTCGTCGTGATGTCCTTGAAACGTCATCTTACGGCGAACACTGCCATTCTCGGGGTCATAGTCAACCACGTGGTATGTGGAGTTGTCGGCTCGGAAATGATTCTCCAATGTGCGGATGGCATGACTGAGAGCTATGTCGTAAAAATGTTTGTCGCCAGATAGGAGGCTTGCCTGATAGAGTAACTCCAGATTCATCATATTGTCTATAATGACAGGGAACTTCCACTTATCTTTTCCCCAACTCCAGCTAAGAATGCATCCTGTGGTGGGGTTGAATCTTTTAGTCAGGGTATTGGCAGCCGTAAGAATGACATTACGGTAGGTCTCGTCTTTTGTCAGTTCGTAGCCGTTTCCGAAGGAGCAACAGATCATAAAGCCGATATCGTGACTGCCACTGTGGTGCTGGCGGCTTCCCTGCGCCATCTGTCTGCTTTAGTGATACGATACATCTGCCATAACGTTCCTGGGTAGAATCCCGAGCACCAGTCGTCTTGGTTTACCATCTTGATGCTGCCGTCTGACTTCAGGCTACGGGGCATTATCTGCTTAGGACTGGTACTTTGAGCTCTGGCTTCATCGGTATTTTCTACCAGGAAACTTAATTGTAGCTCTACTTGCTTCAGGGCATTGTCTATTACTCCAGCGATGGCTGTGTTAATAGCTAAAAAAAGGATAATGGTTGTTTTCATGTTGCAAAGATACACTTTTTATGATACGTTTACTATCTTCGGGAAAGATATTTTCCTGTTTTCCTTTGGCGCATATATATAAAATTCATAAATTTGCGGTCAGAATGAAGTATATTACTTTGCCGGCGACGTTGACGGGAGATACTCACCTCTCGTTCTATCTGGCCATGGAAGAGTATGTGGCGCGTAATACGGACGAGCCGGACTGCTTCTTTATGTGGCAGGTGGAACCTACCGTTATCTTCGGCAGAAACCAGGTGTTGCAGAACGAGGTGAATGTGCCTTACTGCCGAGAGCATGGCATAGAGATTTTCAGACGCAAAAGCGGCGGCGGTTGCGTCTATGCCGACAAAGACAACATTATGCTTTCCTTTATCACGAAGGGCGACAATGTGCCTATGACCTTCAATCGCTTTATGACGATGATAATCTTCGTGCTGCAGAAACTGGGCGTAGAGGCGGCGGGGACGACACACAACGATGTGATGATCGGCGACCGTAAGGTATGCGGAACGGCCTTCTACCAGTTGCCCGGGCGCAGCATTGTGCACAGTACGATGCTTTACGATACCAACATGGAGCATATGCTGAATGCCATCACGCCATCGACAGAGAAACTGCAGAAGAACGGTGTGGAGAGCGTTAGGCAGCGCATAACGTTCCTGAAGGAACATATCAGCCTGAACATCGGGGAACTGAAGGCCTTCATCCGCCAGACACTCTGCCAGGGGGAACTGCAACTGACCGATGCCGACGTAGAAGGTATCCGGAGGATAGAACAGGAATACTTGGATAAGGAGTTCATACAGCGGATGTGATGCATCCCTTCTTCGTTATAGCGAAATATCGAAATAGCTAAGAATAAATATTAAAACCTTAAATAAACAACAGAAAAAAATGAAGAGAACTTGTCTTTATGAAAAACATGTGGCACTGGGTGCCCTGATTTCGCCTTTCGGCGGTTTTGAAATGCCCATTCAGTATGCTGGCATTACACCCGAACACATGGCTGTACGCGAGAAGGTGGGCGTCTTTGACGTCTCGCACATGGGCGAGGTAACCGTTAAGGGTAAGGATGCTGAGCGCTACGTGCAGCATATCTTTACCAACGACATAGCCGGCGCGCCTGCAGGTAAAATATATTATGGTATGATGTGCTACG
>CADAWW010000230.1 GCA_902791675.1 uncultured Bacteroidales bacterium
CGTATGCACGATATCAACCATTCTTTTATGATTGGTTACGTTAGGTATTTAAAGGTTTTAAAGCGTAATGAAAGATAAACTGATACTGCTTCTTGTCCTTGTGCTGGGCTTGTGCTCCTGTCAGAAAGGAGAGTCGGAATATGATGATTCGCCTCAGGCTAATCTGAATGCTCTGTGGACCATCATAGATCAGCAGTACTGCTTCCTGGATTATAAGGAGAAGGAGTTGGGCATCTCCTGGGCAGATATGTACACCAAGTACAGCGCTCGTCTGAACCCCAAGATGTCACGCGTACAGCTCTTCGAGGTGCTGTGCCAGATGATAGGCGAGCTGAAGGACGGGCATGTGAACATCTCCACCAGTATGGATCTGGGAAGAAACTGGTCCTGGAAGGATGACTATCCGCAGAATCTGGACGAAGGGCTGCGCGACAAGTATCTGCAGACCGATTATAACTTGGCTTCCGGCCTGAAGTACCGTATCCTGCCCGACAATATTGCCTACGTAGTGTACGAGAGTTTCCAGGACGCCATAGGCGAAGGCAATCTGGATGATATGTTCCTCTCCTTGCGGATGTGCAATGGAATGATTCTGGATATCAGAAGCAATGGAGGAGGCAATCTGGATAACGTAGAGAAGCTGGCCAGTCATTTTACTAACGAGAAGGTGCTGGTTGGCTATCGTTCGCACAAGACGGGAACGGGACATAATGATTTCTCGCCTCTGGAGGCTGAATATATCTCGCCTAGCAAAGGGGTTCGTTGGCAGAAACCCTGTGTGTTGCTTACCAACCGTTCCTGCTATAGTGCTGCCAATACCTTTGTGCGCGACATGAAAGAGATGCCTCGGGTTACCGTCATGGGCGACTATACCGGTGGCGGCTCGGGTCTTCCCTTTTCCAGCGAACTCCCCATAGGGTGGAGCATACGCTTTAGTGCGAGTCCCAGCTTCGATGTACAGAAGCAGCAGATAGAGTTCGGCATAGCTCCAGATATTCCCTGCTCGTTGGATACGGAGAAGGCAAAACAAGGAATCGACTCGATGATAGAAGAGGCACGTAGGTTCCTAAGAGATGAAGAATGAAAAAAGTGAAGAAGATAAATCGAAATTACTCGTCAATAAATTTTATTAACCATATATGAGAAATCTTACTGAACAAGAGATTACCAGTCTTTCACACCAAGGTTGTACGGCAGAAGATTGGTCTGCCATTCAGGTTAGCGACAAATTCTGTCCCCAGTTTATAAGTAATGTAGAGTTTTACGGAACGGTTACGCTGGGTTCATTCGAGAAGGATGTAGAGGTAGCACCAGGTTTTACCAAACATTCAGGTATCCACTATGCCACATTGCGTAATGCAATCATAGGAAATGATTGTCTTATAGAACATGTGGGAATTATTAACACTACATCGGATGCGACCTTTGGCCAGGGGCATGTTATAGCTGTCCTGAATGAGGTGGGCGATGGCAATGTGATGATTTTTGACGGTCTGAATGCTCAGTTGGCTAGCCTGATGGTAAAGTATGAGCAGGACAAGGTCTTCACACAGACCATCCGTTCTATTGTGAATAAGAAGATAGAAACTTCTAAACAGCCTTACACTATTATTGGCAATGATGTGCGCATCACACATACTACAGGTATTGTTAACTGCCACATCAGCGACGGATGCCAGATTGACGGAGCTTTACGCCTTCAGGACTGTACCTTAAAGAGCCTGCCGGACGCCGTTGTGAAGATAGGTGTAGGTGTTATATGCGAGAACTCGGTTATCTATAACGGTTCCTCAGTCCTGAACAATGCTAAGCTGGAGAATTGCTTTGTCGGTGAGGCTTGTGTTATTACCGACGGCTTTACGGCAGAGAGCAGCCTGTTCTTTGCCAACTGCTATATGAGCAACGGAGAGGCTTGTGCCGCTTTCTGCGGTCCTTTCTCTGCCAGTCATCATAAGAGCTCGTTGCTGATTGGCGGTATGTTCAGTTTCTATAATGCAGGTTCGGCTACCAACTTCTCGAACCACGCCTACAAGATGGGTCCTATGCATTGGGGTGTCTTGGACCGCGGAACCAAGACGGCAAGCGGCAGCTATATCCTTATGCCTGCTCACATAGGTACGTTTAGCGTTTGCTTCGGTAAACTGATGCATCACCCTGATACACGCAAGCTGCCCTTCTCGTATCTTATAGCTTATGGCGACGAAATGTATCTGGTTCCAGGCCGTAACCTTACTACAGTAGGATTGTACCGTGATATCCGCAAATGGCCCAAGCGCGATAAACGTCCAGACGAAGCACGCAACTCTATTGTCAACTTCGACTGGCTCTCGCCCTTCTCTGTAGGAGGCATCATGGTAGCAAAGAGAACGCTGGAGGGATTACGCGAGATCTCTGGTGATGTAGCTACATACAACTTCCATGATTACGTCATCAAGAACTCTTCTCTGAAGAAAGGAATCAAATACTACGATATAGCGTTGCGCATCTACATGGGTGCTGTCATGAAGCGTCACATCCTCGAGGTTCCCCGTTCGAGTGTAGGAACAGGTAAGTGGAGCGACCTTAGCGGTTTGCTTATTCCTGTCAGCGAGGAACAGCGTATCGTTGATGCCATCAAGAACGGTGAGCTGGATACTATAGCTGCCATTCGTGAGGAATTCATCAAGGCCAATAGAAACTATTCGGAGTATCGTTGGGCTTGGAGCTACCGCCTTATCCGAGAATACTACGGCATAGAAGGGGAGATAACTCCCGAGATAGCAGAACGTGTGATGGAAGACTATATCACAGCACGCAGAGCCTGGATTGCCGAAATACGTAAAGACGCAGTCAAGGAATTCGAACTGGGCGACATTGATGAAAGCGTCCTGAACGAATTCCTTGAGGTCTTAGACAAAGAGGTGGAGTACGAGCGTCTTATGAAGTACGAGATGTAGGTCTCTTTTCCTTAACGCTTTCTGAGGCTGTTGCTGGTAGCATCGTAATTGGGCACTTCATACTTGCCGTTAGTATGGAGTGTTGCGATATACTTGTTCAGCAACGGCATCAGTTCAGCCTCAGAGACATTGCCTGTAATGACAAAGGT
>CADAWW010000231.1 GCA_902791675.1 uncultured Bacteroidales bacterium
ATAGAGCGCAACACATACTTCTGGCCCTCGAACTCGAGTGTATGGCCAGCGTTCGGACCGCCCTGGAAACGAGCTATCACATCATACTGCGGGGTCAGCACGTCGACCACCTTACCTTTTCCTTCGTCGCCCCACTGCAAACCGAGCAGGACATCAACTTTACCTTGATTCATAGTTGTGTATATCTTAATGTTTTACTTTCTCTACCTTTTGCTGTCTTGATATGGCCTTCGTATGTTTTGCCTGTTTTACCTGACAACTCTTGCAGAGGCCATAGACGTATAACGAGAAGCCATCCATGCGGAAACTCTTCATGTGGAGCGACCTGATGGCGTCATTAATCTTTTTGGACTTAAACTCCGTCACTTTACCGCAAACTGTACAAATCTGATGGCAGTGGCTGTTGTTGTCGTAACAAGCCTCGTATTTCGTGGCACCCTGAAAGCGGTGACGAATAACCAGGCGCAATTCCATAAACAGCTTCAACGTGTTATATAGCGTTGCACGACTGACGGGGAAGCGGTCTTCGTCGTTCAGTTTCTCGCCCAACTCTTCCAACGTGAAATGTTCATGTGTATCGTAGACGGCATCAAGAATGGCAAAACGCTCAGGAGTCTTGCGTAAGTTGTTCTGCTCCAAATAATTGGCCAGAATATTCCTGACAGTAGTCTTGACGTTTTCTTTCATTTTATGTGGCTATTTCGGTTAAAACCGCACAAAATTACTACTTTTTCTTCAGAAAACGGCAAAATAGTTTATAAAAAATCTAAATTAATGGATTTCGTTGCACTTTTGGCCATTCTCTCATACACAAGACCCAGTTCTGCAAAGCGCTGGAGACTCTGCATAGCCGCCTTGCGAACTGACATATACGGGCCCTGAAGTGCAGAGAGTGACTGGTCGATAAACTCATTGATGCCCCGCTCGTTAGGTTCCTGTCCGTTCATAAACAATCGTGACAGCACGTGAAAGCCACAGAGTTGGTAGTATTCCTGGTCGCTGGCAATCCATTGATAGGCCTTCTCTGGCGCGTAAGGTAGATATTGCCACAGGTTGAAAGCCGCCTGTTCGGCAATCTCCTGCGAGGGAATCTGTTCCATCCAAATATCACACACGCCGGGCAACATCTGCTCGGGTGGCATCAGCATCGTAGCCAGAATCTTACACTCGCGGACATTCTCTTTCCAAAGGGCAATGGCAAGGTCGTATTGACTGTTCTCTGCAGAGCAGAGTGTGGCGTTGCGAATTGCTGTTGGCTGTTGGCTATTGGCTTTTAGCTCCTCGGCTTTGGCTTTCAGACGAGGGAGCGTGGCGCCCCAATTAAGATGATAGTTCAAGCCCTTGTCACGCATCGACTGAGCGACAGCACCATCCATCATCAGACGGAATGACTGCTTGATTTCCTTTACTTTATCTCTTACATCTTCCATCTTACATCGTCCATCTTACATCGTCCCGTACTCTTGTCCATAGCGTAGCATTTGGTGAACATAACTCTCGGAATAGTCAACCTGAACGTCGCTGATTTCTCCGTCGGCATCGAGAACGGGAATGAGCCGAGGATTGATGAAACCCTTATAAGGTGCTAAGTCCAGTTTCTTGTAACGAGCCAACACCTCTTGATGAAGGTCGGCATCAACCTTGATGGCATAGCGTTCCACCAACTGACGGGCTGCATCGTAGTCTCCCTCACTCTTAATGCGCTGAATCTCAGCTAACAAACGTGCAAACAGTTCACGTAAAGCTTCATAGTCATTTACACGTATATAGGTCTTACCATCGCGCTTCTCCATCGTAATCACTTCCCCACCCTGTTCGTAGCACCAATGGGCTATCAGGGCACGATTGCGCATGTGGGCTTCCTCTATCTGTCGACCCGGTTCGATGCGGATGAGCTGGGTCATCAGGCCATTCATGATGTAACTGTAATACTGCGACTTATACGCCTCGGCATCAGGCACAAGACCCAAGTCGATGAGTTTCTGGTCGGCAATATAATAGAGTCCGAAGAGGTCGGCACGCGCCTCCTCAATGGTGTTGCCGTAAGCCTTCAGCGCATCAGGGTCGGTACCGGGCAACAATTGTCCGCTACCATGACCCAAGCATTCGTGCAGGTCGGTATGCAGGTCGTCACAAACGTCGCCATACTTCTCTATCAAGGCGAGCGTAGGTTCGTCGATGACGAATTCCTCCTTGAAGCCATTGCCGTGAGCGGCCTTGTTGTAGGCATCGGTAATGTTCGAGATCGTGATGCTCTTCGAACCGTGCTCCGCACGAATCCAGTCGGCATTGGGCAGATTGATGCCGATAGCCGTCGAGGGATATTCTTCGCCACCGAGCATGGCGGCACAGATGGCATTGGCCGTAACCCCCTTGACATGAGGCTTGCGGAAGCGCGGGTCGACGGGCGAATGGTCCTCAAACCACTGGGCATTCTGGCTGATGGTCTGAGTTCGCTTGGTGGCCTCCAGATCCTTGTATTCCACGATGCCCTCCCACGAACCTTTCAGGCCCAACGGATCGCCATACACCTCGATGAATCCGTTGACAAAGTCTATCCTACCCTCGTGTTCCCCAACCCACTCGATACAGTAGTCGTTGAACACGCGCAGGTCGCCAGTATTATAATAATTAATAAGGAGAGCGATAATGCGAGCCTGCCGTTCGTTCTCGGCCACCGTCCTGGCCTTCTCCAGCCAATAGACAATTTGTCGGATGGCATTGCCATAACGGCCGTTGGCCGACCACACATCCTCATGGATACCCTTGTCGTCCTTGACCAGCGTAGAGTTCAAGCCATAGGAAACAGGCTGTTTGTCATCAACGGCGGCATCTTTCTGCTGTTGGTAAAACGCTTCTGCCTCCTCCTGTGTCACGCCGTCGTAGAAGTTGCAGGCTGAGGTCATCACCAAATCCTCACCATCAGCCTTGTTAACACGTTTGGGCAGAACGTTAGGGTCGAAGATGACAGGGAAAAGTTCATCCACCAGATTACCGACAGTTTCATGACGGTAAAGTGGCAGTTTACTTACTTCAATCTGGCAGATTACTTGCCTTAACCATTCCTGGCT
>CADAWW010000232.1 GCA_902791675.1 uncultured Bacteroidales bacterium
GGCGCCGAGTTCCTGAAGAAATACGGCCACGATGGGCAGCTGAACTGGTACTTTTCGCTGGACCGACAGGGCCATCCACTCGTGGAACCCTACAACATCTTCTCCTATACCTTTGCCGTTATTGCCTTCGGTCAGCTCTATAAGGCAACAGGCAATCAGGAGTATGCCGACATAGCCAAGAAGACCTTCGATATCGTTCTTGCCAAGCGCAACAACCCAAAGGGCAAGTGGAGCAAGGCAGCCCCAGGTGCAAGAGCCCTGAAGGATTTCGCCCTGCCCATGATTCTGTGCAACGTGGCACTAGAGATTGAGGATCTACTGGAGCCTGAGTTCCTGAAGGAGACCATCGACATCTGCCTGCACGAGGTGCTGGACGTGTTCTATCGCCCCGAATTGGGCTTGGTAGTGGAGCATGTAAGCAAGGATGGAAAGCTGGTCGATTGCCACGAAGGACGCCTCTTGAATCCCGGTCATGCCATAGAGGCCATGTGGTTTATCATGGACCTGGGCAAGCGTCTGGGACGTGAGGACCTGATAGAGAAAGCCGTACAGATTGCCCTTAGCGAAGCAGAATACGGCTGGGACAAGGAGTATGGAGGCATTTTCTACTTTATGGACCGATTGGGACGCCCCCTACAGCAGCTCGAATGGGATCAGAAGCTGTGGTGGGTTCACATCGAGACGCTCATCACCATGATCAAGGGCTACGAACTGACGGGCAACAAGGATTGTCTGGAATGGTTCATGAAAGTTCACGAATATGTCTGGAGCCATTTCATGGATCCCGAATATCCCGAATGGTTCGGTTATCTAAACCGCAGAGGCGAGGTATTACTCACCCTCAAAGGCGGCAAATGGAAGGGCTGCTTCCACGTTCCCCGCGGTCTGATGCAGGTGTATCAGACCTTAGAGAGAATTGCAGCCAAAGAATAATCTTAACGGAAATACTTACCTATTACGGGCAACGTCTTCAGAGGAAGATCATGATAAAGGATATGCCCTACGAAGGCACCTATCAGTGCCGTATTGATGGCCAGTCGCAGCACAATATGCCACTCGTGGGGTACAGCCTGCATGACGGCAAAGAACAAAGCTGCCATCAGGACATAAACCATGATGCTTTTCATAGGATAAGGGATAGGATTCCTTATCTGTCCCACAATGTAGGAAAGCACCATTGCCGTTCCGTAGCCTGCCACACCGCCCCAAGCGCAAGCCATATAGCTATACTTTGGGATAAAAAAGTAATTAACGGCAAACAGAACAGCACAGCCTGCCAGTGAGAACCAGGCTCCGTAGATGGTTTTGTCAATAAGCTTGTACCAGAACGATAGATTGAAATAAACACCCATCATTATCTCTGCTGCCATAACAATAGGCACCACCTGCATTCCCTCGCGATAGTCCTTACCCAGGATATGCTGTAACACATCTATGTAACCCATTACGCACAGGAAAGCCAGCAGAGTAAAAATCAGGAAGTACTTCATGGCCACGGCATAGTACTCGTTCTTGTCGCCATCCTTGGCTTTGGCAAAGACGATGGGCTCATAGGCATAACGGAAAGCCTGTGTTATCATGGCCATAATCATGGCTATCTTCACACAACTGCCATAGACACCCAATTGCACATTGGCATCAGCCTGATCAGGATAGACAAGCGGAAACATGATCTTATCAGCTACCTGATTCAGGTTGCCTGCAATACCCAAGATAAGGATGGGCCATGAATAGGAAAACATCCGCCGAAGCAAGGCCACGTCGAAGTGCCATTGTATCTTGAATAGCTGAGGCAGGAAGAGCAAGGATATGACACCTGTACATACCAAGTTGAGCAGGAAAACGTAGAAGACGCTGGTCCTATGCAGCACCACAAAGAAGAGTACGTTCAGCCCGATATTGAGGGCTATGAACAGCATCTTCAGCGAAGCAAAGCGTATGGGTCTCTTCTGGAAACGCAGATACGAGAAAGGGAGCGCCTGCAAGGCATCCATTGCCACTACGACTGCCATCATCAATAGGTAGTTGTGATGTTCGGCATACCCCAGTTTATCGGCAATAGGGGAAATGAAGCCAAAGACAAGAATCAGGAACACTGCTGTGAGCGATGCTATCAGAGTAAAGCCTGTAGAGAACACCGTATCAGACTTTTCCTTCTCCTCGTTGGCAAAGCGGAATAAGGTGGTTTCCATACCAAAGGTCAGCAGCACGAGAATAAGAGCTGTGTATGCATAAATATTGGTGGAAACCCCATAATCGCCCGATTCCTTGGGCATATAATGGGTATAGAGGGGTACGAGCAGATAGTTCAGAAATCTGCCAACAATACTGGAAAGGCCGTAAATAGCCGTATCTTTTGCTAAGGATTTTAAGTTAGACATTAGACGTTAGACTTTAGACATTAGTTTCCCCTCTCCTCGGAGAGGGGTTGGGGGTGAGGCTGGAGGTTGGGGGTGAGGCTTCCTTACCCGAAGAACATATATGCAATAGCTATAGCGGCAATGATACCAGCCAAATCGGCCAAGAGTCCGCAAGTCACAGCATGACGCATCTTAACAACTCCTACACTACCGAAATAGACTGCCAGAATATAGAATGTGGTGTCAGTCGAGCCTTGGAAGATACAACTGAGCCTTCCCACAAACGAATCGGCTCCGTAGGTGGTCATGGCATCAACCATCATGCCCCGTGCCCCACTGCCGGAAAGCGGCTTCATTAATGCTGTAGGAAGGGCGGCCACGAAATCTGTATTGCCACCACAAGCTTCGACACCATATTTGATACCGTCTATCAGCATATCCATGGCTCCCGAGGCGCGGAATACGCCAATACCTACAAGGATAGCTACCAGGTAAGGAATAATCCTCACCGCTGTGGTAAAGCCGTCCTTGGCCCCCTCGATGAAAGCATCATATACATTGATTTTCTTACGTACTCCAGCCAGAATAAAGGCAATGATAATCAGCATCAGGATGATGTTGGCAGCACTGGTGCTTACTTTGTTCATCAGCAGCGAATCCATCTGTCCGAATCCCCAAATTTCAGCAAATTAATCTTCTGATACAAGCTGGTAATAATAACACCTGCCAATGTAGAAAAGAAAGTTGCCAACAGGATAGGAATAAAAATATCCGTAGGCTGTGCAGCACTCATCTGGGCACGATACACCATGATAGAAATAGGTATCAGCGTAAGTCCGCTGGTATTCAACACCAAAAACATAATCATGGGGTTGGTAGCTGTATCCTTCTTGGGGTTCAACTCCTGCAACTGTTCCATCGCTTTCAGACCTAGCGGTGTGGCTGCATTGTCCAAACCTAACATATTAGCAGCTATATTCATAAAGATGCTACCCGTAACGGGATGACCCTTGGGAATGTCCGGAAACAACTTCACAAATACAGGACTCAACAAACGGGCCAAAACGTTTACCACTCCGCCCTTCTCGCCTATCTTCATGATGCCAAGCCACAAAGATAGTACACCTGTCAGACCCAAAGATATCTCGAAAGCCGTCTTGGAAGACGCAAATGTAGAATCCATCATAGCGGGGAAAACATCGAAGTCCCCAAAGAACAATAACTTCCACCCCCGACCCCTCTCCGAGGAGAGGGGAGTTGTTAGATATTAATAACTATGTTAATTGTCTCAAGATATTTTTTATATCACTCTTTACGTTATCTAAATCAAAAAGAACTCTGTCATTGGAGAATCGCACAAGCGAGAATCCCAGACTGTTGAGTATTCTTGTCCGTATCTCATCATCTTCTGACTGGATCCTTTCCGTATGGTAGCCACCATCAACTTCAATGACCAACATCTTATCAAGACATACAAAATCGACTATAAAGTCCCCGATAATGTGTTGACGGCGAAACTCCACCCCCAATTGTTTATTTCTTATGCTTTGCCAAAGAACATTTTCCGCTGTTGTGCTATTTCTCCTATTCTTTTTAGCATAATCCATAAGGGTGCTGTATCTGTCAGAGGAAGCCCAACGGAAACGAGTAGTTTTTGTCACCCTATTCATAATTCAAGTTCTCCCTGAACATACTCCCCTCTCCTCGGAGAGGGGTTGGGGGTGAGGCTTCTTCCTAGATGTGAATACGCCAATTCTGTAACTTCACGTCCACGAGGAGTACGCTTAAGGAATCCCTCCTTGATAAGGAAGGGTTCATAGACCTCCTCGACTGTACCGCCGTCTTCACCAATAGCTGTTGCAATGGTGTTGATACCCACAGGTCCACCCTTGAACTTATCAATGATAGTAAGCAGGATCTTATTGTCTATCTCGTCCAGACCATAACGGTCAATGTTCAGAGCCTCCAATGCC
>CADAWW010000233.1 GCA_902791675.1 uncultured Bacteroidales bacterium
CGGAAAGGTCATTGACTGCATTTTTACCATGAGTGGTGACACAGAGATAAATGGCAAGACATACAAGAAGGTCTACTGTCAGTTCAAGGAATACTATGGTGACGAGGAACAGCACTACTATTGTGCCGTCAGGGAGGAAGGCTATCGTATTTATATCGTTGAGGAAGAAGTTACGGAGGAACAGCTAATCTATGACTTCAGTCATTGGGGAGAGAACGTCACACTCACCTACAATGATTTGAAGTATGGGCGTGATGGCGGTAAACGCCGCGAAAGGTTCTTGCCTGGACAGGTAGAATTTACAGTTTGTAAATATATTGGAGAAGATCTGGATTTAAGCTATGGAGCAGGCGTTTGGGTCGTAGGAGTAGGCGCTGCCATAGAAAATCCATTTGCCTTTGAATCTCTCTATATCCTCTATGACGAGCCGAGGTTCGGTAAGCACATTTCAGTGTATACATGTATGAAAGATGGCAAGTATGTTTATATTGATGACTGGAGAGCTTCACATGGGAGTCCAATAACAGCCATAGAAGACAGAATAAACATTGACAACTCTTCAAAGGGTTCTCATCTCTACAACCTTCAAGGTCAGCGCCTCAGTTCCTTGCAGAAGGGATTGAATATCGTTAACGGAAAGAAAGTTTATGTAAAGTGATTGGTCAAAATGCGTGAGTAATATCACACTGGAACAGATACTCAACAGCAGATAATTATTGCAAAAGGAAATAACAACAAATACGATAACAGTTATGAAGAAACTATTATTCTTTATCACTTTGATGCTCTCGCCAATGATGGCAAGTGCCCAAACCGTATCGGATGTGCAGAATAGCGGCTGTATGGCAAACGCACGTGGAGTGGAAAGCGAAGAATCTGTCCCGACAATCATCCTGAAGAAAGAGGGCACTATCTTATCGGTGGAACTACAGAATTATATTAGCAACTGCGCCACATACGACTTCGAAATAAAGTCCAGCATTAGCGATGGCATTGATGGCTCTCCTTGTTCTTTGTCCGTCAATGTAGCTCCCGTTCTTCCCGAGCAAATAACTACTTGTGATTGCCCTTTCAATGTGTCGTTCACGATACGTGACTTTGAACCAAACAGTTTCTATTTGGACTGCTGGTGGTACAAAGGGCTGGTGGAACTGACGGAGGGTGAGCCGTTGGTGCTGGAGGACGTTTATGAGGACGCAACCATCGATGGCATGAATTTCACCCTGCGGAAAGCCTTTCATCAAGCGATGGTAACAAGGAGCGAGTGGGTGGGTGAAGTACGCATCCCCTCGGAACTGAGCCATGAGGGGCAGACCTATTCTGTGACGAGCATATCCAGCGATGCTTTCACGGACAACACAACAATGACCAAGGTGTTTATTCCACGGACTATCAAAAACATGAATTTCAGCGAGGAGAGTGGTTTTAATAGGAACCTCTTCTCCTGGTGTTCAGCATTGGAATCAATAGAGGTGGAAGAGGGCAATCCCGTGCTGTGCTCCGTCGGCGGTGTGTTGTTCAATAAAGAGAAGACGAGACTCTATACTTATCCTGCCGCTGACAGCCGCACATCCTACACGGTGCCTGAAGGTGTGACGTGGATAGACGGCTCTGCCTTCGCCAGCAATCATCATCTTGTGAGCATTTCGCTTCCCGACGGTGTGACATCCTTGGGTTCTTCCGCTTTTTATGACTGCACAAACTTGGAGGAGGTAAACCTGCCTTACGGCCTTAAGTCATTAGCAGGATATTTGTTCTGTAATTGCAGTAGTTTGACAGACATTCAGATCCCTAAAAGCGTGACCTCGGTAATGTCCAATGCCTTCAAAGGCTGTAAGGCCCTAAAGACGCTGGACTTGCCGGAAAGTGTCACCCTCTTAGGTGACTATGTGTTCTCAGGGTGCAAGTTGGACTCCTTAATTATCAGAGGCGTCATCGATTTCAGTTGGAATGGCCACTACTGGTTGTTCGACGGCATGGGTACAGAGACCAAAGTCTATGTACACCCGACGCAAGTGGATAAGTTCAAGGCCATCTATAAAGGCCCTGTCTATCCATTGCCAGAGCAGAAAGTTGACTATATCCCCTTTGCGGAATTAGGTAAGCAGTGGCATGTGGTTAGTGCTAAAAATCCGAACTATGTCTGTCGTCAAGAAACATACTGGATGTTCGAGAATGTAGAGCGTGCAGGAAAGATATACGCCCATACAATATGTAATGATGATGAATTAGATGTAACTGAAGAAACAGGACTGTTCCGTGAGGAAAACCGTCGGGTGTATAAATATGATGAGACAGAAGGCAGGGACATCATGTTGTATGACTTCTCGCTCAAAGAGGGCGATACATTCGCGTATGAATTTGGTTTTGACCAACCAATTAACTGCAAAGTATTGAAGCAAGGATGGCTGAACGATGGTCCCCAAATAGTATATTCTTGTACTCTCACTCCTGCCGACACACTGGACATTAAGTACCGTCGCCTACGCACATGGACCATTGGTCGTGACAACGGGTTGGGAGAATTTGTTGAGGTTGCAACTTGGGTGGAAGGTATCGGAGCCCTTGAAAACATGTTCAATTCCTTTGCCTTTGGCGGTGTGAAGTCTTGTCTGGCTTACGTTGAAAGGAAAGACAATGAGACTGTTTATCATGTAAACGAATATCTGCCTTTCTCGTTTTGTAATGGTTACGACGTGATGGGTCACGTTCATGGCTGCAACCTGCCTACTGGTGCAGAAGATTATGGGGAGAACGACGGGCATCATCAGCTTACTTACGAATTAAAAGGCAACAGTCTGCACGTCTATGGAGAAGTCTTCACCCAATGCGGACCAAACAACTATGCCTATTTCTACGTGAAAAAGACGGATGACCCATTGGTCAACAAGATTGAATTCGAAATACAAGAAGTGGGGCCGGTTGCAGATTGTGTGGCTCTCCATGCTACCGACTTCTATGTTCCAGGCTTCGATCCTAACATGAACTACATCGTGGTTGACAATCGTGGCGAGGAGCATCCTGTTATCAACAAAACCCAATGATTGAAGATGGTAAAGTGTGGAAGGTGGGAACTATTCCGAGCAGTCCAGACAGTCCTGTGCAGATTGTTGACTACTACTACTTTGATGGCGACACAATCATCAACGGCAAGACCTGTAAGCAGATGTGGTGTCAGCGATATGTCAATCCAGATTACGCAGATTATAGTGCTTTAACGCAAACTCCCTCCCTAAGTAAAGTGGGAGCCTGGTACGAAGAGAATCAGAAAGTGTATGTTTGCAGAGAGGGAACACAGGGTATGCAGATGTTGTATGATTTCTCCCTCGAAGTCAACGATACCCTGCAGTCCTTGAACGTGGATGGTTCCTCACCTTTTATAATAGGACCGAGGCAAACAGGAGGAATTGACGGATTTAAAGGTGTTTATAGAGATATTATGATGTCTGTATCTGAAGGCCAAAACATTCATAGTACTTTCTGGCTGGAAGGTATCGGAGATATTGATGGTCCAACCAGAATTCCATGTGATCCGATATTAGGCGATCCTG
>CADAWW010000234.1 GCA_902791675.1 uncultured Bacteroidales bacterium
CCGCATAGAGAAACTATCAGGAAGCATCTGCTTTGCCGGAACCGATGACAATAGCTACTGTATGTGGCAGTTCAACGTATCCGAAGCAGCAAAGCCCCGTTTGCGTCCTCATCGTTGGCTAGGGGGGAGTGTTACCGTGTTGGGCGAGGTGACATTGCCTAAGGACGCACGTATTCAACGTAGTGTTATCTTCAACGTAAGGTTGGAGGTGGAGAACGAGCAGTATGTAAAGACCTACATCAACGATATTCTGGTAGATGAGCGTGAGGGGAGTTTCCCCTATGGCAGATTCGGTTTCCGGCAGGCACACGATGATTCGTACGGATCGGAAGAAACTGCCCGATTCGATGATGTAAAGGTAACGGTAAACGGAGTGAAGGTGTTTGAAGATGATTTTTCTGGTGTTAACCCTTTCAGTGCCGGTAGTATTACGGGCGGTTGTACAGGGAAGCATGTCACGCGATATCCTTGCATGGATAAAAGAATTGCCCGACCTTCTTACGTCTGTTACTACACCTGATCACCCGGCAAATACCTCACAGTTGTGGAGCCTTTCAGGAAGACCTCTTACTACAGTCCCCAGAAATGAGGTTTACATTCAGAATGGTCGTAAACAGTTAAGGTGAGACTCATTCCTGGCTGATACTAAAAGATTTATTCCTCCAAGGTCTTCAGGGCCTGATAGATAAGGATGTCGTTGGGATAGGTGAGCTTGAAGTTCATGATGTCGCCTTGTGCAATATGAAGGGGTTGGAATCCCAACTCGTTGGCTAAGGTAAACAGGCTCTGAGCTTTGGTAATCCCCTTCTCTTTTGCTTTCTCCATCATCTCTTTCAGCGTTTTTAACGGGAAGGTGTGAGGAGTCTGGGCTCTGAGCAGATTCTCGCGAGGGATATAGCTGTTGCTACTGCTCCCATTCTCGCTGACCAAAAAAGCTTCCTGACTACGGACTGCTGTTATGGCATTCCCGTGTGTCAGACAAACGGCAATGTTACGGCTGATGACATCCTGACTGATCAGCGGCCTTACCGCGTCGTGAACCAGCACAATGGATTCTGTATCTTTCACTTCTTGAAGAAGATAGGCTATCCCGTTCTTTAAGGATTGGAAGGATGTGTCTCCACCGATTATGGCATGGCGGAACTTAGATATCTCGCCACTCTGTGCTTCGTCGCAAACGGTTTCCTCCCATCCGCGAGCGCATACTACATATATGTCTTGTATGAGCGGATGAAGTTGAAAGGCCTTCATGGTATGTTTCAGGACCGATTCTCCATTCACTTCGATGTACTGCTTGGGACGGTTGGTGTTCATCCTTGATGATTTGCCGCCAGCCAGTAACAGGGCTATGTGTTTATTGTTCTGCATATTCGGCCCCTCTCCCTAACCCTCCCCCAAATGGGAGGGAACTGCAAGCTGGGGCATGGCAGTTTTTATTTTTCTTAAACTATTGAACTTATTGAACATTTATTTCGTCAAGGTATTTAGTATATCCAAGGCATTCCTATGATGACCGAAAGGAAGAGCACACCTGCACGGGTGTCGAAAGTTAGGATATTGGTAATGGGCATCAGTGGGAGGCTGTCCTGGCGGAAGCGTTGGCGCATATCATCAGATACATTACCCCCTGATTTTTCTTGTATAGCCTGAAAAAGTTCTTGAAAGACGGGTGTCTGGTCCTCCTGACTCTTCGTATATCTTATATAAAAGAAAAGGTATAGTTTGTGGAACCATTCGCGGCTCTTCCATTTCAGGTTGCGGTATACCTCCTCTTCCTGTTGGCTAGTGACCAGTTCGCTCTTTTTCTCACCCAAATAGAACCACAGATGTATGTTACGGTAGTAATCGGCTATTGCACACTGACGACCGTGACAACGGAGACCGGCCCATGCTGCCAACAGCCAAATCCATATACCCCACTGTGGAGTGAGCCTGAGGCATAGCCCCAGATAGATGCAGAAGAACCACACGTCTCCGGCAAAGCCATCCAAAATGCGGCCAATGAGTGTTTTCTTTCCTGTCATACGGGCCAGTTGCCCGTCGGCACAATCATACCAGTTGGCCCAGATAAGCAGGAAGATACCGATAAGGTTCATCTTCAGACTGGGGAGATAGAAGAAATAGCCGCTGACCGCCCCGATGACGATACTCATCAGCGTGACGGCTATGGGGTGAACACCCAATTTCTGGAACAGACGGGCCCATAGGTAGCCTGGTGTTCGTGTGACGTAGAGCTCGAACCGACTTTCCGTATCGGTCGATTTCATCGTTGACAAAACCTTTTCCTTCAATCTCATTTGCTTGCCTTCAGTCCCTTGATAACACTGTTCGTAAATCCGTTCTCCTCCATAGCGTTCAGTCCGCGAATGGTAATGCCGCCAGGCGTTGTTACGCGGTCTATCTCCGTCTCGGGATGACTCCGGTTGGCACGTAAAAGTTCCACGGCTCCCAAAAGCGTCTGTTCCACAATATGCTGAGCATCTCGGGCATACATACCCAGTTCCACACCGCCCTCTGTGGCAGCGCGAATATATCTCATGGCATATGCTATGCCACAACTGGCAAGAGCCATTCCGGCACCCATCAGCCGTTCCTCAATAATCATCGCTTCTCCCATTTCTCTGAAGATGGCTAATATGTTGTCGTCCATCTCTGGTGTTGTATTTTTGCAGGCAATGAAAGTCATGCTCTGACGGACTGCAATAGCTGTGTTGGGGATGATGATGTAGATAGGGTGCTGGTCGAACATGTTTTCTATTTTTTCTGTGCTGATGCCTGCTGCCATGCTCCCCACGATAACGTTCCTGTTTTTCAGATGTGTGGTGATTTCCCGGGCAACATCTTCTACCTTCCACGGTTTAACGGCCAAGATGATCATATCAGCATCCTTAACACATTCCTTATTGTCCTGCGTGATGTTGATTTCAGGAAATTCTGCCTTGATGTCATCCAGCTTACCCTTGCTGGGATTACTGACAAAGATATCTTTTGCGCTTACATGCTGACTCTGTGCCAATCCTCTTGCTGTGGCACCTCCCATGTTTCCGGCTCCTATGATTGCTATTTTCATATTTGGTTTACTGTTTACCGTTTACTGTTTACCGTTTACTGTTTACCGTTTACTGTTTACCGTTTACCGTTTGCCGTTTACTGTTTACTGTTAAATCTTGAACCTTTTGAACTTCTTGAACCTTGGCTCCCTCTCTTTTGTAGAGGGCGGGGGGAGAGGCTTGTCCTATTTTTTGATGACGGATCTTATGACGAACCAACAATGGGCGGCTATGGCGCTGGGCCATCCATAATGCTGGGCCATCAGCTTCAGACGTTCCATAAGAGATTTGCGGTGGTTCTTGGTGGTCATTCCCTCATTGAGGTAATCCGTAAGAATCTCATGTGTATTAATTATTCGAAGTCTGCGCTTGGCCGCTTTTTTCATGATGCGAATACACCAGTCGTAGTCTGCCGAATAGCGGTAATTCAGATTGTAGCTCTCGCTTTTCGCTATGTCCGTGCGGGCATAGAATGACTGGTGGCAAACTCTCATGCCGCTAAGGAAACTTTTCCATGTCAGGTTTTCCGGCGTAGTAAGCCGCCTGTGCCTGAGGAAACGTCCCTCGTCATCCACCAAATCTGTCTCTCCATAGATAATGGCAGGGTTACGGCTGTTACCTTTCGTCAGACAGGCACAAGTCACTACTTTAGAAATGGTGTCCTTCCCGTGGAGCTTGTCTCCTGCATTCAGAAAGACTATGTATTCGCCCATTGCCATAGATAGTGCTTTGTTCATGGCATCGTATAGTCCTTCATCCGGTTCGCTGGTCAGACGTATTTGATGCCTGTTGTTGTTCTGCTCCACATATCGTTGGACAAGGCTGAGCGTGTTGTCTGTGGAAAGTCCGTCAATAATCAGATGCTCAATCCTATTATAGTCTTGTGCCGCCACACTGTCTAATGTGCGTTGCAGGGTAGCCCCGGCATTGTAGGTGACCGTGGCTATGGTTATAAGCGGACGTATATTATTTGCTGTATTATCTGGATTCATATACATTAATGTAGTTTTGAGCGACATGTGTCTCCCCATAAGCCGACGATGCTTTATGAAGAGCTGCTTCACGCATGTCATGGGAAAGAACATAGCAGATGCCTTCTGCCAGGTCGGTCACATCCCTGTATTTGGCAACATAGCCGTTCTGCTGATGGTCTATCATCTCGGGAATGCCACCCACATTAAATCCAACGCACGGCGTGCCGCACGACATGGCCTCGGCTATGGTGTTGGGCAAATTATCCTGCAGGCTGGGTATTACGAATACATCGG
>CADAWW010000235.1 GCA_902791675.1 uncultured Bacteroidales bacterium
CTTCCACCTCTATAATGTAAAGTGCATCAGGCCCGCCGAACTGTGGCCCATCGACTATGACCGTGAGGCCGTCACCCCGATGCTCTGGGTGAGCGAGGGCCTGACATGCTACTATGAGTTCCGGCTGCTTCAGGAGGCGGGTATCACTACTACCGACGAGGCGCTCGAACTGCTCTCCACCTACTTCGGGCTCTATGCTCCCTATCAAGGTCAGCACCACATGAGCCTGCGCCAGAGTAGTTACGACATCTGGCTGAACTTCATGAACCAGGACGACAACTACCGTGACGTGCGCATCAATTACTACTTCAAAGGCCCGGTTGTCGGTCTGCTTCTGGATGTGGCTATCCGTGAAAAGACGGCACAGCGGCAGTCGCTCGACGACGTGATGCGTCTGCTTTACCGGCGGTACTATCACGAACTGAAGCGAGGCTTTACGGAGGGAGAGTTCTGGCAGGCCGTGACTGAGGTGGCTGGCACGTCGCTGTCGGAAATACGCAGGCTGGTCGATACGACAGAGGAGCCTGACTACGACCGTCTGCTGGCACCGGCAGGACTGTGCATTGATAAGGCCAACTGGATGATCCGTTGTGTAGAAAACCCTGATGCGTCACAACTGGCCTTCCAAAAAAGTATGGGACTTTAATTTGATATCGATATGAAAAGAGCGGCATTACTACTGGCTGGCGCTTTGGTGAGCTTGAGCCTATGGTGGCACTTACGGTTAAGGGTTCATGGTTAAGGATTAAGGGCACTTATGGTTCACGGTTCAGGGTTAAGGGCTGAGGGCACTTATGGTTCACGGTTCAGGGTTAAGGGTTAAGGGGTTTTGTTGAAAGTTGAAAGTTGAAAATTGAAAGTTGAAAATTGAAAGTTGAAAATTAACACCCTTCTATCGAAGGCTCTCCCCCTCGGGGGAGCGGGGAGAGGGGTCAAACTTATCATCAATATAAAAACACTTATCTTATATCTGTGTAAATCTGGGAGATCCGTGGTCGAAAAAAAACTCTATTCTCTAAGTTTCGGAAGTTATAGGATGAAGTTAAAAAGGGGTTATTAGATTTTTTTTCTGCTAAAATGAGAGGGGGTTGTAAAAAAATGATTAACTTTGAAGCCGAATAACAATCTTGACAAAACCAGAAATACAGAATAATTATGAACAGGAACGAGAAATTTGTCATTACAATCAATCGCGAATTAGGAAGTGGCGGTCGTACCGTAGGCCGCAAGTTGGCCGAAAGATTGGGCGTCGAATTCTTCGATAAGGCTCTCATCAGGACGATGGAGGAGAAGTACAATCTTACTGCAGAGGAAATAGAAAAGATGAAGGGCCGTAATAATCACTGGTGGGAAGACTTCACAAGGGTGGTACGTTGGGGCGACTCCGAAATCCGTTACTATGAGTCTCAAAATGGCGGGGCAATTGAGAAACTGACCACCGAAAACATATTCAAGGCGGAGAAGGAAATACTTGAAGGCATTGCAGCAGAGCAATCGTGCGTTGTGGCTGGTCGATGCGGTTTCTTCGTGTACAACAACCACCCCAACCATCTGAGCATTTTCATCCAGGCTTCCATGCCTTCCCGAATAGAGCGTGTGGTCAGAAAGCAGAACCTGACTCCGGAGGAAGCTATCAAACTCATTGACAAGATTGACAAGATGCGCGAGAACTATGTGCAGAAATTCGCAGGCACCTCACGCTATGACACCCGCAACTACAACCTCGTCATCTCTACTGATGGCAAAACCGAGGATCAGATAGTGGATGTCATCATGAAATACATCGAAAAATAAATAAATATCAAACATGGTTATGCACACAAGACTTTTAGCACTGGCTGCCGTAGTACTGGCATGTACTTCGGTTATGGCACAACAGGCCGGCGAACGGCAAAGACAAGAATGGCGCAACAGACAGAACCGCGAGCGGCAGGAACTGGAGAAGATGGATGTATCGGTCCCCAAAACAGCCTACATGGTATCTGACGCACACCTGGATACGCAGTGGAACTGGGATATCCAGACTACTATCCGCGACTACATACCGAAGACCATCCGGCAAAACCTGCACTTACTGCGCACCTACCCAAACTATATCATGAACTTTGAAGGGGCCATCAAGTACGGATGGATGAAGGAATACTTCCCCAACGAATACGAGGAGGTGAAGAAATATATTGCACAGGGACGATGGCACCTTACCGGAACCAGTTGGGATGCTACAGAAACGGTTATCAGCTCTTCTGAGTCGCTGTTCCGAAACACGCTCCTGGGCCAGCAGTTCTATCGCAACGAATATGGCAAGGAGAGCTGCGACTTTTTCCTGCCTGACTGCTTCGGCTTCCCATACAACTACCCCACTATTGCACAGCACTGCGGTGTTATAGGTTTCTCTTCGCAGAAACTGCAATGGCGAACCAACAAGTTTTACGACCAGAAACTGACGAAATATCCCTTCAGCCTGGGTATCTGGGAAGGAATAGACGGGTCGCGCATTATGATGGCACACGGCTATGCCTACAACCATAGTTTCCGTGATACGGACATCAGCGAGGACCGCAGGTTGTATCGCGAGATGAGCGAGAGTCCTACTGGCATTGGCTACCGCTACTACGGAACGGGAGATACGGGCGGCTCACCTAACATTCCGTCGGTAAGAGCTATGGAGAAAGGACTTAAGGGAAACGGTCCGGTAAAGATTATCTCTGCCACCAGCGACCAGATTTACAAAGACTTCCTGCCTTACGAAAAACATCCCGAGCTGCCTGCATTTAAAGGAGAACTGTATATGGATGTCCATGGCGTAGGTTGCTATACCTCGCAAGCTGCCATGAAGCTCTATAACCGCCAGAACGAGCATCTGGCCGACGCTGCTGAACGCTCGAGCGTCGTTGCCGAATGGTTGGGAAAAAGGGAATATCCTGCCAACGATATCCGCGAATGCTGGCAGACAGTGATTCTGCATCAGTTCCACGACGACCTTACGGGTACCAGCATCCCACGTGCCTACGAGTTCTCTTGGAACGATGAGATAATAGACATGAAGCGTTTCTCGGACATTACCTTCAGTGCCGTTAGCGGAATATCAGAACTGATGAACACACAGGTTAGCGGGACTCCCATCGTCTTTTACAACCCTGAGGGATTCATTCAGAATACGGTGGCCGATGTGATGCTGGGTGCTGCGATGGCGGACAGCTATACCGTAACCGATGCCAAGGGGAAAAAGGCTGCCTCGCAGGCGGTTACAGATACCAAGGGACGCAAGCATCTGCTTATCAATGCTACGGTTCCCGCTACCGGCTTTGCCGTATATTCCATTAAGGCTGCAGGCAAGCAGGCTGCTACGGCAGAAAAGGAGGTAAAGACGCTGGAAAACTCGGTCTATAAGCTGACCTTCGACCAGAACGGCAACCTGTCCTCTATCGTGGACAAACGCTACAACAAGGAAATTGTGGAGCAAGGAAAGGCTATC
>CADAWW010000236.1 GCA_902791675.1 uncultured Bacteroidales bacterium
TCCACGGCGTGGCTTACAGGGGTCTTCAGCGCAATTTCGTCAAGTTTCTTAACGAAGAGATCGCGGTCTTCGGTGTTCATAATGGCTTCGACGCTGGTTCCCAGAACCTCTACACCATATTCCTTCAGGATACCCTTCTGGTAGAGCTCAGTACCACAGTTCAGAGCGGTCTGACCACCAAAAGCCAAGAGAATGCCGTCGGGGCGTTCTTTCTTGATAATCTCTGTAACGAAATGAGTGGTGACTGGTTGGAAATACACCTTGTCGGCAATACCTTCAGAAGTCTGAATGGTAGCGATGTTGGGGTTTACTAACACGGAAGAGATTCCTTCCTCGCGCAATGCTTTAAGTGCCTGGGAGCCAGAATAGTCAAACTCGCCAGCTTGTCCGATTTTGAGGGCACCCGAACCTAAAACGAGTACCTTTTTTAATTTTTTGTTCATATATCGATGCTGCTTGTTGATTGCATTCTGGGCTGCAAAGGTACAAATATTCTTGCAAAAGACAAAGCAAATCAGTGTTTTTTTTGCACTTTTTCGCGCTTTTTATTGCTTTATTGAATATTTATTCGTACCTTCGCAGCCTGAAAGCAGTGTTCCGGTCTGCCGCTGGTGTTCAGCAGAGCACGAGAGGAAAGTCCGGGCAGCACAGGACACTCCACTGGTGAAAGTGCCAGCAGTTGGTGACAGCTGGAGCCGGGAGAAGAAAATTACCGCCCGAAAGGGTAAGGGTGAGAAGGTGGGGTAAGAGCCCACCAGCCTGCGGGCGATCGCAGGGCTGTTCCGTCTGGAGGCTGCAAGTTCGCGTAAACCGTCGGTTGAGGGTTGTCCGCCCAAAGCCTTGTGCTACGACGGAGGGTAGAATGCTTGAGCCGTGGGGTAACCTGCGGAGTAGATAAATGGCAGGCATCTCTTTCGGGAGAAACAGAACCCGGCTTATAGGGACAGTGCTTTCTTTTTTAGTTGATAGTTAGGAGATATTAGATAATAGTTGTTGTGCACAAGGTTATACAGTTTCTGAAAATTGGCATTTGGCGAATTACGCGAGGCGATGTGTCGTCCTTGCGCTATTTGGGTGTCGAGATACTGAAGAAAGTGTTACTTGCAGTTCGTTTCTTTACGGCAAAACGTGTCATGACCAAAGCCTCGGCGCTGACTTATTCAACTTTGCTGGCCATCGTGCCTATTCTTGCCGTTGTCTTCGCCATAGCTCGCGGCTTTGGATATAACAAATATATAGAGGTGTGGTTTCGCGATTCGTTATCGTCGCAACCTCAGGTGGCAGAAACGATTATCGGTTTTGTTAATAGTTATCTGGTTCATACCAAGAGTGGCATATTCCTTGGTATCGGTCTGTTGTTCATGTTGTACACGGTGTTGATGCTGGTGAGCAACATCGAAGATGCATTCAATGAAATATGGATGGTAAAGAAGGGACGTTCAATGTTCCGCACGTTTACCGACTATCTGGCCATGTTCTTCGTGGCACCGATACTTATTGTATTGTCGTCGGGTATCAGCATCTTCCTTGCTACGGCGGCTAAAGAACTGCCAGACTTTATGATGTTAGGTACAGCCGTTCGATACTTGATTGACCTTTCACCTTATGTGCTGATGTCAGGCATGTTCATCGCACTTTACATCTTTATGCCTAACACGCGAGTGAAGTTTTCGAGTGTGATAGTTCCAGGCATCCTGGCTGGTATTGCCATGCAGGGCTTGCAGTTTGTATATATCCATTCGCAGATTTTCCTGTCGAGCTACAACGCTATCTACGGCTCCTTTGCGGCACTGCCGTTGTTTATGTTGTGGATGCAAATTTCGTGGACCATTTGTCTGTTTGGTGCGGAACTGTGCTACACCAATCAAAATCTCGATTATTACGACTACGATGCCCATTCCGGCGAAATCAGCCACCGTTATCGGATTCTGCTCTGTGCCCTGCTGATGAGCCGTATCAGCAAACGTTTTTCCACAGGAGGGAAACCTTATTCTCTGCTTGAATTGCGTGCGGAGACATCTATCCCCATCCGATTCGTTAATGAACTCGTATATGAATTGATTGATGCAGGAATGCTCTTGGAAATTACCAACGACGAGAAAGGTGAAGAGAGCCGTTTCATTCCTGCTATGGATACACAGGCGTTGACGTTAGGCACAATGGTTGATCGTCTGGAATCGCGTGGACAATGGAAAATAGATTTGGATATTAACGAACTGTTGAGAGGCGATTGGGCAAAAGCATTAGAAATTCGTTCAAACTACTTGAAAGACGCACGCGGCATTTTATTGCAAGACCTTTAATGCCAACAATTTACGCGATACGACAGAAAATTTGCCTATTTAATATTTTTTTACTAAATTTTTGCAAGTATGTGGAAGAAATTTCGTATATTTGCATCGAAATCATAATTAATTATCAACAAGTTAGGGTTATGACAAAGTATAACATTACCGCAAAAAAGGAAAAAGAGGCTCACTATCGTAGTCTCGTTAGCCCTAAACTGATGGACGAGTTGAAAGAAAAAATCAACCGTATTGTTGTGATGGAGAAAAAGTACAAAGACAAAGATTATTCAGCCAAGAAACTTGCCGAAGAATTGGGAACAAACACTCGCTACATTTCTGCTGTTGTCAATGTGCGCTTCCACATGAACTATACGTCGTTCATCAACAAGTTCCGTATTGAGGAGGCCATGGCTATCCTGGTGGATCGTAGGTATCAGAAGCTACGCATGCAAGAAGTCAGCGATATGGTCGGCTTCTCCAACCGTCAGTCGTTCTACGCTTCTTTCTTCAAACTGATGAAGATGACGCCTCGCGAGTATCGTTTGAGACATCTTGCCCAACATCCTTCTGAAAAATTGAAGCCCGAAAAGAAAAAGAAGGCTACAGCGAAATGAACTACTTAGGAGATAGCGTGTCACACTTCGATTATGTCGAAGACCGCTTTGCAGATTTACAGTTGCTCAGATACCGACCAGTTTGGTAAGTATAATATTCGTATTCGAAAAACGCTGGAAGCCGTATATACCAGTGATGCGATTGACCACGAGTGTGACGATTTCAAGGCGATGGAAATCTACCTGAAGCGTCTGTGGTTCTCGAACGGCATCTATCACCACTATGGTTGCGACAAGTTTGAGCCCGGCTTTAGCCAGGAATGGTTAAGGCAAGTAATCTGCCAGATTGAAGTAAGTAAACTGCCACTTTACCGTCATGAAACTGTCGGTAATCTGGTGGATGAACTTTTC
>CADAWW010000237.1 GCA_902791675.1 uncultured Bacteroidales bacterium
TAAAGCCTGGCTCCACCCCTTTAATAAGAGGAAACGGTCCAGCTGAATCTTAGGCCGTTGTGTCACACATTCGCGTGGCTTTAGCTTCAGTGTGCTGTTAATAAGCAGTCCTATTCCAGCTGTCAGCAACGAAACACAGAAAATGATTGTGTAATTGTTTGTCCACTGATAAATAAGCAGTCCTACTGTTGGTGAAATAGCCGTAGCCATATTGTTGCTCAGACCATAGTAGCCTATGCCCTCGGCCCTGCGGGTGGGGTGCAGCACGTCAATGGCAACGGTGCTGTTGGCAACTGTAGTTGCGCCTACGGGGGCTCCGTGCAGCGTTCGGATGATGCAGAACGAGAGCAAAGAGCCTGCCACCATGTAGCCGCCAAAAAGGATAAAGAACAGGAAATAGCAGATCAGCAGCACCGCCTTACGGGGAAAACTATCTACAAAGAACCCGCTGAAGGGTCTTATCAGCAACGCCGTAAGGGCATAGCCGCTCAGCACCAGGCCTATTTGGTCCTTGTTGGCACCAAACTCCTCGCTCAGATACAACGGCAGCAGGGGTGTCAGAATCATGAAGGAGAAATACATCATGAAGTTGGCGCACCATGCTTTTCGGTAGTTGTTGTTCCAGAGTTTTTCCATCTTTTTCTTCAGGCCTGTTCCTTTTTGCCGTGCAAAGTTACGCACTTTTCCTCAAAAAAACGGGGTAAAACCAAAAGAAACCTCTCTTTCTGTATGGCAGATAAAACAAATTATGTATTTTTGTGCAGCAATTAACTTAATAACAACTAAAAAAAACAGCATTATGAAAAGAACTGTCTTATCCCTTTTGGCATTTGCCCTGGGTTTTACCAGTATGTTTGCCCAGCAGGCCATCTTCGAGCGTCAGAACATCGTTTCCCCACAGAAGAACGATGACGGAACCGTAACCCTTCGCCTGCGTGCTCCTGAAGCAAAGAAGGTCGAAGTGATGGGTGACTGTATCGACGGTTACCGCAAGGAGATGACTAAAGGCGAGAACGGAGTATGGTCATTCACCACACAGCCTTTGGCCCCCGAGTTGTACAGCTACCGTTTCTATGCCGATGGCGTAGAGTTGCAAGACCCTGCCAACTGGAACCGTAGCAGGGACGTACGCAGCTTCATGAGTACCTTTATTGTAAGTAAGGAAGAGGGTGACTGCGGCTATCTGTACGGTAACCACAATGTTCCTCACGGCAACATCCAGCAGATATGGTACGATAGTCCCACACTGGGAATGTCCCGCCGTATGAGCATCTACACTCCTGCCGGATACGAGAAGGGCGGCAACTATCCTGTCCTGTATCTGCTGCACGGAATGGGAGGCGACGAGGACGCATGGCTCACGCTGGGTCGTGCCTCACAGGTGTTGGATAACCTGATTGCTGCCGGCAAGACTGTTCCTATGATTGTGGTAATGACCAACGGACATGCCGACAACGATGCCAGCCCCGAGTTTACAGCTCTGACACAGCGTGGTCGTCAGAAGGCCAGCTTCGAGGAGAGCTTCCCCGAGATAAAGTCGTATGTCGAGAAGAATTTCCGTGTAAAGAAGGGTGCTGACAATACCGCAATGTGCGGTCTCAGCATGGGAGGCTTCCATACCTTCCATATCAGCCTGATGAATCCCGGAATGTTCGGTTATATAGGTCTTTTCTCAGCTGCCGTACGTATGGACAGAGGCTCTAACAAGAGTATCGACCAGCAGATTGCCGACGATGCACAGGTGAGCGGACAGATAGCAGCTGTTTTCAAGGCTAAGCCCCATCTCTACTGGATTGGTATCGGTAAGACCGACTTCCTGTATGAGCAGAACAAGGGTCTGCGTACCTATCTGGATAAGATGAAGTATCCCTACGAGTATTACGAGAACGAAGACGGACACATCTGGCGCAACTGGCGCATCTATCTTACCATCTTCTCACAGAAGTTGTTTAAGTAGCGGCCTTTCCTGCCATATACATACCTAATATAAGAGTGGCAGTACCGCAGATAGCCATCAGCGTAATGCGCTCGTCCAGTAGCGCGCACTGTACCCAGTTGTTTCAGTGTCCAGTTCCAAGCCACGAAACATAACATAGAGGCTACTACGCCTAAATAGAGCAAGTTCACCCAAACGGTGGGCTTGCTTAGTATTGTAAGGTCTGTCTGTAGCGGACTCTGTGTCCATAGATAGGGCAGGATAGAAAGCAAGCCGTAGATAAATATCTTACGTGTAATGAACAGTGCATTGTAGTGCCTCGACAGTTTCTTTATTATCAGCGAATAACAGGCCCATGTCAGCGAAGCGCACAGTGCCAGGATATCTCCCTTGGGATTCAGGTGCAGCATAACCTGACCGTTCAGGATAACCAGCGCCATACCTCCAAAGGCCAGCAGCGAACCCACCATCTGTCTGGTACACATACGCTCGTCCTTGTAGAAAAGCGCCATCAGCACAGCAGTTATCAGTGGGGTAGAGCCTACCAGAATGGCTACATTGGAGGCTGTGGAGAACATCAGCGCCATATTCTCCGTCAGGAAGTACAGCGAACCGCCCATGATGCCCAGTATCAGTAGCAGCAACTCGTCCTGCCAGTTGTCGGCCCACAGACGTTTGTACGAGAAGGCCCAGATGCACACGTAGCCCAGTAAAAAGCGGTAGAAGAAAATGTCGGAAGGCATAAGTCCTTCGCCCAACACAATTTTCGTTGATACAAACGTCTCGCCCCAGATGGCGCAAACGCACAAGGCTGTCACTATGGCAAGGTTACCCCTTAAACTCTCAATTATGCTGTTCATTATGTTATTGTTTCTTGTGAAATAATTTACGGAATTCTACAACTTCCACGGTTTGCGGTAGTGGGGGGTGATAAGGCGGTCTGCTTCTCGGTTATGGAACGTGCGACGGGCGTCATCGTATGTCAATGTTTCGCACGTACGGGCTGCAATGTTGCCAATATGGGCGTACTTGGCACATAGGCTGCCGTTGGTAATGGGGCAGGCAGTCTGCATATTGCGATGCTTTACACACTCCATGAAGTTATTGGTATGATCCAGATGGTCGTTGTTGGACGGCTTTACAAGTTTAGCTTCCAGTTTGCCAGCTTCCGGTATCACCTCCCAACTTTCGCGATTGGCAACAAGGGTGCCGTTGGTACCTTTGAACTCAAGGCCGTAATTTCTGCCATAGGGACCTGATTCGATAGTCATGTTAGACCATTGAATAAGGAATTCCGGGAACTGATAAGTAACGCTGAGGGTGTCGAACGTCTCGGCATAATTATCAGGATAGACATGATTTCCTCCGGCAGCCATTACACGCTGAGGCATATTCTTGACATTCATGCCCCACAAAGCCATATCCAGCAGATGCACGCCCCAGTCGGTGAGCAAGCCGCCACCATAGTCCCAGAACATACGCCAGGAACCATGAAAACGCGATGCGTTGAAGCTTCGCTTTGGCGCTGGGCCAAGCCACATGTCAAAGTCAACACCATCGGGAACAGGGCCGTCCTTTGCAGGGTTCAGGATGGCAGCATAAGTGAAGTTGGCCCATACATTAACACGCCCTATATGCCCCAGGGCTCCACTATCGATGTACTCCTTCATGCTCTGCCAGAGAGTGGCACTTCGCTGTTGTTGTCCCACTTGTACCACACGGCCATATCGCTGGGCAGCAGCCACCATTGCATCGCATTCGGCAATGCTGTTGGCCAAAGGCTTCTCTACATAAACATCTTTCCCGGCCGAACAGGCATCAACGGCTATTTTGCAATGCCAATGGTCGGGTGTTCCTATGATGATGATATCTACATCGTCTCGTTCCAGAATCCTTCGGTAATCGCTATAACAGGCTGGACGTTTGCCCCAGTTCTTCTCTGCCTCGGCAGCTCGGTTCGACAAGATACCGCTATCTATATCACATAGGGCGACACAACTGGTACCTGGGTATTTCATGATGTCTGAGAGGTCGTACCAACCCATAGAACGACAGCCCACAAGGGCTACATTCAAACGGTCGCTGGCTGCAACGGGTCGAGGAGAACCCGTTGCTGCATACAGCATATGAGGTATTAGGGTGCCGGCTGCCAACGCTGTAGCCGACTGGCGCAAGAAAGTTCGTCTGGTTGTCATATTGTTGAATTATGAATTAATTCACTGCGAAATTACACATAAAATGTGAGTCTCGCAAATGCTATTTTCAAAAAGTTTTCAAAAAATATTTTTTCAGTTGATTTTATTTTTATTTGTTGCCTAATTCATATCTTTTGCTATATTTTGGGGCCCTTAACCCTTAACCCTTAACCCTTAACCCTTAACCGTGAACCCTTAACCCTTAACCCTTAACCGTGAACCCTTAACCCTTAACCCTTAACCTTGAACCCTAAATGCCTTCTTCCTTCAGACATCTTGAACCCTTAACCCTTAACCCTTAACCCTTAACCATGAACCATAAGTGCCCTCAGCCCTCTTACATCGTTTTATCTGTTACTTGTCACCAAAAAAGGCACCCATCAGAATGGATGCCTTTTTCTGTTAGAGATAAGCTGAGCTTATTTAGTTACTTTGTCAATGTAATAGTCTAGGCCGAAAAGTCAGTTTACTGTTTACGGTTTACCGTTTACGGTCTTTCGTTGTTAATTGTTAATCAGTTTTCGTTATCGTTTTCGTTTTCGTTAAGAGTCGGGCCCGAAGGCCCGCTCTTAGTTCATGCAGCTGGTAACGCCTAGGCTGGTCAGAATAGCTGTCAGAATAGCTATTATCGTCTGAATAATAAATTTCCAAGTATCTCGTTTCATTTCTGTAATAGTTTACTGTTTACTGTTT
>CADAWW010000238.1 GCA_902791675.1 uncultured Bacteroidales bacterium
CAGGCATCATGCGCCTATACGGTAGGGGTGGAGAATTGCTTCAAGAACAGCGGACCGAGAACCGAGGCAGGGGAACGCTGGAGTTTACCTACGAGCCAGGCATCACCTACTCTACCGTCTTTACTAGCGATAGCAATTATGTGATTCGTCAGCGTATGCCTAAAGCCGAAAAAGACGGATGTGCTGTGCGTACCGATATCAAAGGCAATCTGTTGCTACTCACCTTTCAACCGCGCGGTGAGGCAGCAGACGAGACGCTAGGTGTTACCATTACCGTGGGCGGCGCCCTGTATTATTTTCAGAAGTTCCGTGCCGAGGATACCCAAATCAGCATCCCCACAGACTCTCTGCCTACAGGTGTAGCACAAGTAACGGTATATAATGCACAAGGACGTGTGTATAGCGACCGGCTTTGCTTCATCCGTCATCAGCAGGACATAAAGACCGCCCAGATGCACTTCTCAGGTATTCGCTCCCAGTACGAGCCTTTTGATTCCATTCATGTAGCCGTAGAGAATCCTCAGGCTGCAGGCTCTACCATCTCTCTGGCTGTATTTCTTCGAGAAAGACGACAAAGAACACCGCCGCCACCTCGACCTCTTACTGATGGTACAAGGCTGGAGACGCCATAACTGGATAACAATGGCTACCCCCGGTATCTTCCGTGTTAATCATCCCTATGAAAAGACGCCGGTTTATTTTGGGGCAGTGTACCGCTATATAGCTATTGGCCATGAGGGTTTTGATGGATGGGGCAACATGATAGATCAGGAGATTAAACATTATGATTTCTCTCGTCCTGAAGGTGGAGAATGGTTCTCACACGGTAAGTTACGCAAGCACCAGGGCATGATACCTCTCCTAGGAAATGCGGGTGAAGCCCGAGACAAACACAATGCTTACAGCTATTTGCTAAAGGATAATGAGTCGGCAACCTTTGATGGAAGAAACTATTACGATGAGGGCAATCTACACCGTGAAGTCCGTGTACATGCCGAATACCATAAACCAACCGATGTAGGTGTAGAAAGTGTCTATGGCGAACTCACTACAAAGAACGGGCGCTTTGTTCTTGAATTCCCCGGCTTCTACAACCGTTGTACACTTGATTTGTCGGCTTCCGATACTACCAAATGGAAAGAGCCGTTGACTACCACTCGTAAAGGGCGTCGACTGCTTCGCAAGCGCGACAAACTGATGAGTAAGGGCAAGGCCGCCTGACACCTTACCATCCCCGTTTCTGTAAACCATTCAGCTTTTATCACATCCATGTAGCACCACCAAGGGAGGGAACAGCCTTAATGCCCAACTTACGAGACGGACACACATTAGCAACCGTTACAGTTAGAAGCAAGCATGGCGGACTACGTTCGTACGACAGTTCGCACCCAGCCGTTACACGTGATGCCTATCAGATATTCAACGAGTGTGTGGATGCAGGATTCACGCCAGGATGGTTTGCCGGAAAGAACTCATTCTCTAAATGGGTGGAGCGCCTGCTGGTGGGAGATATGAATATGTACAGGCAGTACCAGAGATACCAAAACGCGGTGGAGGACAGTCGTGGCGGATGGCATAGTTATGCTACTTCTAATCCAATGCCGTCCTTCCCCTTTTTAGGGCCTGCAGAATATGGACCAGCAGAAGGAAACAACAATGAAACGAGTATACAATGGGCTAACTATGCCGGAACAAGGTATAATCCTAATCTGGAATGGAGTACCTCTAATCAGAATGCTTTCTCCTTTACAGGATTGGATGATAAAACCAAATCGCTGGATTACCTGTACTCACTACGCTCCGTTAACCTTATCACCGATTATGCACCCAGAATGGAGGGAAGTCCTAGGTATTCGGGAGCCAATCAGCCTACTGTGGATGTTGGATTTAACCTGATTACCGATAAGAGACGTGAAACATTCCGAGACCGCCACTTCGTCCTACAGGGGTTTGATGTAGGCCTAGAGTTCTACAGCCCTAATTACCAAAGGCGACCCCTGCCCGATACAAAGGACTACCGTCGCACGTTATATTGGAATCCCAACCTTAAGCTGGATAAGCATGGTCGCGCCGATATCAAACTTTGGAACAATAGCAACTCTACCTGCATTACCGTAAGTGCAGAGGGTATAACCCCAAATGGTAAAGTGCTAACGGGCATTAGTTATCCAGAGGACAGGTGAAGCCCCCTCCCCACTCTCTCTTTGAGTGAGTGCAGAATTATGATTTGTTAATTGTTCATTATGAATCATGAACTATAAAAGTATATTGTACATATTATTAATAACCATTTCCTGCACTATTCAGGCGCAGGAAATGGTGGATTCCGTAGGGGCAATTATACGCGATGCGGAAACAGGAGAGCCGATACAGTATGTTAATGTTTACGTGTCTCCCACATGCGGAACCATCAGCAACTACGATGGTGAATTCTGTCTGCGATGCCTGCCGTCAGAAACCATCAGTATGTCCTGCATCGGGTACAAGAAAATCAGTTGTCGCGCCTCAGAGCTTCCTGCCGTAATTAGGATGCAACCCATCTCTACCACACTGAAAGAAATTACCGTTACCCGGGGAGATGATATTATTTACCAACTGGTAACCAAGATGCAGCGCGAGGCCAAGAAACATCGTAAGACCGAGGCGCAATACTTCTTCAGGATGGCCACACAATACCCAGGAACCGACGAACTGGCAGAGGCATTCATGACAGCAAAATCCTGTGTTCAGATAAGGGACATAACCTTCCATAGCGGTAGCAGAGGGCAACTGAGAGGCGACCAATTGGATGGTCCGAGTCTGACAGGTCTTGGCCGCACCAACCTTCACATCTTCCTAAGGCTCTCTCCCGTATTGGTGAATTACGACATCTGGGACTTTATTTTCGTTCCCGCAGATATTGTGCTACGCAGAATGCGCAACCTTTACAATATATCCTGCACCGTGTTCACTCAGGAAGACGGTACAGAAATCAGTAAGATTATAGTTTCAGGAAATCCCGCAGTGGGAGACCGACCCATATTGGAGGGTACACTATATGTTGATCGGAGACACTTACGCCTGCTACGCTTCGATGGACAAATGAGAGGATTGCAGGTGGCTCTTTACGATCAGGCTCGCGAACGTCACTACTATACCGGAATAAACTACACTATGCACATCGATTATAGGCATGACCATGGGTTTACCGAGATTGCCAACATGTCGGGCATTATCACCAAGGACAGCATAAAGATACGCCAGTTGCTCTACAATTTGGGCGAAAAGAGACTAAGGTTCAGCCAGTCGGAAAGGGTAGGAGAAAACATGATGCGGGCTATTGATAAAGTAGGTTTCGATTCTACCTTGTGGGTCACCAACAATATTGTTAAGCGTACGCTGGACGAAGAGCGAGTGGCGTTCAAAGACCCAACGTTCTGGCTGGCAAATAAATCTAATTACACCACAGCACCCACCGCCCAACAGAGGCACACCGACACCTACTTGCAGGATGCCATCAGGCAACTAAAGGACAATACCATGCAATTGCAACGCATGCCCTCTACACCTCGTTCTTATTAACTCTTACGCCTCAAGTCCGCCATCCAGTAGCCTAACAGGTAGAGAACGCCAATAGCGACAACAGCAATGGCTCCTGCCTGACTGCCTATGGCATCACTAGCTGCTCCCATAAGCATGGGGAAAACGGCGCCACCGCAGATACCCATGATAAGGAGGCCGCTGACTTCGTTCTTCTTGTCGGGCACAGCTGCCAGCGCACGGGCAAAGATGATGCTGAAGGGATTTCCGTTGCCAAAACCCATCAGGGCTACAGCTCCGTAAATCTCCCACTGGGTGCTTCCTACATATAGGCCTATAAGGGCTATTATCATCATGGCAACGCTGACAAAGAGAAAAGTCCAGTCCTTCATGAACTTCATGATGAAACTGCCGCTGAAACTTCCTGCTGCCTTGGCTACAAAATAGACGGTGGCTATATAGGC
>CADAWW010000239.1 GCA_902791675.1 uncultured Bacteroidales bacterium
AAAGTCTAACGTCTAAAGCCTAAAGTCTAATTTTCAATGATAAAATCTGCCAAGATTATTCATAAGATCTCTTGGCGGAACGCCATAGGAGAATAAAAACACAGAAGTTTGCAGGTAATCTGAATAATCCTTACAAATTCAGAAATGACCTAACGAACCGTTTTTTACTGCATAACCATAAAAAACTTACTGCCTAGTTAGGAAATTTTTACTGCCTCGTGTGGGAGGAAATGGCCCCTCTCCAACTCCCCCAAAGGGGAGAGAACTATTATGATAAGAATATTCTTTACATTTTCAAAAGCGTGTAAAATACCCTCGATTGTGGGTATTAATAGAAACAAGTGCAACTATTAATAGAAAATTTTGCAAGTATTAATAGTTGCAATATTGTCCCTAACTTCACAAAGTTTATTATGAAAGCAAGAAACTTGACAAAATAAACAGGATTTATTTTGTATTCCGCTCGCTTAATCGTATCTTTGAGACTGCGTCTCGAAGATACTCTCGCTCGGATTTTCTCAAATAAATTTGGAAAATCTCTCGCTTAATCGTATCTTTGTCCATAATTAAACACATAAACATGAATTTGAAAAGTTTTTTGATAGCCATTTTCGTGGCTCCTCTTGCTCTTAACGCAGCGGCTAAGACGGAGCCGGTTGATTACGTGAATCCCTACATTGGCAGCATCAGTCACATGTTGGTGCCTTGTTTCCCTACTATCCAGTTGCCTAACAGCCTGATGCGTATCTATCCGACTCGTGGGGAATATACACATGAGTTGTTAGACGGTCTGCCAATTGTTGTCACTAACCATCGTGAACGCAGTGCCTTTCGTTTAAGTGTTACGCAGGATAGTGAACTACGTCCTATCATTAGTACCAACTGGGATCAGGAAAAGATTACGCCTTACGACTATCGCGTGCAGATTGCCGATAACAGCATAGATGCGCACTTGGCTGTCAGCCATCAGAGCGCTATTTACGAGATTACTTTCCAGGATACCTCCAAGCCTGTAACCATTCTGCTTTATACCGATAATGGTCGTATGAAGGCTGATGGCCGTCATACTGCTGCCAGTCAACGATTGAGCAGAAGAATGAAAATATATTTGAGCGGTGAGTTTGATGTAGAGCCGGAACAGAATGGTCTTCTTCGTGATGGAAAAATCTCTGACAAATGGATTACCGAGGAGCCTCAGGCTTGTGCTGCCTTCCGTTTCCCTGTAGGAACCAAGAAGGTTAGTTTCCGTTATGGAATCTCGCTTATCAGCGAAGAGCAGGCCGAAAAGAATCTCCATCGTGAGCAGGGCACTGCCTTCAATCTTGCCAAGGTGGCAGCAGAGGGTAGGGCAGAGTGGAATAATACCCTTAAGAATATCATGGTTGAGGGTGGAACCGAGGATGAGAAGACTGTTCTCTATACCTCATACTATCGTACCTTCGAGCGTCCTGTCTGTCTGAGCGAGGACGGGAAGTATTTCTCGGCCTTCGATGGCAATGTCCATGATGATAACGGTCAGCCTTTCTATACAGACGACTGGATCTGGGATACCTATCGTGCCGCTCATCCTCTTCGTGCTCTTATCCAACCTCAGAAACAGGAGAACATCATCGAGAGCTACCTGCGTATGGCCGAACAGATGGGTACCCAATGGATGCCTACCTTTCCCGAGATGACAGGAGATACCCGTCGTATGAACTCTAATCATGGTGTAAGTATGGTTGCCGATGCGCTCTATAAGGGTTTGAAGGTTGATGCCAAACGTGCCTTCGAGTATTGCCGTAAGGGTATCGAGGAGAAAACGCTGGCTCCCTGGAGCGGAAAGCCTGCCGGAAATATCGATACTTTCTATAAGGAGCACGGATATATTCCTGCCCTGGCTGAGGGAGAGAAGGAAACAGACCCCAATGTTTCCAGCTTCGAGAAACGTCAGCCTGTGGCTGTAACCTTGGGTACCAGTTATGACGAGTGGTGCCTGTCGCGCATCGCTGAGTTCCTGGGGGATAAGGAGTCGCAGCAGAAATACCTGAAACTGAGCTATAACTACCGCAATGTTTGGAATCCAGAGACCAAGTTCTTCCACCCCAAGGATAAGGAGGGTAACTTCTTGCCGAATTTCGACTATCGCTTTGGCGGAGGCATCGGTGCCCGTGATGCTTACGACGAGAATAACGGATGGACTTACCGCTGGGATGTTCAGCATAACTTTGCTGATCTGGCCAACCTGATGGGTGGCAGGGAAGAGCTGGTTAAGAATCTGGATCAGACCTTTACAGAGAGTATGGGTAGGGGTAAGCGCGAGTTCTACACGCAGTTGCCCGATCAGACAGGTAATATCGGTCAGTTTACTATGGCCAACGAGCCTTCGCTGCATATACCTTATATATATAACTATGCAGGCGCTCCCTGGAAGACTCAGAAGCGCATCCGTCAGTGTCTGAGGACTTGGTTCCGTAACGACCTGATGGGAATCCCTGGCGATGAGGACGGCGGCGGCCTGACTTCCTTCGTTGTTTTCTCGAGCCTTGGCTTCTATCCCGTTACGCCTGGTTTCCCAGTATATAACATCGGCAGTCCGCTGTTTACGGATGTCAAGGTGAATGTGGGGAACGGCAAGTTCTTCCATATTATTGCTCAGGATAGCAGCGTAGAGAACAAATACATACAGAGTGCTACGCTTAACGGCAAGCCTCTGGACCGTCCCTGGATTAGTCACGAGGATGTCAGGAATGGTGCCACCTTAGTGTTGAAGATGGGCAGTCGTCCCAACAAGGAGTGGGGTGCCGCCGTTGGTAACGAGCCTCCTTCAGCACAGCAACTTTAATAAATTGAACCATGAAAACGAACAATGTATTACTGGTTGGAGGGCGGTATATGCTTTCCGCCATCCTTATCTTCCTGGTTATGAATGCCAGCGCTGCCGACTGG
>CADAWW010000240.1 GCA_902791675.1 uncultured Bacteroidales bacterium
ACAGCAACCCTCGGCCGAGGAATGGGAACAGCTTCACGCCTTTGTGCGCGACCGCTACCCTCTCCTACTCCGCAAGTTGGAGAAGCAGAACCTCTCGCGTAGCGAAATGCAGATGTGCCTTCTCTCTGCCGTAGAACTGCGGCAGAAGCAAGTAGCAACGCTGCTGAACATCAGTCCCCAGAACCTCCGCAACCAGCGCCTCCGCCTCCTTAGTCGCATCAAGGGCCAACCCTGCGACAGCGTTTCGGACTTCACAGACTGGCTCCGGGAGTTCTGCGGAGGATGCTAATTAGATTTGTGTCGCTATTTCTTCAGGTCCTCTGCCACCCACAATACCCATTCGTCAATGTTGTCGGCAGCCCGTTTTATGCGTGTGGAAAATTACAGTCTTATGGAATCCCATAACAATAACTTGGCGCTAATGTAGCCTGTCTTGCCATTGATGTTGACCTTGTACCAACTATTGTAAGATTTGTCCTGAGTATATCCAAGGCAAGGATAATATTCGGATATCTCTCCATCGTTGCTTACCGTACAAAGTACTTTACTTTGCTTGGATGGCTCCTGGCGGACGTTTGCTTTCTTGATTTGGTTCCGTAGAAAGACAAATCCTTGGCCCTTTCCCGCTTCCCGCTCTTCCACTCTGGCATCGGCTTTGGGAATCAATCCGTAGTCTTGTGCCTCTACAAAATAGTTGCTGCCAGAATCGGCAAGATAGCGAAACTCGCCTCCTTCTTTGTCTATGACCACTTTTCCGGAAATAGCGTAATCAAAGATGCCACGCCTGAGGGTTGATGCTGAGAGGATGCACATGATTCCCTTGGGCGAGAAGTCCTTGCTATACCATTCCAGCACGTCTCCCTTCATGAGTTCAGCAAAGATACATTCTCCGTAGATTTCATCCTGAATCTGAAATGTCTCATAGCTACGGGTATGTTTGAAGGGGGCATTGTGGAAGAGGGAGTCGTTCAGGATTATCTCTCTTGTATCCTCTGCTTTAATTCTTAGCGTGAAGTTGTCAATCTTAAGGTTTGCCCACCGAGTGGCAGGAGTCAGTGAATAGGGAACCTCGAACTCTCGGCCTATGCCGTAGCTCATCTTGTAGCGATATGTGTGGCGAACCTTGTTTACACCTTTCTTGAACGGAGCATCGAAGTAATAGGCATAGGAGAAAGAGCAGAAACTGTCACAAGCGGCATTATAGAGAACATCATCTACGGGCAATAGACTATCGGGCACTTCGCCGTATCCTTTCCACTGCATCAAGTTAAGTGGAGAAAAGTCACCGTCTTCTGCTACTACAGCATTGCGGTATTGGAGTTTCTTTCCGTTGAACAGGACGGTGAAGTTTTTTACGTAAGGATGAATGCCTTTTGGGTTGAAATGCGTGTCGGCATTGTAGGGCGGTGCAGCCTCGAAAGCCATTGTTACCGTTTTCTCGTCGGTATTATTATAAAAGGTATAGTCAACTGCTACATCCGCATAGCCGTCCTTACAGAGCGTAATCTCCAACACTTCCTTCGTCACCGAGATGTTCGTCTCCATTACAGGAACAAGGAAACTCCCGCTTGTGAAGTAGACTCCGTCGTTTGCCACTAACGCATGAACTATAGCGAACAAAAGAATCAGGGAAAGTGTAAACTTATGTTGCATCACTTTGGTACTCATAAGTGTTATTGTTTTGTTTCTATCTGCAAAAATACAACTATTTACTGACATATTGCATTTTACGTGTCAAATAATATCGGAATTCCACTCCTCCACCGCCAGAGATGATAAAAGAAATCCTGCTAATGGCGTGTTTTACTCGGAAATGAACACGAGCAAGCCCCTGGGATTGCTCCTAGGGGCTGTTGCTTATTTTAGATGTGCTAAAGATCTGTGTTTATGAGTGAATCGATGTTGCTGGCATTACCATTACGAACGACTTCCTTTAATCTAAAGGCGAACATCTCGAACTTGGTCTTTTCACCAATAGTAGTAGACTTAGCTCGCTTGCCATTGATGAAGTATTCATAATTTGTTCCATCCATCATTATTATACGTCGTTCAGCCTCTTTCTCTTTGGCTGTGTCAATGGCTTGTGCCCAAATGCTTCGAAGTTTTGCTGCTTGGTCAGCACTAATAGCCATTGTGTATGTCTTTACTGCAGGAGCCTCGTAGTTCTTTGGATGCTTTCGTTGTACAAATCTATCCCCTTTACTCTTATACCAAGCCTTATAGGTTCTTTGATGGATGTTCTCCTCTGCTTCCCGATACGTAAGTTCATGGGTTAGGGAATCATAAGTCAGCGTCCACTCGGGTGAGAACGATGGTATGCCTTTCATGCCGAATGCTGCTCCTTCTGGTATCAGCAGTCGCTCTACTTCATGATAAAAGAATAAACTTTGTGGATACTTGTTCCTCCAGGCTTCGGATGCACTATCCATACGAATCAGACCATTCTGTGCCTGCCCTGCCAAAGCGAAGCTGGCAAGCAATGCGGAAATAAAAAGTTTTCTCATCTTAGTGTTGTTTTTTAAGTGAGGACATATCTAATAGCGCTACAAATATATAAAACATTTTCTTATACTATATTTTCCTTTTGCAAATAAATTTAAAAGAAAAGCGGATAATGCTGAATTTTCAACACTACCCGCTCCTATTTTTATCTTTTTTATTTGTTGAAGTTATTTCTCTGCCAGTTTCTTGCACCACTTACCTCCCATCATGCAGTAGAGGCCAAGAAGGACGAAGGGAACGCTGAGCAGCTGGCCCATATTGAAGAGCATGCCGTTCTCGAAGGCTTCCTGATTCTCCTTGGTATATTCAATGAAGATGCGGCTGGTGAAGATAAGGAAGAGGCACAGACCGAAATAGAAGCCTGAACCTACCTGAGGGAAACGGTTGTCTGCT
>CADAWW010000241.1 GCA_902791675.1 uncultured Bacteroidales bacterium
CCCGAGGCCAGTGGCATGTGAGCGGCATGTCGGTTGATGCCACTGACGTAATGATGTCATCGGCAGAGAGCATTCTGCACAGTATGCTCTATGCAAACAAGTTCTATCAGCATGAGTTGGGCGTTCGAGGCGGATACGACATCATGTTGCCCGACTGTTTCGGCTTCTCTTACGCATTGCCTTCGCTGGCCAGACACGCAGGAATAAAGGGGTTCCACACGGCCAAGTTGGGGTGGGGGGCTGCAGCCTATGACGGTTTGCCTCCTTTCGGTATCTGGCAAGGTGTGGACGGCAGTCAGATTTATGCGGTGTATAAGCCTGGTGCATACGATTCGCACGAAGAGTTCAACAAGGACTTGACCTCGGATGCTGAAATACTGAAGAAGATTCAGCAGAACTACAACAGCTACGGACTGGCGGCACACGTCAGGTATGTGGGGCCTCGGAGTGATCATGGCGGCGGCTTGCAGGACAAAGCTGACAAGGAAGGCGAGAATACACCCTATTGGCTGAACTACAATGTCGGGAAGTCCGATGGTAAGATTCAGGTGAGACTGGTGAGCCCTGATGATTTTTTCGACTACATGGATCAGTACAAGAACGCCAAGTATAAGGTTTGGAACAGCGAACTCCCTATGCGTACACACGGTGTGGGTGCCTATACCAGTTGGGGTTTGCTGAAAAGATGGAACCGCAAGAACGAACTTCTTGCCGATGCCGCCGAGAAGGCTTCCTCGTTATCCTATTGGTTAGGTACGGCTGATTATCCTACCGAAGCATTGCGCGATGCATGGGTCAGAACCATCTGGCAGCAGCATCACGATGGTATAACAGGGACGTCAACGCTGAAAGCCAATGAATATTCCTACAACGAATACTACATGGCCAACCGTTCCTTCGGCCGGCAACTGATGAATGCGGTGGGAGCAGCCTCGCAAACACTGGATACGCAGGTAGAGGGCATCCCTATGGTAGTCTATAATCCGCTGTCGCACGACCGCACGGATGTCGTGGAAGGAAATATGGTATGCCCTCAGCGTCCGTTCAATATGAGGGTCGTGGGTCCTGATGGCAAGGAGGTGTTGTCCCAGATTACCGGCTATAATGAGAAAACGGGTCAGGTAAGTTTTATCTTTGCAGCAACTGTCCCGTCACTGGGCTATGCCGTCTATGATATCCGTTTGGGAGAAAAAAGTGAACTGTCATCAGACCTTCAGGCAGAGGAGGCAAGCCGACAACTGTTCAATGGCAGGTACAGGGTGACCATCAATGCAAACGGCGATATTCAGAAACTCTATGATGAGTCAAATGCCCGCACACTTATCAACAGTGCGGTACGCCAGCAGTTGATCTACGACCACGAGGATACTTGGCCTGCCTGGGAGATAAGCTATACGGATGTTTGCCGTACCCCTTCGGCATATGTCGGCGGGGAGGCGGATATCCAATTGGTAGAGGACGGCCCTTTGCGTAAATCCTTCCGCATAAGAAGACAGACAGCAGGTTCCGCTTTTATACAATATGTAAGGATGACTGCCATATCCGACAGGATAGATTGTGTGAATGAGGTGGACTGGCAAACACCGGAACGCATGCTCAAGGTAAACTTCCCGTTCTATTTCAGTGCCACCAAGGAAACCTATGATATCTCATTGGGTACCATACAGCGGGGTGTGCGCTCCAGTCAGGAGTATGAGGTTTGCGGTCATCAGTGGGCCGACCATAGTTCCAGCATTTACGGCGTATCTGTCCTGAACGATTGTAAGTACGGTTGGGACAAGCCGGATGCCAAGAGCCTTCGGCTGACGTTGCTGCATACACCCTCGTGCAAGAATTACGACCATCAGGCCAATATGGACATCGGTCCTAACCATTTCACTTATTCTCTTTTTCCGCACGATGGTAAGTGGGGTGAGCAAACACAGATGGAGGCTGCCCGTCTTAACCAGCCGCTGCTGGCGTTCGCAGCCCCTAAGCACTTGGGGCAGATGGGACGATTACTGCCGTTTGTTTCCCTTAATACCGACAAGGTGAGTATAAAGGCTCTGAAGAAGGCCGAGGAGACAGACGAACTGATAGTACGTGTGTACGAGTGGAGCGGCCAGGACCAACAAGACGTAACACTTCGTTTCCCAACGGAAATCGTCTCGGCCCGAGAGGTGAACGCCTTGGAAGAAGAAATCCCTAACGCTCAACTCTCAACGCTCAACTCTCAACTGACCTTCTCCATTGGTCATTATCAGCCCAAGACTTTTGCTGTCAGGCTGAAGACTCCCGAATTGACTCCTGTTGGAGGTGCAGGAGGTACTCCTGCCTCGTTCACTTACAACACCGATTTGATGAGCTACGACAAACAACGTGGTAATGCCAATGCTACCTATAGCACTTACGCATATCCGGCAGAGCTGATACCAGATACAATGATGGTGGACGGCGTACGTTTTGCGATGGGTAACCGTACCGACGGAAAGAACAATGCCATGAGGATAGCAACTACAAGTACGATTACCCTGGACAGGAAGGATGGCGAGAATTGCCTTTACCTTCTTATGGCCAGCGCAACAGAAACGGGCAGTACGGTATCTGTTGGTATAGGTGAAGAGGAACCGGTTACCATAGATGTTCCTTATTACTCGGGTAAGATAGGAGAGCCGCTCTCATGTACCAACATGGGTAGCTCGTATCGGAAGCAGAATGTGGCCTTTGCTTCTTCCCACGCACATAATATAAGCAGTAAAAGTAACGAGACGTTTACCCTTATGTATATGTATAAGTATTGTGTTCCGTTGCCGGAGGGAGTCAAGGAAGTTAAGCTGACCAGTTCGGACCGCAAGACCTTTGTCTTTTGATGTGACTGCTTTCTCTTCTATAACCACGGAGATAGACTACAAAGAGTTGGGTGCTAATACAGAAGACAATCGCCTGATACCTAAAACCGTATCGGCCTCGCATCAGAACGGAACCAATGAGGCGGGTAAGTTTGCCAACGACAAGAATCCGACTACGAAGTGGTGCGCTACCAGTTCGCAGAGTAAGACTCCCTACTTGCAATATACCTTTGCCGAGCCTGTTCGCATAGACCGTTGGATGGTACTTTGCGCTGCTCGTGAGAGTGGAGGTTATGTGGCGGAGGCTTTCAAATTGCAGTATCAGACCGATAATGGCACATGGGTAGATTTTGCTGACATTACCTCGAACCAGATGAATAAGGTTTCGTGTTCGATGGATGAGCCTGTTGTTGCGCAGAGTTTCCGCCTGCAGATGGTTCATGGGGAGCAAGGTGACGGTTACACGACGCGTATCTATGAGTTCGCTCTGTATGGTCAGACCGTACGTGATTATGAGGACGGAATTCAACCTTTAATTCAAGATTCAAAATTCAAAATTCAAAATGGGGAGGGAGGCGCGTATGACCTTTCCGGAAGGAAAATAGATTCTTCCCTCAAGAGTGGAGTTTACATCGTAAACGGCCGTAAAAAGATATTGCCCTGATGTTACAGGGCAATAATCTTGGACGGTTGCATATTCTCGTTGAACTTGAATCGGTACTTTTTACCTTGCGTTTGGGATGTGCGTACCAGTATGGTTTCCTGCTCTCCCGGGAGTAAGGTAATGAAATTATCTGAATAATGAGTCCGGTGAACGGCATTCCCATTCTCGTCGGTCAGCAGGAGTTGGCAGAAGAAAGCTATCTTATTACTGCTGTTTCTTATGACCACTTGCCATTGGTGCATGTTGTCTTGGTCAGCCAAGGCTTTCACCCTGACGGTAGGATTGGCTGATGTCATATCGCCTAAAGGCT
>CADAWW010000242.1 GCA_902791675.1 uncultured Bacteroidales bacterium
GACAACGCGAAATGGAATTTCCGTAATCACTAAATAACAAAATCATATAGCATTATGAAACGTAACATCTTTACAAGCCTTTTGGTTCTTATGCTGTTAATTATGTCCGGCATCCGTTTGTCAGCTGCCGTAGATGAGAACTTCTATATCTTCCTTTGTTTCGGACAATCCAATATGGAAGGTGCTGCCAAGCCCGAAGCTGCTGACCTGGCCAGCCCTGGGCCGCGTTTCCTGTTGATGCCTGCTGTGGATTTTCCTGCCACCGACCAGCGTCCTGCACGCAAGATGGGCGAATGGTGCGAAGCATCGGCTCCCCTCTGCCGTCCGAATACAGGCCTCACACCTGCCGACTGGTTCGGCCGTACACTCGTTGCTTCGTTGCCCGATAATATCAGGATTGGCGTCATTCATGTGGCCATCGGAGGTATCGACATCAAGGGATTTCTGCCAGACAGTATTCAGAATTACGTTGAGAAGAAGGCTCCGGGTTGGATGAAAGGTATGCTCCAGGCTTACGGCAACAACCCCTATCAGCGCTTGGTAGAACTGGCCAGGAAAGCACAGAATGACGGTGTTATCAAGGGCATCCTGATGCATCAGGGCGAGACCAATACAGGCGACCCGAAATGGGCCGGCATGGTGAAGCAGGTCTATGATAATCTCTGCTCCGACCTGCAGCTAAAGCCCGAAGAGGTGAACCTATACGTTGGAAATATCGTTCAGGCTGGTGGAAAGGGTGTTTGCATTGGCTGTAAGAAGCAGATTGACGAATTGCCCCAAACCATCCACACCTGTCAAGTCATTTCGTCCGATGAATGTTCCAACGGCCCCGACCGCCTGCACTTCGATGCTGCTGGCTATCGTGAACTGGGATGCCGCTATGGCGAGGCTGTTGCCCGTCAACTTGGTTTCGAGCCCCAACGCCCCAAGGAATTCTCAATTCTCAATTCTCAATTCTCAACTATCCAAGTACCCGAAGATGCCGTCACAGCCGAGACTGCCATCCCTGGGAACGAGTTCCCCAAAGTGGATAAGGAGCGTCGTGCCTACTTCCGCATCCATGCTCCACAGGCCAAGAAAGTCATCGTGGATATCTGTGGCAAGAAGTACGATATGCAGCCCGATGGCAAGGGCGGCTTTATGGCAGTAACCGAACCCCTGCCTGTGGGCTTCCATTATTATTTTATGAATATCGACGGAGTGAACTTCGTAGATCCCGCCAGCGAAACCTTCTTCGGTTGCAACCGCGAATCAGGCGGTCTTGAGGTACCCGAAGGTCCCGAGGGCGACTATTACCGTCCGCAGCAAGGCATCCCTCATGGCCAAGTACGTAGCATCTATTATCCGTCTTCTCACGATGCCCAAATGGTAAATGGTACATCGTCAAATGATAAATGTGTCTGGCGTCACGCTCTTGTCTATACACCTGCTGAATATGAGAAAGGCAAGAAGCGCTATCCTGTGCTCTACCTGCAACACGGCATGGGTGAAGGCGAAACCAGTTGGATGATTCAGGGCAAGATGCAGCACATCATGGACAACGCCGTTGCCAAGGGTGAAGCTGTACCGATGATTGTAGTCATGGAGAGCGGCGACATCAAGGCTCCCTTCCGTGGAGGCAACAATCAGGCCGGACGCAGCGAGTACGGCGCATCATTCTATCCCGTACTGTTGAACGACCTGATTCCCTACATCGACGCCAACTTCCGCACTAAAGCCGACCGCGAGAACCGTGCTATGGCCGGGCTCTCATGGGGTGGTCACCAGACCTTCGATGTCGTTCTGCAGAATCTCGACAAGTTTGCCTGGATGGGAACCTTCAGCGGTGCCATCTTCGGTCTCGATGTTAAGACTGCCTATAATGGAGTCTTTGCCGATGCCTTCAACAAGAAGATTCACTATTTCTACATGAACTGGGGCTCTGAGGACTTCATCAAGAGTCAGCCCATTGTCGACAGCCTGCGTGAGATGGGCATCAAAGTGGATTCCTCTGTTTCTCAAGGCACCGGCCACGAGTTCCTCACCTGGCGCCGCGGCCTCCACGAGTTCATCCCGCATCTGTTCAAGAAATAGAGCAGAAAAAACGACTTCCTATATCAGACCGCAGATTTCCTCCAGGAATTTGCGGTCTGTTTCGTCGAAGGTTGCCAAATGCTCGCTGTCGATGTCGAGTACAGCAATCACCTTCTTGTTATCTTCGTGGGAAAAGACAGGGACAACAATCTCGGAACGCGACTGACTGCTGCAGGCAATATGTCCGGGGAATTGTTCCACATCAGGCACGATAACCGTTTCTGCCCTTTTCCATGCTGTGCCGCAAACACCCCGTCCAAATGCAATATGCATACAGGCAATGGGGCCTTGGAAAGGACCTAATACCAACTCGTCATCTATCACACGATAGAATCCCGTCCACCAGAAACCAATCGTCTGATGAATATCTGCAGCTATGTTGCTCATAATGGCAATCATATCTGTCTCGCCGTCAATGAGGGCTCTGATGTCTTCCACCAGTTCCTTATACTTCTCTTCTTTTGTCATGAATGATTGTATCTTTATTATTTACGGATGTAATAAGTAGGATTGCTACCAGGTTCTGTTAATTCCAGACGTGTGCCAGTCTTATCAATGTTGGTTCCCTGTGCCACGCGTTGGTCCAGTCCCGACTGATTTATATAATTTTGTTTTCCTTGCTCGCCACACAAATCATCTTTCATCCTGGCAACAAGTTCCGCATTTTCATTAATGGATGTAACGTCTTTGTCATCGAGTTCCATCTTGATTTTATCTATATCTATATCGTAATTCTTCACCAGCGAGTCGCCCTCGATTGACCAGGTACCAT
>CADAWW010000243.1 GCA_902791675.1 uncultured Bacteroidales bacterium
TCCACATGCAACGTATGGCCCATCTCCGTGAAGAAATCCTTCTTCGTCAGCTTCGCGCCATCCTTGCCCTTGAAGCGTCCCTGCTCAAACATCACGTTCAGCACGCGTATCAAGTCTATCTTCTGCCCTTTGGCCGTACTCAGGTAGATAGGACTCTCAGCCTGTGGCTCGTCACATTCCTCCACCACCTTGTCACAGCCATATTCCGACTCTATCATCGGCTTCATCTCAATGCCCAGCTGGCGGCACGTCAGTTCCCTCAGCATCAGCAGCGTCAGGATGGCATCCAGCGCCTTGCGAGGCGTCTGCATATAGTACAGGCGCGAGAGTACCACATCCCGCTTGCCGATGTCGTTATACAACTGGCCAGGCAATTGCCGCAGCAGCTCGTCAATATCCCTCAGTCCACCCCAAAGCTGTCCTTCGTTCACCAGCCACCACTGCGTCCACAGCCGCTTCATCTCCTCAGACTCCAGCCGCTCCGTCCACCACTCAGAGGTCCGCTCTATCAGAGCCATGCGGCCACACATCGACGTGCGCTGCTGCTTCAGTGGTTCGTTCAACAGCCGTACCTCCTTGTTCTGCGCTTTCTCCAGTTGCGCGATAAACTGCGTCCGTGCTTCACGCGTCTCGCGGCTCAGGTCGTGACAACTGCCCTCCATCCATAGACCCAGATAAATCTTCAGGTCTGTGATGTCGGCCCCATCCACATTCGTCATCAACTGGCTTTTCAACATGTAGTACGCCTCCTTCTCGGCCAGCACTTGCTGGTGGGGCGACAGTCTCACCATATCGTCCCTGAGCCACATGTCCCATTCTATGGCCGACGACTGTAGTGGCAGGATGTTGGTCAGTTCCTCCGCTTCCACCACCACCGTCAGATGGCCATGCTCCTTGATGGTCACATCCTCTACACGCGCAAACAATATCGGATCTTCGCTCTGTGCCAGCAGACTCTTCACCTCGCCCACACATTCATCAGCCACGCGACCTATCCTTTTACCCCTCGAAAAAGCCATGATACAATCAGGGTTAAACAGATTGGTAGGCTCGGCAAATAGCGACACCAGTGGTCTTTCGCGGTCTATCTTTGTTAAAAGTTCGCGCGTGCGCACATGCATCTCCTCCGTGTCCGGCAGCCTTTTGGTTTCGGCCTCCGGATTGGCTGCGTAGTGCACGCCCGATATCTTAAATCGATATTCTTTCTTTGCCATTTTCTCTTGGTGGATTTTTAGTTATTCATACACTGTCCCATCTTGCGCTTCTAACCTTGCACTCAACTTAGCCTCAATTTCTTCAATAGTAGGTATTGTTCCTTCTACCTTCTCAGGATAGAATTTCTCCAGTTCATACTCAGAGATAGCCAATGGCTGGCTACTTGATTCCAATGCATATTGAGCCTGAACACGGTCTTTCTCCTTGCAAATAAGTAGGCCAATAGTAGGATTGTCACGACCTTCTTTTTTAAGAATGTGATTACAAGCTACCACATAACCACCTAATTGACCTAAATCTGCGAACTCAAATTTTCCAATCTTTACTTCAATCACCACGTAACAAGATAGGTTGAGATTATAGAACAACAAATCTATAAATTGCTCCCTCTCGCCAACTTGTATTCGATATTCTTTGCCCAAATATGCAAAGCCTGTACCAAGTTCCACTAAGAACTGAGTGATATTCCCCAATAATTTGTCCTTCAGCAAACGTTCGTTATATGGGCCTGTAATACCAGTAAACGCAAAATCGCATGGATCTTTTGTCAGTTCTTGTGCCAAGTCGCTTGTCTCTTCTGGGAGTGTACGCTTAAAATTTGTTAGGGCATGCCCTTGGCGCTCATAAAGATTGGTATCCAGACCATTTAGCAACATATTACGACTCCAGCCGTTCTCTATTATTTCACAAACATAGAACCAGGCTTTTTTATAATCATCCTTAGCTTTGTCTATCAAAAGCATATGATGCCCCCAAGGCACTGAGAACAATTTTGCAGCAAGTTGCTGCGAAATCTGGTCATCAGAATCTGCAACAACTTGCTGCAAATTGTCATGCACTTGTCTATAAAGGCTGTAGAACTTCTTCGTATAATACAGATTTCGCTCAGAAAGACCAGTTGCATCAGGTAGAAGTGTTTTCAGGTCACGACTAAGCGACGCATAAAAACGAGATCCATAACGATTCTCGACATCGCGCTCTACTATATCCTTACCCAATTCCCAATAGAACTGAAGCATCTCCTGATTTACCTTCACAGCAGCCTTAATCTGACTTCTGCGATATCGTGAACTCAGATCCTTAATCCATTGTATATAATCTTTATCCAGAATATTAATTGACTTGCTCATATTCTTTTTTCGTAATCGCATACAAAGGTACGAATAAGTGAGCAAAGAACCAAAGAAAAATCCGCTATAATTTGTTAAAAATCATAAGTCACAGATTAACAAATAGATACGAAATACTACCCGATGGCCACACCATCACCTTCGCCCACCCCATCACTTACGACCTACAAGAGAACAAGCTGACCATCATCAACTAATTCCCCCTATAAATAATAAGGTACTCCGCCCCTATGCCGTCTGCTCTAGCATTGAGGCGGAGTGTTCCCAAGGTTTGTTCGCCATAGTGTGACACGGTGCCTGTCCCTGATGTCACCTGACCAAAAGCAACAGGCTTTCCGTATGGATAAGACTGATGGGGAGTATGATAAGGGAGGCTAATTTCTATGTGCTTAAATATACTTACTGAACTTTCGCAAGTGAATATTCATTCATCAAGCGACTAATTTATACATTTGATAGAGTTTATGGAACTTAGGATTGGCATCAATAACCGCAGAA
>CADAWW010000244.1 GCA_902791675.1 uncultured Bacteroidales bacterium
AGCATTGGCTATAATTTCAAATTCTAAAACAAAACAAATAGAATAATATGAAAATGAAGCATCTCTTGCTGACCATCCTTATGATGGCAAGCACCACATCGTGGGCAGACAATTACAATTATCTTACCGTATCGTCTACGGGCGAGAATTACATCTCTCTTCCTACTATCCAGAAGATTACTTTTGCTGATGGTAATTGCATAGTAACCACTACTACAGGCGATTATACCTATCCCTTGAAAGAGATCAAGAAAATGTATTTCTCTGTAGAGGATCCCGATGCCATTGAGGCACTCCCTCAAGAGGCAGAGAATCTGCAATTCAAGAATGGTATGCTAAAGGTAGAAGGCGATGGTATGTTACGTATCTATAGTGCTAATGGCGCGCTGGTGCAGTTGGCCAACGTCAAGAAAGGTGCCAACATTAACCTGAGCAACCTGAAGTCTGGCCTGTACATTGTAAATATGGGCGATAAGACCATTAAATTAACAAAATAACCATAAAGACTATAATCAGGTGAAGAAGATATTCTCACTTCTTTTGCTCTTGGCTGTATGCTCAATGGCATCAGCTCAAGAGTATATGCGAATCTGGCAGAATGGCGACAATATTAAGGTGCCTTTGTCAGATCAGACCTATGCCGACTTCAACGGAACAGCCATTACCGTTGGCGGCCAGACTTTCAATACGAGTGATGTGGATAGTATCACATTCGTCCACATTATTACCGTAACATGGAATGGTAATCAGGCCAGGGTAGACAAGGGGAATGTGTTGGGCGTTGATTGCACTGTAGATGGTGCAGATGTCATTATCAATAGCACCAATACACATAACGAGCTCGAGTTTGTTTTACAAGGAAACAGTACTAATGGCTCACTCACCTATACGGGAAGCTACAAGTGCAAGTTCTATTTGAACGGATTGAACCTTACTTCCCAGAAGGGTGCAGCATTGGATATCCTTTGCGGAAAACGTGTTGATTTGATTCTCAACGAAGGAACCAGCAATACACTTGCGGATGCGCCTAACGGCACACAGAAGGCAGCTTTCTATTGCAAAGGACACGTTGAGGTAGAGGGTAGCGGCAGTCTTACCGTAACGGGTAATGCTCGTCATGGTATCTGTACGAAGGAATACTTGGAACTTAAGAAGAGTACAGGTAGCGTAACTGTTAATGGTGCTGAAAGTGATGGTATTCATGCCGGCCAGTATTTCCTGATGCGTGGCGGAACTGTAACCGTAAGCGGTCAGAAAGGCGATGGAATCCAGACGGAGATACTGACTCTTGATGACGATGTTACCCCCAATCCCGATAAGGAGTTCAACGGACAGATTTTTATCAAGGGTGGCACGATAAATGTAACTGTTGCCGGCGATGATAAGAAGGGAATCAAGTCAGCCGACAAGATGACTGTCAATGGCGGAACTTTCGTCATTACAGCTTCTGGTAAGGGAAGCAAAGGAATCTCTGTGGCCAGACACCTTCTTGTCAACGAAGACAGCGGATCTACAGTGATGCAGATTCGTGCAACGGGTGGTGTATATGAAGACGAGGAAACAGAAGATGAATCCCGTTGTATGGGTATAAAGGTTACCCAGAATATGGCTGTAACAGCAGGAAAGATAATGGTTTCCAATACGGGTTCCAAATCTCGTGGTATAAAGGTTGACGGTCTTTATTATCAAGCTCCCGGTGCTACGGTATCGGCAAATAAGAAGGTCACCGAGACTACCACTATGCCACCTATCTTCTTGCTGCAACAAGTGTGATAAAGCAGAAGGTTGTGCATGTGACACCTGCAAGTGCGATCCTTGCGAGTGTGGTCAGTGCAAGTGCGATCCTTGCGAGTGTAATCCCTGCGAATGCGGTAAGGCTTGCGCTACCGAAGAGTGCGACAAAGCTTGCGAAAAGGAGTGTGACAAGGCATGCGACAAGGCTTGTGAGAAAGCAGAAGAAGCTGTAGATGCTGCTGCTGATGCTGCTACCGAAGAGGCAAAGAGCTTGGAGCAGAGTGTAAAGGACGCTGCTAAGGATGTTGCAAACGCTGCTAAGGAAAAGGCTAAGGCTACTGCTAACGAGGCTGTAGAAGCTGGCAAGGCTGAGGCTAATAAGGCTATCGATAAGAGTGCCGAGGAAGCTAAGAAGCAGTTGGGTCTGTAATTATCAGGTATCCATTATACGAAGAAAAGAGGCTGCAGGGTCCTGCAGCCTCTTTTTATTTTCAACAATTCACTTCTTATTGTTTTAGCGGTGTGTTTCTGCGACCACGAGAGATTACCTGGCCTTCTACCTCAACCGGTGCTGATGCAGCTATGCTGTCTGTAGCTATACTGTCCGTTAGGAGTTCACCGTCGGCACGGGTGCCAGGTGCGTAGTATCTGTTCCAATTGTCACGATAACCATAGCCGTATGAATTTACGTAGGGAGTCCAGTCGTAATAATCCACAATCTTATACAGACGGAACGAGGTCCCCGAATAGGCAAATGTACCCGAGAAGTAATCGTTGGTCATATGATAGTCGTTGATGCGTGTATCCAGCTCGTGGTCGTAGTCGTATGTCAGATAGATTACGCCTCCTTCTATGTTCCAACGGAAACTGTAATACTGGTACTCGTAAGGCCCGTATTCGTAATAATCCACCTGTGTTCCCGACCCGTAACGGGCACGGTTATAGGCGGGAACGAAAGTCAGGTAGGTATCGTAGCTGTCGAAGGTGTACTCGCGTCCGCTTCTGTCAACATAATTGTAATACATACCGAAGTCACCCCTCCATTCACCAGAGAGAACCATTGACTGATTTACGTCTTCCATATATTGGCAGGAACTGAACAGCATAACTGATGCTATGGTGCTGAGTGCCGTGAGTAAGTAATGTATACGTTTCATATCTGTACCTTTTAATTGTTTAACTGCTGCAAAAATACAGTATTCCTATGGTATAGAAAAGGGAGAAATGAGAAAAAAAGTAGGATTTTCCCTAAATTGGATAGGAGAAAGCTGTTCTTTATATATTTTTTTATACCTTTGAACTGTCTACCATATCATAACAAGAAAATCATGAAGAAAATACTTACCCTTCTGCTTTTGGTTGCCAGCATCGTTCATCTGTATGCCAACGAAGTTATAGAACAAGGCCCATGGCGCATTACCTACCTCTCTACATCGCGTATTATCCGTGTTCAATGCAGTGCTAATGGAGCACAGAAGACCATTTTCAGCGGTTCTATTCCAGAGGCGACCTACGATAATCCCCAAGGCAAGCCCCGTACAGTTACCATTAAGAATTTCAGCGAGGTGGAGCTGCTTACCCAGGATGTAGAAGACGAGTTCGGGAAGGGTGTACGCAGTACGCTGCGCTTTACCGGCTGCAACAACGGCGATGATGTTTCCATGCTACTCCATTACACCACCTACCCCAAGGTGGACTACATGCTTGTAAGCATGGAACTGCAAAGTCCCCAAACCATAAAAAGTAATATGTTGGCCCCCGTGAATAATTCGGTTAGCTACTTGATTTTCACTGCGAGTCAAAGCAATCGCATGCTGAAGGTTCCCTTCGATAATGACGGGTTCTGCCGTTATGGACGTATGCGACTGAATACGAGTATCACCAGTTACGAGGTTACTGCCATCTATGACGCTAAGAGTCGCAATGGATTGGTCATCGGTTCTGTTGATCATGATCATTGGAAAAGCGCCATCCGCATAACCGCTGTTGACGATAGCAAGATAAGTAAAATTGAGGTGGTTTCGGGAGTTGCCGAGACAGGTACGCGCGATGTTATTCCTCACGGAAAACTGGAGGGTGAGAGCATCACCAGCGCCCGCTTTATGGTAGGATATTTCAGCGACTGGAGAGATGGTATGGAAACGTATGCTAAGGCTTGTACTACCGTAGTCCCCAAACGTGACAACTGGCCATACGGACGCCCAGTCGGATGGATGAGTTGGAATGTGCTGGAAAAAGGTAATAACCGGACAGATGATTCCGAAATAATGAAGTTTATTTCCAGTACATTACGTCCGATAGGATTTCACAATGGCGAGAATAGAAACCTCATCAGTATCGACTCGTGGAGCAACCTTAGCACGCAGGACGAGAAAGTACTGGTGGCACAGGCAGATACCAGCATGCAGGTGATGGGATGCTACGGCTATCCCTTTGCCCTTTGGTGGGGCGAGAATGATCTGGACAATATATACTACCAGAGCTCCACAAAAACCTACAAGGCACGCGATGTGGTGCTAAAAGCAAATGGTAAGCCTCTTAGTAATGACGGTGCCTTCTGTTTAGACCCTACGCATCCTGCTGTAAGGGCCTTCAAGCTGGACTTCGTTACCAACGGTATCTTCGAGGCTGACTCTTTTTACGATAAGACTATCCACACGGGAGTAGAGGCATACAATCAGGGCTTCAAATATTTTGTGGACAGAGTCAACCAGTTGAAGGAACCTGTTTTTATTCTTATTTCTATCGGCCCTCTCTTCCCTTACCAATATGGCAATGCACGCAGGCAGGCTTGTGATACATGGGGAACCATAGGATGGACAGAATACTGCATGAATGCCATTACAGCAGGGTGGTGGACCGATGGGCTATACCAGTTTAACGACCCCGACGGTATTCCTCTTGTTGGTGAGGGAGGCGAAGGAAATACCACTTTGGCAGAGAACCGCGCCCGATTGACCAGTGGAATCGTATCGGGCGTTATGCAGTTGGCCGATAACTTCAGCCTTGTTAATAAGTCGGGTCGAGGAAATCCTGAGCTTTCCCGTCAGCGTGCACAGGAGCTGTTGGGGAATCCTGATATCAACGAGATGCTGGCATTGGAGAAAAGCTTCCGTCCCATATACGGAACGGGAGAATATAACAATGGTGCCGAGGGCGCAGAGAACAAAGTTTATTACAGGACAGATAAATACCTGTATGTGGCAGTCTTCAATTACAACAATAGCCTTACCTCGACTCCTGTCAGAGGAAAGATTATGCTCGAAGACCTGGGGATTGGGCATGATGAATTTAGTCGTGTCAAGGAGCTGTGGAGCGGACAGGATGTGGAAGTCGGTGACTGGCTAAGTTACGATGTGAAACCTCGGGATGCCTGCCTCTTCCGTTTTACCCTAAAAGAAGATCAGA
>CADAWW010000245.1 GCA_902791675.1 uncultured Bacteroidales bacterium
TGAATATGAAACTGATAGACAAAAATCTGATTGAGAACTTGGCAGAAGAAGCCAGGAAGTCACCGAGGCTAAGGATGAATTACAATTTCCATCAGAGTCTTCAAGACAAGTGTCACCGCTTCCTCAATGCCTTGGAACCAGGCACATTCATCCCCGTTCATCACCATCCCACCAAAGACGAAACTGTTGTTTTATTAAAGGGGAAAGTCAGAATTTCTACCTATAACGACGAAGGCGAGGTGTTAGAGTCATACGTAATAAGCCAGGAAAACGGGACCTTTGGCGCTGACATACCAAAGAACGTTTGGCACGACCTAGAGTGCTTAGAACCCAGTGTCCTTTTGGAATGCAAGGAAGGTCCGTTTGTAGCGCACGAAGTTGACGGGATTCTGGAAATAAAGAAGAAATAAAAAACTCTATTTCCCTACAAACTCGCTGGGTGTGAGGCCCGTGATACGTTTGAACAGACGGGTGAAATGATGGGGGAAGTCGAAACCGAGCAGGCGAGAAGTCTCGCTGATGTTATGACCTTGCATCAGCAGACTTTTCGCCTGATTGATTATATAAATATGGATGTAGCCGATGGCTGTACCACCAGTGGCCTTGCGAATCAAATCGCCGAAGTAACGGGGCGAATAAGCCAGTTCGGAAGCACACCACGCTACGGAGGGCAAGCCTTGCGCCAGTTGACGGTTCTCGCGAAAATAGGTTTGCAGCAGGTTGTGAAAGCGCTTCAGCAGGTCGGTCTCTCCTTTATTCTCCTCAGACAACTGGCGCTGGTAGATGCGGTTGCAGTATTCCAGTATCAGTCGCAGATAAGCCAGGAGCACTTTCCTCAGAGACGGTGAGTCCTCGTGTGCCTGTAGCTCTTGTCGCATCTGAGCCACCAACTGCGTGATGCAGAGCCATTCGTCGGGCTCCATGCGCAGCGAACCATCGAAGAAATACGAGAAGAACTGATAGCGGTCTATCTGGCGTTCCAGTTCGCTGCCGTGCAACAGTTCAGGCGACCACAGCAGCACCCAACCGCATAGTGAAATGCGCTCACCATTGTCCTCCAAACCGCCTATCTGTCCCGGTTCCACAGCAATGATGGAACCATCGCTCACCTGCAATTTCCGCATGCCGTATGAGAGATTGAAGGGAAACTGTCGCTGGATGAACAGCCCATACACGCCATAGTTGTTCAGGCTATGACGGAAGGGCGCCAGCTCGTCATAATGGATGATGCTGATCAATGGGTGCAACACGGGTGCATCCACAAAACGAGCATAGTCGTTAGGAGTTTCTACCTTCAAAATTTTCCGCATATCAGTTGCAAATATACGAAAAATAGTCTAATAATGGTATATTTTTTACGATTTTTAATCACTTTCTGCGAAATTGGTATATCATCAGCCAATTTGTGTAATACCTATATAATATAATGTGCGTACCTTTGCACCTAGAAACGTAAAACAAAAAAATAATGATAACGATGCAAAAGATTTTATCATTTTTAGCAGCAATGTTGTTCTGCTGCTGTTCAGCAGACAGTGAAATGAAGGCGCAGAATATGGAACAGAAAATGTATATCACTATTGACGGAGAAACACAGAGCGTAACACTGGTCGATAATGACGCCACACGCGAGTTAGTTGCTGCACTGCAGGATGCCTTCATCACCGTAACTCTTAACGACAACAATTTCGAGATTTGGGGTCCTTTGGGCCGATCGCTGACAACAAAAAATGAGCAGATGACAGCTCAGCCCGGAGACATCGTTCTATACAGCGGACAATACATCTGTATCTTCTACGATTCAAACTCTTGGAGCTATACTCGTTTAGGACATATCGACGGACTGTCAGAAAGTGAACTCCGCACATTCCTCAAAGCAGGCCAAAACAACATCAGTGTAACTCTTTCGCTTACTTCAGGTACGACCGCCATCGAGAGCGTCAATGGTAATCGTATGGAAGATGGAGCATATTACACCCTGAATGGTGAGAAGGTATCTAATCCATCTAAAGGATTATATATAAAAAATGGTAAAAAGGTAATATTATAATGCAAAGAATCGTTTTATCTATAATCGCAATCATGACGATGATAACAATAAATGCACAGACGTTTGAGTCTTTGAACTCCCCTTGGTCCAAGGGCGAGCCAAATCCCTACGGAAAGTATTTCATCGGTCAGAGTTACTTGGCTGACGTTGGCGGTGGAGTAATGAATGTCACCTTTGAACCAGGTTGCCGCAACAACTGGCACATCCATCACAAACAGGTGCAGGTACTCATCTGTGTTGCCGGCAAAGGCTGGTATCAGGAATGGGGCAAGGAGCCGCAAGAGCTGACTCCCGGCACCGTCATCGCCATCCCTGCTGAAGTGAAACACTGGCACGGAGCACAGAAAGACTCCTGGTTCCAGCATCTGACTTATCATAAGGATGTACAGGACGGAGCCAGCAATGAACTGATGGAGCAGCGAGAGCAGAGTGATGCTGGCATCGACTTTGCCGAGTCGCGACAGAAGTCGAGTGAAACTCAATGGTGTGAGCCGGTAGATGATGCCACCTATGATGCTCTGAAATAAAAAAGGACACCTTCATGAAGTATCCTAACTACAATGGCGCAAGATGCAACCAAGCATCCTGCGCCATTTACGTATAGCGATTTTCTCCATCCATCTTCGTTCCGTTCTGTGCATTTGTCCTATTCGGTGCACTTTAGCGCAGCGAGTCCCCATGATCCACGACCCCATGATCCAAACGTACCAAAAAAGAGGATGTGCCTAACTGAAGGCACATCCTCCTGGACCTAGTAATATCATAAAAACGGTCAGTTGAAATAAGTGTTGGTCAGGAAGTAGGTGCGCTCCCAGTCAACTATCTTCAAGTCGGACTCCTTGGCCGGATGGATGTCGAACTCATCTAAGACCATTACTTTCTTTTCCCCTGTGTCATAGAGTGGCCACTCCTTGGCCTTGCCATCAGGAGACATGTCTGCAGTGAGCGACGGATTACCGGTCTTGGCGAACTGAATCCACATTTTGCGCACGGTCTTGCAGAAGGTTGCGTCGTATGTTCTACCCGTGAAGCCGTTCATCTCCGGATGGTTGAACACC
>CADAWW010000246.1 GCA_902791675.1 uncultured Bacteroidales bacterium
GTATAATGGATAGCGGGGAAGATCATCATGGGCTTGTAGTACTTAACGCCATTGATTTCCTTGCCGAAGTCGCCAGGATAAACGTCGGTAATCTCCTCGTACATATCGAAGAGGTTGCCATAACGCTGCTTCATGGCATCAAGGCCCAGGCGGTTGATTGACTCTGAGAAGTCAAGGAATACAGCCAGACCGGTGTTGTTAACGCCGAAGCCCTTATCGCAACGCTCCTTGGCAGCACGAGAGGCTACGTCACGGGGAACGAGGTTACCGAAAGCGGGATAACGGCGCTCCAGATAGTAGTCGCGATCCTCTTCGGGAATATCCCATGCCTGAATCTCGCCCTTCTGCAGTTTCTTGGCATCCTCCAGCTTCTTGGGAACCCAAATACGGCCATCGTTACGCAGAGATTCTGACATAAGAGTCAGCTTAGACTGCTTGTCACCGTGAACAGGAATACAGGTGGGGTGAATCTGTACGTATGAGGGGTTGGCCATCATGGCACCCTTACGATAGCACTGGATAGCTGCTGTACAGTTACAGCCCATAGCGTTGGTAGAGAGGAAGTAAGCATTTCCGTAACCGCCGGTTGCTATAACAACGGCATTGGCGCTGAAACGCTCCAGCTTACCTGTTACCAAGTTCTTAGCAATGATACCACGGGCACGTCCGTCGATAATAACAACATCCTCCATCTCGTAACGGGTGAAGAGCTTAACCTTACCCTTCTGAACTTCCTTGGAAAGGCTGGAGTAAGCACCCAGCAGCAGCTGCTGACCGGTCTGACCCTTAGCATAGAAGGTACGGCTTACCTGTGCACCACCGAATGAACGGTTGGCCAGCATACCTCCGTATTCGCGAGCAAAGGGAACGCCCTGGGCAACACACTGATCGATGATGTTGTTGCTGACCTCGGCCAAACGGTAAACATTGGCCTCACGGGCACGATAGTCGCCACCCTTTACAGTATCGTAGAAGAGACGGTAAACAGAGTCGCCGTCGTTCTGATAGTTCTTGGCTGCATTGATACCACCCTGTGCAGCAATAGAGTGAGCACGACGGGGTGAGTCCTGAATACAGAAATTATATACGTTGAAGCCCATCTCGGCAAGTGAAGCTGCTGCGCTGGCGCCGGCAAGACCGGTACCTACAACGATAACGTCGAGCTTCAGCTTGTTCTTTGGATTTACGAGACGCTGGTGAGCCTTATAGTTGGTCCACTTCTCTGCTATTGGGCCTTCGGGAATTCTTGAATCTATTTTCTTTGCCATAACTTATGTCAATATCTTTATTGTTAATACATAATTAGCAACCACCACAGCTGGGAACTGTACCTTCGTAATCGCTGGGCACATAACCACAGGCAAAGGCAACGACTACAGCTACAAACATCAGAATAACGATGGTTGTGTAGGCTGCGCTGATGCACTTCCAGCGGTTGAACCAGATCTTACCGTTCCAACCCAATGTCTGAAGAGCACTCCAGAAACCGTGTGTCAGATGGAACCACAATGCAACCAGCCATACCAGATAAACGGCAGCATAGCAGGGACAAGAGAAGGTCTGGATAATGTAGCCGACTCCGTCTGTTGGAGCAATCGCATTCTCAACACCAGCCAACTCGGCATACATCATGTTGTACCAGAAGTTGTACAGGTGAAGACCCATACCCAGAACAACAATGATACCGAGAACCAACATATTCTGGCTTGCCCACTCAACCTTATCGGGCTTGCTGGTGACAGCATACTTGCTGTTACCACGAGCCTTCCGGTTCTGAATTGTAAGCCAAATAGCAAAAATAAAATGAAGAGCTACCAAGCCAGCCAACCCGATAGTTGCTACTACAGCATACCAGTTGGCACCCAGGAACTCACAAATCATATTGTAACCCTTAGCGCTAATGAGGGCTACTACGTTCATTGACGCATGAAAGGTCAAGAACAGGATAAGCGCAATGCCTGTTACAGACATCACCACCTTCCTACCGATTGATGAATTGATTAACCACATAAATCATTAAATTTAGTTATTGAATATTTTTGTTTTTGTTCTGCTTATACCTTATTTTAAGTACAATATTCCGCGCAAATTTACATAAAAAAGTGATTTGAACAAAATTTTGGCTCAAATGTTAAGAGAAAATATTAATTTTGCGGTTAAATTGAGTGTCGCATATATATGGAAATGAAATTTGATGTAGTGGTGGTTGGTGCAGGGCACGCAGGATGCGAGGCGGCAGCAGCCAGTGCGAAACTAGGAGCGAAGACCTGTCTCATAACAATGGATATGAACAAGATTGCACAAATGAGTTGCAATCCTGCTGTCGGCGGCATTGCCAAAGGACAGATCGTAAGGGAGATTGATGCTCTGGGCGGACACATGGGAGAAGTTACCGACCGCACAGCTATTCAGTTCCGTATGCTGAACCGTAGCAAAGGGCCGGCTATGTGGAGTCCTCGTGCACAATGCGACAGAGGTAAATTCATCTGGGCCTGGCGCGAAATTCTTGAAAACACGCCTAACCTTCACATCTGGCAGGATCAGGTTAAAGAGATTCTGGTAGAAAACAAAAGGGTAACAGGTGTCATAACATATATGGATGTTACCTTCAAGGCAAGATGCGTGGTGATAACAACCGGAACATTTCTGGACGGCCTGATGCATATAGGCAGAACCAAACTGCC
>CADAWW010000247.1 GCA_902791675.1 uncultured Bacteroidales bacterium
TCTGAACATCCATAATTGACTGTTCTAAACTGGACTGATTGGTTGATTGTTTCATCGTTAATGACATTTAGAGTATCAACCATATTTACAAAAAGACATCCTAATGAATAAAAGATTTTTAATGAGAGATTTCCAAAATAAATTTGTTTTTTCGCTCACTTAATCGTATCATTGAGACTTTGTCTCGAAAATACTCACGTTCGGAAAAAATCAAATAAATTTGTTTTTTCGCTCACTTAATCGTATCATTGAGACTTTGTCTCGAAAATACTCTCGTTCGGAAAAAATCAAATAAATTTGTTTTTTCGCTCACTTAATCGTATCTTTGTCCCCAGAGAAATGTTGTGTATCATGAAAAAGTATCTGTTTTTGGTCTTTCTTATGCTCTCATCGATAGGGTTGAAGGCACAGGATAAGATGGTGCTTACTAGTGGTAAGACTGTGAATATCAGAGTTGTAGAGGTAAGCGGCTCTGACCTGAGGTTTAGGTTGTACGACAATATTCAGGGACCTATCTTGTCGGAGAAGCTTGCCAATATATATTATGTATTGTACGAAAATGGCGGGATGCAGATTTTTAACGGCCGTCCTCCCAGGACTAATAATTACATCCCCTATTATTCTCCCAAACAATATGCTAAGCCCTATGACGAACGACAATTACCGCCTTCTGGCCTGACCACTCAGATTGACTTGTATGTTCAGGATGCCTGGGGTGCGGGCTTTATGCTCAGAAAAGAAATGGGCGAGTATTTTGGTCTGAACATCGTCGGTGGCTCGTATATGTCCGGTTGGAACGAAGTGAAAAGCCCCAAGCATTATGGTATTATCAACGCCAGACTTGGCGGTATAAGGGCATATCTGCCAATTGTAGATAATTTTAAAGCTTATGCCGACTTGGCTCCAGGCTATACGCATATATATGCCTATGATAACCACCACAATTTCTTCGGTCTTGACTTCAGCGCCGGATTACAGATACACAAGAATGTAGCACTAGGCTATAATCTGACTTTCGTGGTTAACGGAAGTGGGCATATAACCTATCATTGGGGCAGAATTTCTTTCCTGTTCTAAGAATCTGCTGCTTACTTGATAATCTCGGCAAAGGATTCTAAGTGTTCGTCGATGTAGCGAGCCACAGTCTCTGTGACTTCTTCCTCCATCTCTATAAATTCATCGTCGAGCTCGTCAAATTCGGGGTATTTCTCAAAGAGAGCCATGAATTCCTCGTCGGAACATTCGTGTGTCAGTTCGTCGGCATATTTCTCAAATAGTTTCCTGCCTTTATATATCAGGTTACAGAAGTCCTTGGCTCCCCACAGTCGCATAGCCTTGGCAAAGGGATTCAGAAAGATGAAGGGGCCGTAGCCGTTGTGGATAAGTTGGATAAATCCGCCGTCCATCACTTCCTCACGGAAAATCATGTATGCCAAAAGGGTTATCTGATCGGGACCGAGTTGACTCATTCCCTGTGCATTCAACTCACCACCTATGGCATCCAGGATGTGATGGTGAAAGACATCGACAAAGGCATCCATTCCCTGTTCTGCTGCCTGGATAATTTCTGTTTCTTGAATCTTAACTTGCATGATATGCGGTTTTTGTCATGCAAAGTTATCAAAAATACTGATAATTAGGTAGAAGAAGAGAAAAATCAGACTCCTTATTTGTTTATAAGCACAAATTTTACTACTTTTGCATGAATTTTGGATAATATTATAACACCTAATTATTAATAATAAAAAGTAAACATGGTTTATTCACACGAAGTACAAAACATGTGTTGCGTGGCTAAAGGCCCCAACCATGGTCCTGCTCCCATTCCAGAAGAAGGAAAGTGGGTTCAGGCAAAGGAGATTAAGGACATCAGCGGTCTGACACACGGTATCGGATGGTGTGCTCCCCAGCAGGGTGCTTGCAAGCTGACCTTGAACGTTAAGGACGGCGTTATCGAGGAGGCTTTAGTCGAGACTATCGGTTGCTCTGGTATGACACACTCTGCTGCTATGGCATCAGAGATTCTGCCTGGCAAGACCATCCTCGAGGCTTTGAATACCGACTTGGTTTGCGATGCTATCAACACAGCTATGCGCGAGCTCTTCCTTCAGATTGTATACGGCCGTACACAGAGTGCCTTCTCAGAGGGTGGTCTGATGATTGGTGCCGGTTTGGAAGACCTTGGCAAGGGTCTTATCTCTCAGACAGGTACCTTATATGGTACAAAGGTTAAGGGTACCCGTTACCTGCAGCTGACCGAGGGTTACATCACCAAGATGTACTTGGACAAGGACGATCAGGTATGCGGTTACGAGTTTGTTCACATGGGCAAGTTCATGGACGCTATCAAGAAGGGTATGCCTGCCGACGAGGCTTTGAAGAGTGTTACAGGTACCTATGGCCGTACAAAGGCTGAGGACGGTGCTGTTAAGAGTATTGACCCACGTAAAGAATAAGGAGGAACTGCTATGATTAGAGAAGTAAAATTCGAGTCACAAGACCGTCGTATCAAGCAGATTCTTGCTTGTTTGAACGCTCATGGTATTGCTTCTATCGAAGAGGCAAACCAGATTTGCGAGGCTGCTGGCCTTGATCCATACAAGACCTGTGAGGAAACACAGATGATCTGCTTCGAGAATGCT
>CADAWW010000248.1 GCA_902791675.1 uncultured Bacteroidales bacterium
AGGAAGATTATGAGGAGTATTCTGGAATGTTTCCTATAACTGAAAGGATAAGGGAACAGTTGATTCGAGAAGAATCGCTATAGTCCACTCTTTGCTCATAAACAAAATGAAAACAAATAAACTTAAATAACCCTCGTGACCCATTCACTTTATGTCTAACTTTCAAAAAACAGTAAGGATTATGGAGAACCCATGATCTATGACTCCATAATCTATCCAACCAAAAGTAGTGGTGAATTGTTAAATCATAGAAAATAATTGGCCAAAACCTGTGAGGTATCAAAAATAATTCCTATCTTTGTGGCAGATAAACAATATAACGAAAGAAATATGCCAGAAGTATTCAGATTCTTTGGATTCTCGTTCTTCTTCTATAGCAAGGAACATGAGCCGTTGCACATCCATGTGGAGGGTAATGGTGGCATGGCCAAGTTTGAGTGGAACGGCTCGGAGTTTGTTCTCGCAGAAAAGCAGGGCATCAAATCGAACGATTTCCGCAAGATCAAGACTGTGATTGACGAGAACGCTGATATCATTATCAAACGTTGGAACGAACATTTTAATAAATAAAGGAGGAATAGTTTATGAAGATTAAGGAGATTTGGTTCGATGCCGAACACATATATGGTCGTGATGAGGAGGGGCATGAGTATAGCCAGTCACTTCTTTGGTATCCCAAGTTGCGAATGGCTACCGATGAAGAAAGGGCTGCTTATACTTTCGGGTTCGATGGCATTCACTGGCGCGAACTTGACGAGGACATCAGTTTCGAGAGTTTCGCCTATGACGATGCTGAGCCGACGTCCCTACAACGATTCTTTCTTACCCACAAGGAAATCAACGTAGCCGAGTTTGCCCGCTCATTAGGCATGAATGCCACCTTACTACGTAACTACATCAATGGTTTCAAGAAACCGTCAGCCGAGCGCGAGAAGGCCATCATCGACCATATCCACAAGTTGGGCAGGGAAATGATAGCTGCATGTTTCTAAAACTGCGAAGTACAAAAATAGGGCAAAACTCTTTAACTAGTTTAAGACCTGCACCCCCGGCATCCGTTTTTCGGTCATGTCTTGGGCTTTTTCGTAGGACTTTCTGTAACTTTGCGACACGAAATAGTAATAAAACGAAAAGATTATGAACAAGAAGAGACACTACAGACGATTCCTGCTCCTGTTGGCCATGCTATCAGCAGCGACATTCGCAAATGCACAGAATGGCACGAAAGACTATAAGGTAAGTGGTATCGTACCTGATGGCATCAACAAGATTTATATCTACAAGAATAACGGACTAAGTTCACGTGAGATGTTGGACAGTGTAACCGTTACAGACGGCAGGTTTACAATGAGCGGCACACGGCCCGCCTACGACCTGCTTTCTTTAGGAACGACAAAAGGTGTCAACAACATTCAATTCTTCAACGATGGTGACCCTCTGATGATGGATTTCGTCAACGACTCCCTATCTGCCTCACCGCTAAATGAAAGGTTCCGCCGATACAGCAAAGAAGAAACTCGTTTTACGGATGAATTCTATCGCCTTTTCATAGCTTCCCGGCAAGCAAAAGACGAAGCCAAGAAAAAAGAACTGGAACAACAGATTGCAGCCAACCAAGAAGCGAACAATGAATTCGCACGCACCATTATCCACGAAAACCGTGACAATGTGATAGCTGCCTACTATCTGGAAGCCGTCAATGGCTATATGGACTACGATGAACTGGCCTCTGCCCTTGACAGCACAGCCTACTACTATAATCATCCCCTACTGACCGAAGTCAAAGCCCGATTGCAGATGCTTCGTAGCCGACAGATAGGCAAACCATTTTGTAATGATGTAGTTCTGCTATCGCCTGATGGGAAGCAGCACCGACTTAGCGAATGGTGCGGACAGGGGCAATACGTGCTGATTGATTTCTGGGCCAGTTGGTGCCGTCCCTGTCGAATGGAAATGCCCAATGTTATCCAGAACTATGAACGTTTCCGTGACAAGGGATTGGAAGTTTTAGCCATTTCTATCGACGACAAGAAAGATGCTTGGCAACGAGGTATTAAGAGTTTCGGCACTCCATTCATTCAGCTCTCCGAACTGCAAGGTCGAAAATCCCGTCTTTGCGCCATATATGGAATCAGTACCATACCCGCCAATCTCCTGATAGACCCGCAGGGTAAAATTATTGCAGCCGATTTACGAGGGAAGTCGCTGACAAGGAAACTTGAAAGCGTTTTCAAATAAAAGAAGGAAATGAAACAAACAAGACTTCTTTTCCTCCTGATAGCCGTGTTCTGTGCGGTAGTGCTTTGGTTTGAAAGAAATAGCTCTTATGCATTACAGCAACGATAAATCTAATGAATTTCTGAACAAATGTGCAGACTTGCACCCTCGGCAGTCACTTTTCGGGCCTCGCCGCAGGCTTTTTCATTCCTTTTCCGTACCTTCGCTACACAAAATAGAAGAATACAAGTAATATGAAACAATCAAAACTTCTCTTCCTCCTGATTGCCGCCCTCGCATTCGCCTCTTGTCGTCCAACGGCACGGCAAGAGGTGGCAGATGCAGAACAGCCGACGGACAGCACCGAGGCTGCGACCAGTGCAGACACCCTGCGCCTCGTCATCATCGACAAAAG
>CADAWW010000249.1 GCA_902791675.1 uncultured Bacteroidales bacterium
TAGCCCGCGTAGCCCCTACCAATGCGCCGGTCCTTATCACAGGCGAGAGCGGAACAGGCAAGGAACTGATTGCCGAGGCCATACACCGGCAAAGTAAGCGGGCTAACGGACCTTTCGTGAAAGTAAACCTCGGAGGTATCTCTTCTACATTGTTTGAAAGTGAGATGTTCGGTCATAAGAAAGGTTCCTTTACCGATGCAACGTCCGACCGTATAGGCCGCTTCGAACTGGCAAAGGGCGGCACCATCTTTCTGGACGAGATAGGAGAACTGTCTCTTGCCAGTCAGGTAAAGCTCCTGCGTGTGCTGCAGGATCAGACCTACGAGGTGCTGGGTGACAGTCATACACGCCGCACCGATGTCAGGGTTGTCTGCGCTACAAATGCCGACCTGCGGGCGATGGTAGAGGAAAAGACCTTCCGCGAGGACCTCTTCTATCGCATCAACCTCATTAATCTGCACCTGCCGCCCCTCCGCGAGCGCCGCGAGGACATCCCGCTCCTGGTAGAGCATTTCCTGCGAGAAGCATGTCTGGCAAACAACTTTCCTGTTGTCACTGCATCACACGAGGCCGTTGCTTACCTCCAAACACTTCCATTCCCCGGCAACATCCGCGAACTGAAGAATCTTGTAGAGAGGGCATTGCTGATGCATGAAAGCCCCCTCTCTGCTCCCCCTTTGGGGGAGAACTTAAGGGAGGGAGATATGCTCACGGTTGCTGACTTCCAGAATAAAGTTCTCACCAGTAATGAAGTACTCCCCCAAAGGGGGAGCGGAGAGGGGGCCTCACTCTCTACCCTCGAACGTAACGCCATCGCTGCCTGTATTCAGAAACATAATGGCAACCTCTCCCTCGTGGCTAAGGAACTGGGCATCAGTCGTGGAGCACTATACCGTAAAATTGAAAAGCACGGCTTATAGATAGTTGAAAGTTGATATGGTGTAGAGTTTAAAGTCACTTTATTCAGTTGATTGTGAATAGTTCTCAAGACTCTATACTCAAAAACCCCAAACTTACCACTGACTCTAAACTTTAAACATTAAACTCTAAACTCAAATAGGTGAAACTTAAGTATTACTTTCTTTTTCTCGCTCTTGGTATAGCAGCACTTGCAACTGTTGCTCTTTACGGCACGTTCCACAGCCATCCCCGGCTGTTCTACGTGACAGAAGGCTTCGTTGTACTGCTACTCCTTTATCTGTGGCTCTTCTATCAAAAGACACTCTCCGTCCTTACGATACACTCGTCGGCGGCATGGAACTGATGAAAGATCTGGACCTGACAACCCGACTGGCAAAGACCGGTCAACCCGAAACGGATATCATTGTACAGGCCTTTAACGACCTGCTGGTTCGCTTGCGCAGCGAACACCTTTCGCTGGAGGAGCAATACACCTTTCTGAGTCTGCTTATCAACGCCTCGCCCATGGGCATTGTACAATGTGACATAGACGGTAACATCACTTCCATGAACCCTGCCGCCAAGCAGATGATGTCGCCCTCCGTAGAGGAAGCCATGTGCAAACTGCCCCTCGGTCAGGAAACCACCATCCGCCTGCCCGGTGAGCCGCAACTTTTCCGCATCAACTACCTTTCCTTCCCCGACCGCGGCTTCCGGCATCCCTTCTATCTCATTGAATCCCTTACTGATGAAGTGCGGCGTGCAGAAAAAGCTGCCTACGAACGTGTTATCCGCATGATAGCACACGAGGTGAACAACAGCGTGGCAGGAATCCTTGGGTTAATTCATAATGAAGAAGTCAGCGAACGTATGAAGTCTCTTTCTGCCTTCGTTACCCGCATTGCCGAGGTTGTAAAAATTCCCAAACCGCAGTTGCAGCTTTGCGACCTTAGTGAAGAGGTGGATGCTTGCCGTCCTTTCTTGGAAAGCCTTTGTACTGCTACTCAGGTCCGATTAGAGTTTAATCTTACTGACGAAGCTATTCCTGTCCGACTTGACACCGTCCTATTCCAACAGGTACTTATCAACATCGTGAAGAATAGTGTGGAAAGTATAGGACCCTCTCCCGACCCTTCCCTCTATGGAAGGGAACATACGGTTCAAAATAATGGGACTATTACTATCACCACGCAAAGCTCTCCCTCCTCGGGGGGAGTTGGAGGGGGGCTTCTAACCATCACTGACAACGGACACGGCATCTCGTCCGATGTGGGTCAGAACCTCTTTACTCCCTTCTACTCTACAAAACCCCAGGGACAAGGTATCGGACTTCTGCTCATCCGCGACATCCTTACGGCTCATGGCTGCACCTTCAGTCTGCTTACAGACCCGGACGACCACCTGACCCGCTTCACCATCCTATTCCCTAACCCAAAAATTCAAAAATCGTAACATTGGCTTTTGCCGAGGACTACGTCCAGGCATAAAAAGAAATGAATATATAATATTTTAAACCTGTTCTGGTAAGTAAGGGTAAGAAATTTTTATACACCAAAAATAACAAGAGATGAAATTATTATTAGTCTTTTCCCTGTTTATGGCTTCCTTTACGCTGGAAGCAAAACCCCATAAGTCTTTGGTGCCCGAGAAACCCAGTAATGTGCCTGATTATTTCTCCACTTGGAACATTCAGGGCTATGTGGTCAGTTATGACGGATCTGCCACACCACGTGTTATGACCGAACAGTATATGTTCGGCAACGGCCCGTTGGAAGGATGGACAACCTTCTTTCCTGAGTTTCGCGAGGACCTTATCTTCCTGATGGACGATTCTTGGGATGTGCCTGTAGATAATCGCAAGAACGAGCTGATGGGTAGTGCCCGTATGGCTGCTGACCGATTCCCTGGTTGCAAAGGCAGCCTTAAGAAGTTGGTTCGTATGACCAAGAAAGCAGGATGGAAAGGCCTGGGCGGATGGATATGCTGTCAGGAGGCCAGTGCAGCCAGCGATGCCAAGAATCCAGAAGCCTATTGGACGGCTCGTCTGAAAGAGAACCATAAGGCAGGAATGGCATATTGGAAGGTAGATTTCGGACGTGAAGAGCACAACCAGCCTTGGCGAGAGAAACTTACCCAGCTGGGACGTAAATATGCTCCAGGTATGCCCATAGAACATGCCTTCACCTATCAGGTGATAGAAAAGAGCGATGTGTTCCGTACCTATGATGTGGAAGTCGTGACATCTGTTCCAGTCACCTTACAGCGAGTGGCTAAACTGTTGAGATACAAGACTCAGCCAGGTAATATGGGACTTATTAACTGCGAGGACGAACCCTTGATAGCTGTAGGACTGGGATGTGTTATCGGGGTAATGCGCCATCCGCTGAACAAACCTCTTCCTAACGGTCTTTCTGATCATGTCTTCCCTTATGCAGGCCGTAATCTGAAGGCAAGGCTCGACGAAGTGAACCGTGCACTTAAGTGGCATCGTCTGGCTGCTCCTTTTGCTGTGAACGATGATGCGCTTTTTTCCGACCTTCAACTAACCGATGTGTGGTGTTTACGCGAGAGGGAAACGTGGAGGTCGGACCATCATGTCGGCGATACATTGCGTGAAAGTGCTCCTGCTGTTATAAGCAGATGTATGCCATTGCCTGAAGTAAGGACAAATGGCGGAGAAGCCCCTTATGTACTGGCTTCGCGTTATCCCAATGGAGCCGTCTGTGTTGCAACAGCAGAACGTCTTTTCTCTGACGAACACACCTGGGGGATTCCCC
>CADAWW010000250.1 GCA_902791675.1 uncultured Bacteroidales bacterium
GTTTAACCGCATCAACCTGCACTACAAATAAGACTTAAAGTACTCAACGAGTAATACAAATAAGCCTCTAAGCTATCAACTAAAATCGTTAAACTACATTTGGTATGTACATTCCAAACTTTGGTATGTACGTTGCAAACCTTGGAATATACGTTTCAAGGTTTGGAATGGAAATTCTGCAATGATGAAAAAACATTTCATAAACATAAAAAAAACTAAAACAAGGTAAGTATCAAATAATTATAGTATCTTTGCAGTAAGAAAAGACCGTAACATGAGAGCTGTTATACAAAGAGTAACACATGCAAGCGTCACCATCGAGGGTCAGAAGAAGGCTGAGATTGGAGATGGTTTCCTTATCCTGTTAGGCATAGAACAGTCTGATAACAAGGAAGATATAGACTGGCTGACACGTAAAATCGTAGGCTTGCGCGTCTTTGATGATGAAGCAGGAATCATGAACAGGAATATCCAGGAAACGGGAGGCGACATTATTGTTGTCAGTCAGTTTACCCTGATGGCAAGCTACAAAAAGGGCAATCGTCCCAGCTGGATTAGGGCAGCCGGTCACGAAGTGGCTATACCATTATATAACAGCTTTGTCAAGCAGCTTTCCGAGGCCCTTGGCAAACCCGTTGGAACAGGCGAATTTGGGGCTGATATGAAGGTAGAACTGCTGAATGACGGGCCTGTAACAATCTGTATGGACACTAAAAACAAGGAATAAAAGATGAAGAAGTTTCTTTCTTATTTGAGCAATCTTGGAATTATTTGCATGCTTACAGCATTAATATTGTTACTTATAGACAACTATGAGACATACAAATACCTCTTATTTATAGGAATGATAATTCAATTTCCATATAATTGTTATAAAATGTGGCACTGGGAAGAGTATAAAAACGAAAACAGATTTAATTCCGTGTTCATTCATGTACTTTTGGCTGCAATAATGATTCTTTTAATGATATTATTTAAAGGAAGGTAATATGACCATTCAAGAAGCGCAAGATAAAGTAGATCAGTGGATTAAGACCTATGGCGTCAGATACTTCAACGAGCTGACCAATATGACAGTCCTGACTGAGGAAGTGGGAGAACTGGCCAGGATTATGGCTCGCAAATATGGGGAACAATCCTTCAAGGAAGGCGAGAAGCAGGACCCCAGCGAGGAAATGGCTGATGTATTGTGGGTGCTGATCTGCCTGGCCAACCAGACGGGTGTGGATCTTACGGAAGCCCTGCAGAAAAGCTTCGAAAAAAAGACCAAACGAGACAAAGAGAGACATATAAACAATCCGAAATTAAAACAATAAAAGAGAAATATAATATGGAACAGAACAAGTACGAAGAGGCTCTTGCCAAGTATAATACGGATTTGAAAAGTTAAGAAATTCCTGATGGGAAGTGTGGAGCTTACGACCTTGAAAACCACAGACAGCGAGGAAAGTGTTCTGAAGTTCACAGAGCGAGTAAACGACTTTGAGGATGCCTACCCCGACCTGCCCCACGTGGCAACCATCTGTGTATATCCCTGCTTTGCCAGCATCGTCAGCCAGAGCCTGGAGGTTGAAGGTGTTGAGGTTGCTTGTGTAAGCGGTTCGTTCCCCTCTTCCCAGGCCTGCATCGAGGTAAAGACGGTGGAGACAGCCTTGGCTGTCAGAGACGGCGCTACAGAGATTGATATCGTGATGAGTGTAGGCAAGTTCCTGAGCGGCGATTACGAAACCGTTTGCGATGAAATCAGCGAATTAAAGGCCATTTGTGGTGAGAAGAAGATGAAGGTAATCCTAGAGACCGGCTTGCTGGGAAGTGCTGAGAACATCAAGAAAGCCAGCATCCTGGCTATGTATGCAGGTGCCGATTACATAAAGACCAGCACAGGCAAGGAGAAGCCGGCCGCAACACCAGAGGCAGCTTATGTTATGTGCCAAGCCATCAAGGAGTATTACGACAAGACAGGAATTCAGATCGGGTTCAAACCTGCCGGAGGTCTGAACACCGTTCATGATGCACTCGTATATTATACTATAGTAAAAGAGGTGTTGGGAGAAAAATGGTTAACCAATCAGTACCTTCGTTTGGGAACAAGCAGATTGGCAAATCTGCTTTTGAGTGAGGTTGTTGGCGAAGAGGTGAAATTCTTCTGATTTTGACCTCTCTACATTACAAAATTCACGTGCTGACGGCAAGACGAAAAAGAATAAACGATTCTCGTAGCACCAAATAGAGACGTATTTTATTGTTTCTCAAAAACTTGAACAGGAAAATTCTTGTATAAGAAAACATCAAATCTAGAAGAAAATGAGAAAAAAAGCTATTTTACCCCTCGTTTTGGGATGTATTCTCTTATCATCATGTGTGGTAAGCAAGAAGAAGTATGAAATTGCAGAAGCAGGAAGATGGGCTGCCCTTTATAGCCGAGACAGCTTGGCAGATTTGCTGGGTCAAAGCAGAGACAGCTATGCTGCTTTAGACAAGAGGTGCAACAGTCTGCTAAGGGATACTACCCTACTGAAAGGAAGTATCAGAAACTATCAGACTCTTCTGGCAAATAACCAGAACGAGAACAAGAAACTGACTGCTTCGCTCTCTGATCGCGAAAAAACAATTGTAGAACTTCAGAATGTTATCAACGAGCAGAACCAAAAGGTTAAGAATCTTCTGAACAGCGTACAAGACGCACTAAAAGGATTCAGTACCGACGAACTGACAGTAAGGCAAGAAGGCGGGAAAGTCTATGTGGCGATGAGTGACAAGCTGCTATTCGAATCAGGTAAGGCTATCGTCAACAAACAGGGACAAGAAGCCTTAGGCAAACTGGCAGAAGTGCTGAACAAGCAGACAGAAATAGAGGTGATGATTGAAGGTCATACAGATAATGTACCCATCAAGACAGCCGTCTATCAGGACAACTGGGATTTAAGTGTTATCCGAGCTACCAGTGTTGTGAGAATTCTTACGGAGACCTATGGTGTAAATCCTTTGCAGATCCAGCCTTGCGGAAGAGGAGAATATAAGCCTGTTGCAGATAACGAAAGTGCAGAAGGAAAGTCGAAAAACCGTCGTACGGAGATCATTATGGCTCCGAAACTGGATAAACTTTTCCAGATGTTGGAGAACAACTAATACTTACGTTCAGCCATAAAGCTGACGAGCGAATGCAGGGATTCTACGATAGCAGGATCCCTGCTTTCGTCTATTAATCCGTCTGCCATCATACGGAATTCATTCATAGCCCAATAGGCATATTCGATTCCTTCATGATCTATAGTGAAGGCGACCAAGTCGTCTATTTCGCCTTCTTTCATATCATTTCCCGCAGGCTTTCCGACATCCGTCTTGGTATCGTAATCAAAGATATCATCTTTTAGCTGGAAACAAGTTCCAACCAGATGACCAAACCTTCTCATACGTTCTGCCTCTTCTTCCGAGCCACCCGAAGCTATAACACCCAATTGGGCCGCAACAGCAAAAAGGCTGGATGTCTTCTTTCGGACAACCATATAGTAAGATGCTTCATCCAACTTCTCATCATCAAGATTGGCAAGTTGCAAAAGTTCGCCATCTGCTAAAGTCTGACCAAGATTTGCTACCACATCAACAACCTTAACATCGCCCGTTTGGGCTGCATGATGAAGTGCCCTACTCAGAAGAAAATCACCTACCAAAACTGCTATCTGATTCGTCAACAAGGCATTAACAGAAGCCTGTCCCCTACGTCGGTCGCTCTCATCCACCACATCATCATGTACCAAACTGGCAGTATGAAGCAACTCAAGCGCCAAAGCAACATCATAAACGCTCTGGTTTACTGAGCCGAAAAGACGGGCGGAAAGGAAAACCAAAGTCGGCCTGACCAACTTACCCTTCTTCTGCAACAGGTGATTTACAGCCTGCTGAAGCAGCGGGTTGTCAGAACGAAGTGTTTCTTCGAATTGCTGTTTGTATTCCTCTAAAACGTCAGCAATAGGTTTTTGTAATTCCTCCAACGAATTCATTTAATGCACTTTTGAATTGCAAAAATACATAAAAATGATGACCATTTCACTTTTTTTGCATAATTTTACCCAATAAAATTCAATAATGTATGCCTAAACTCTATCTTTTAGACGCTTACGCCCTCATCTATAGGGCTTATTATGCCTTTTTAAAGAACCCAAGAATTAACTCTAAGGGAGAAAACACATCGGCTATCCTGGGCTTTGTAAATACCTTGGAGGAAGTTATTCAGAAGGAACAACCCACCCATCTTGGTGTGGCTTTTGACCCTTCTGGAGGAACATTCCGACACGAAGCCTACCCTGAATATAAAGCACAACGCGAAGAGACACCTGAGGCAATCCGTTTTGCAGTACCTATTATAAAAAGGTTGCTTCAGGCTTATAATATTCCCATTCTGGAAGAGCCCGGATTTGAGGCTGATGATGTAATCGGAACATTGGCACATCAGGCCGATAAGCAGGGAATAGAAACCTTTATGATGACGCCCGATAAGGACTACGGACAGTTGGTAACAGACCATGTAAAGATGTATCGCCCTGCCGTCGGAAAGAACGCAGAAGAGATTCTCGGCCCTGCTGAGGTGAACCAGAAATGGGGTCTCTCCCACCCTACCCAAGTAATTGATATTCTTGGACTTATGGGAGATGCTGTCGATAATATTCCCGGTTGCCCAGGCGTCGGCGAAAAGACAGCAGTTAAGTTGATACAGGAGTTTGGTTGTATAGAATCGCTCTTGCAGAATACCGACAAACTGAAAGGCGCCCTGAAGCAAAAAGTAGAGGATAATGTGGAGCAGATAAAGACCAGCAAATGGCTGGCAACCATCAAGACAGACGTGCCCATTCAGTTAGATATGGAGATGCTTAAGATGGAGGAACCTAACCAGGAAGCCTTGCAGAAGATCTTTGAGGAACTGGAGTTCCGCACCCTCATGCGCAAGAAGATAACGTCCCCTACTCCAACGTCCGTTTCAAAGCCGGAGAAGAAGGGAAATGCCATTCAGGGTGACCTCTTTAGCGGTTTTGGGGATAGCGAAGAGACGGAAACTACCCTGTTCTCTAACGAAAATATAGTAGAAAATGGAATGCTTCGCTACAGCAAAGAAACGGCTGATTATCAACTTGTTGACACGCCAGAGAAGATAAAGAATCTGGTGGCTATCCTGCAAGGAGAAAAGGAAATCTGCCTTGACACAGAAACTACAGGAACAGATCCTATCCAGGCACGCTTGGTGGGCGTTAGTTTCAGTATAAAAGAAGGTCAAGGTTGGTATGTTCCCCTGTATCAGAATCAGGAAGCAATAGAAGCCCTCAGGCCCATTTACGAGAATCATGATACGCTAAAGGTTGGACAGAATCTGAAATACGACTTGCAGGTTCTCCTGAATCACGGCATAGAGCTTTGTGGACCTATGTTCGACACCATGATTGCACACTACCTGCTCCACCCTGAAATGCGTCATGGAATGGACTATCTGGCAGAAGCTTATCTGCATTACCAGACCATCCACATCGATGAACTTATAGGAACCGGTAAGAACCAGAAATCTATGGCAGAACTGAGTCCCGAGGAAGTCTATGTCTATGCCTGTGAAGACACCGATATCACGCTGAGACTGAAGAATTTGTTCGCT
>CADAWW010000251.1 GCA_902791675.1 uncultured Bacteroidales bacterium
CTTTATTCCTGAAAACTGCCGTTGGCGCAACTGGGCGAAGGATGACGGAACGGGTGAGGCTCTGACGGCTGACAAGCTGCTCGACTTTGTGAACAATACGCTGTTCCCCACCTTGAAGGAACTGGAGGTAACACCCGATACGCCGATGCGTAGCGCCATTGTCCGCGCCACTTTCCAGGATGCCAACCAGTATATGAAAGATGGTGTGCTGCTCCGTCAGGTTCTCAACGTGATTGATGGCTTAGACCTGAGCAGTTATGAGGAGAGCCATGCCTTTGGCGAGATCTACGAAACCATTCTGAAAGAAATGCAGTCGGCTGGAACGGCAGGCGAATTCTATACGCCTCGTGCCTTGACAGATTTCATGGCAGAGATCATCCAGCCTAAGATCGGTGAGAAGGTGGCTGACTTTGCCTGTGGTACAGGTGGATTCCTCACTTCATGGCTTAAAGCCCTTGATAAGAAGGTAAACACCGCAGAAGATCGTGAGGCTTTTGTCAAATCCATCTATGGCATCGAGAAGAAGCAATTTCCCTATATGCTTTGTGTCACGAATATGCTCTTGCATGATATCGATTCGCCCAAGGTCTTTCATGGTAACTCGCTCACGAAGGATGTGCTGAACTATACCGATGATGACAAGTTCGACGTTATCCTGATGAATCCTCCTTATGGTGGTAACGAGAAGAACGATGTGAAACGCCACTTCCCGTCAGACCTCGCTTCGAGCGAAACGGCTGACCTCTTTATGGTGGTAATCCAGTACCGTTTGGCTAAGAATGGACGTGCTGCAGTGATTCTGCCTGATGGTTTCCTCTTTGGTGCTGACAATGCCAAGTTGGCTATCAAGGAGAAACTGTTGCGAGAGTTCAATCTGCATACCATCATCCGTCTGCCAGGCAGCATCTTTGCCCCATATACTTCGATTGCCACCAATATTCTGTTCTTCAACAACGAGAAGGCAGAGGGTGCAGCAGAGGGATTCAGTACGAAGGATACCTGGTTCTATCGTATGGATATGCCCGAGGGCTACAAGCATTTCTCGAAGACCAAGCCCATGCTGGTGGATCATTGCAAGCCGATGGTGGAGTGGTGGAACAACCGCGTGGAGATCATCGATAACGAGACAGGCGACGAGAAGTCACGCCGTTTCTCAGCACAAGAGTTGTTAGACCTTGGTTGTAACTTCGATCAGTGCAAGTTCCCTAAAGAAGAGGAAGAGGTATTGCGCCCAGATGAACTGCTAAAGCAGTACCACGAGAAGCGCACCGCCCTCGATGCCAAGATAGACGCAACGCTGAATGAAATCCAGCAGATGTTGGGTATAAATATATAATGTACTTAAATTGTAATAACTATGACAAAAAAAGAAGCACTTCGATTATTTGAAGAAAAAAAAGTCCGCACGGTGTGGGATGATGTGGAAGAGAAATGGTATTTCTCCATCGTAGATGTTTGTGGTATATTGACAGATCAGCCTGATTACGAGCATGCAAGAAACTATTGGAAAGTCTTAAAGCACAGGCTTGTAAAAGAAGGAAATGAAACGGTTACAAATTGTAACCAGTTGAAACTTCGCGCTTATGATGGCAAGATGCGTTTAACGGATGTGGCTGATACTGAGCAACTTTTCCGCCTGATACAATCCATTCCATCTCCTAAGGCAGAACCTTTTAAACAATGGATGGCACAGGTGGCCAGCCAGCGCCTCGACCAGATGCAAGATCCCGAAAAGAGTATAGATCAGGCTATCATCGATTATAAAAGATTGGGGTATTCTGACGCTTGGATCAACCAACGCATCAAGAGCATTGAGGTGCGTAAGGAACTCACAGAGCTTTACTACCAAACAATACAAACACCACAAGGGGTTGAAAAAGGAGAATCTGCGTGATAATATGACAAATCTTGAAATAGCGCTTAATATTTTGGCAGAAGCCTCTGCCACAGAACTATCGAAGGAGCGCAACCCTAAAGGGTATCGTCAGCAGACCAATATAGCCAAAGAAGGTGGTAGCGTGGCAAAAGCAGCCCGCAAGCAGTTAGAGAGTAAACTGGGTCGCAGTGTTATTTCTTCAGCCAAAGCCAGCGACTATTTGCTGCCCGAAACCACAGGTATGAACGCACAACAGTTAAAGAACGCCATCCTGCAAGAAGCCATCGAAGGCCGCCTCGTTTCCCAAGATCCCAACGACGAGCCAGCATCCGTATTGCTGGCCCGCATCCGCAAGGAGAAAGTAAAATTAGTGAAGGAAGGCAAACTCAAAAAGAAAGACCTCGAAATAAAACCCATCTCCGAGGATGAAATCCCCTTTGAGATTCCCGAGAGCTGGGAGTGGGTGAGGCTTGTGGATATTGGTATAGCAGAAACGGGAACAACTCCTTCAAAATCTCATCCAGAATATTTTGGTACTTTTATTCCTTTTTTAGGCCCTGCCAATATGTTGGATGGACAAATTATAAGTGAAACCCAAGGACTATCGGAAATTGGTGCAAATTATGGAAGGATTGTTCCTAAGGGATCGATTCTTCAAGTTTGTATAGGTGGTTCTATTGGTAAATGTGCAATTGTTGACAAGCCTGTTACTTTTAATCAGCAAATTAATTCCATCACTCCATTAGTTTGTGTGATAGAATTCATATATTATGTTTTACAATCAGATTATTTCCGACTTGCAATAAAGGAAAAGTCTACGGGAACGGCAACCCCAATTATAAATAGAGGCAACTGGGAACAATTAGCGATTCCTTTACCTCCTCTTACAGAGCAACACCGCATTGTTACAAAGATAGAGGAACTTCTGCCAAAGGTAGAGGAATACGGCAAGGCGCAGGATGCACTTAACAAACTGAATGAGGAACTACCAGAACGCTTAAAGAAAAGCATTCTGCAAGAAGCGATAGAAGGCCGTCTCGTACCCCAAGATCCCAACGACGAACCCGCCTCCGTCCTCCTCGCCCAAATCCGCAAGGAGAAAGAAAGGCTGGTGAAAAAAGGCAAACTCAAAAAGAAAGACCTCATCGAAACACCCATCACCGATGACGAAATTCCCTTTGAAATCCCCGATAGCTGGGAGTGGGTGAAATTAGGAACTATTTCGAAGTTGTTAGGTGGATTTGCATTTAAAAGCCATGAATATACCAATGATGGAAGTCGAGTAGTGAGAATTTCTGATGTGTCTGAAGAAGGTTTTGTCAACAAGAGCATAGTAAGGCATCCCTATGATAATAGTCTTGCTCAATATGTTATTTGTTCAAATGACATATTGATGGCTATGACAGGGGGAACTGTAGGTAAAAGTTTGTTTGTAAAAAAATTGCCAGAGGAAAAGATGTTGCTAAATCAGCGTGTTGCTATTATTAGGTGTAATGGTGTCCTTGTTGATTATATAAATTATGTCATAAAGTCAGACTCCATCCAAAGTGTTATCTCTGATTCAAAGAACTCTACAAACGACAATATATCAATGGCGGATATATACAATTTCATGATTCCTCTTCCACCTCTTGCAGAACAATACCACATAGTGGAAAAGTTGGAGCAATTGCTTGGTAAGATAGATAATCTTAAGAAGTAAAACATGAACAGACTCGTACTCATAGGCAACGGATTCGACTTGGCGCATAAGCTACCTACCAGTTACCAAGATTTTATTAATTGGTACTGGGATGGTAGATTTAATTGTTTAAGGAAGACATTTACATCGATTTCGGAAGCGAAATTGTGTGAAATGGCTGTGACTGTGTCTCCTACATGGTATAACTTTTTCGAGCAAGGTCCATCTATTCTTAACGAATATAAAGGAGCAGAATTGTTCTTGGAATTACGTCAAAGGGGGATTTGTCGGGCTACAATGACACCTCTTTTTGAAAGAATTCATAAAAGTATAGAAAGTAAAGGCTGGGTGGATATCGAGAACGATTATTATGAGCTTTTAAAACAATATGTATTGGAAAATGCTCCAGAGGAGCAAATAGATGTTCTTAATGAAGAACTCTACGATTTGCAGGAACTACTGGTGGAGTATCTCAAAAGTATAGCAATCTCTGACAAAATAGTAAAAGGTGAAATACGCCAAAAAATCTATGGCGTATTTAAAACTATAGATATCTCAATAGGTGGCCGGAATGCACTACAAGAACATATAGAATCTGCTTTTAAGCGTGAAGAAATTGAATGGAGATGGTTATCGGAGTTGTATGAATATAATGGCATGTCGAAAGGATATGTTGACGAATATCGGGCGAAGTATGAGAAGAATGCTGATATATTAAGTGAAGAAGAACCTCCCATGGAGTTGATGCTTCCTAACCAGATCATGCTATTGAACTTTAATTATACTCATACTGCAGACCTCTATTGCAAAAAAGCTTATATCTTTACCGTAAACCAAATACATGGCGACTTGAATAATCCTAAGAGCGTTATATTTGGCTATGGAGATGAACTAGATATGGACTATAAAACTATTCTCGAAAAGAACGAGAATAAGTACTTAGGTAATATCAAATCTATA
>CADAWW010000252.1 GCA_902791675.1 uncultured Bacteroidales bacterium
GGACTGATGCACGCTCCCGGAGGCGAATCGTACTATGCAGCCATGTGGTGCAACGATCAGGCTGAGTACGTCAATCCCTTCTTCCCCTTCCTGGGGTACGACAAGGGTAACGAGAGTGCGATGACTACTTGGCGCTGTTACCTGAAACTCCTGAATCCCGAATATAAATTCCTGCCTTGGAGCATCATCTGCGGAGGCGACGATGTGTATGGTCCCTTCGACAGAGGCGATGCTGCTATGTTGGCCTACGGAGCCAGTAGGTATTGCCTGGAACGGGGTGATAAAGAGATTGCTCAGGAGGTTTGGCCCTTGATAGAATGGTGTCTGGAATACTGCCATCGCAAGCTCAACCAGCACGGCGTTGTAGCCAGCGATGCCGACGAGTTGGAGCATCGTCTGCCCGCAGGTGATGCCAACCTGTGCACAAGCAGCCTTTACTACGATGCCTTGCTGAGTGGCGCTTATCTACTAGAAGAATTAAAAGGTTCAAGAGTTCAAGGGTTCAAGAGTTCGTCTAATGCAGCAACTTACAGAAAGCAAGCAGCTACCTTACGCAAGAACATAGATAAATTCTTCCACGCATCTGTGGAGGGCTACGATACCTATCGTTATTACGAGGGCAACGATGTGCTGCGCTCCTGGATCTGTATTCCCCTTACGATGGGCATTTACGACAGAGCCGAGGGAACCCTCGAGGCGATGTTCTCGCCCCAACTGTGGACCGAGAACGGTATGCTCTCGCAGAGTGGCGACAAGATTTTCTGGGACCGTTCTACCCTCTACGGTTTCCGTGGAGCCTTTGCGGCAGGCTATGCCGATAAAGCGCTGGAATACCTGAAGAAGTTCTCTGCTATCCGTCTTTTAGGCGAGCATGTTCCCTATGTCGTGGAGGCTTGGCCCGAAGGAGGTCTTCGTCATCTCTCAGCCGAGAGCGGACTCTACTGCCGCATCATTACAGAGGGTTTGCTGGGCTTCCGTCCCACAGGCTTCCGCAGCTTCACACTCACCCCTCAGATGCCCGCCGAGTGGAACGAGTAATCCTGGTGGAGCGCACCAAGAACGGCAAGCTCTCCGTTAAGATTCAGAAGGAACTTAAAACCATTAAGACCTACAGCATCAAGCCAGGAGAAACGATTAAAGTGAAGAATTAAGAGTGAAGAGTGAAGAATGGATAGATTTTCATTGCTTTTCCTTTAGCAGGATGTATTCTCGGGGTACTTTTCTGAGGCGTTCCATCATCTGGTAGCGGCGGCTTTTGGAATTTACTATCTCGATACTTTTGGAGGGATAGATGTCTATGAGGTCGGGGAGCTGAGCCTTTCGAGAGGTGGGCTGGAGGAGAAGCGAGGCGCGGCAGGTTATCTTGTTATCCATCCACTCGCGTCGTTTCTTCTTCACATCGTTCCACATGGCTAAATGCCGCTGCGCCTGATAACGGAACTCCTGGGGCTGCCCCTCCTCGGTATAGGCGGCACGAAGGCAGATGGTCCAGTCCTTTAGCTGAAGCTTTACAAACCTGCCTAACACCCAGAGGGCGAAGCTGTTGCAGAACTCGTGCCTTATGCAATCCAAACCGCTGTGACGCTCAGCCTCCAAGACCATGCAACGGGCTGTGTCGAGGTTCAGATAGCCACGGTCCAACTGATACTTGGTTGACCAGAATACGAGCTGCACGACGTTAGGATTCGGATGTTCGAAATCCCAGTTTACGGCAAAGCGGTGCTGGCTGAGGAAATGCTTGTCGAGCGAGCGGATAAGATTCTCGTAAAGCATCTCGCTGAGGTAAGACCAACGCACATAGGCGCTGTCGGGCTGACTTACGCAGGCCGTATCGGTACCAAAGACTGTGTTGTGCTCGGTTGCTACCTGAAAGACGCTGTCCTGCTTCATCTGCGCTATCGAAGGCGAGAGCAGCAAGCCCTGGCTCTGGAACCTGTAGGCCGTCAGAGAGTCCGTAACGGTGCGGATGGAGCCGCGCTGGAGGTCGGAGCCCGTATCTTGTAAGAAGAAATCGTATTGACTGAAGCATGGCTCCCGCTGATAGTTTTCATCGCGTTTCCGGATAAAAAGTTTCAGTTTCTGTCTTATCCACGCAGGCTCTTCGGCCTTTATCAGCACCTCCTGCAGCGTGCGTACGCGAGCTATCTGAAAGGTGCTGTCTTCCTCTTGCGCCAGCGTCCACAGGGGCCACAGCAACAAGAGGCAAAGAGTTAGTTGTTTCATTGTGTATGTCCGTTTTCGTAAATCCGGCAGCAAAAGTAGGAATATTCCGGCAACGCTCATCGCCTGCATCGTTAAACAATCATAATGGAGTGTTAAGAGTAAACAACAAGCATTTAGGGGAGTTAAAATGGCAGATTTTTGTCTGAAAAAAATATAAAGATGTGAAAAATGCTTATCTTTGCCCCCACGATAAACCCCAAAAACATGAAAAAGATGAAACTGAAAGTGCCTGATAACATGAAGGATGTGAACACCATGACCGGTCAGTTTGTCCTGTCCTTCCTTGCTACCACCATATCCATCGCCCTGACCTTCGGTTCGGCTCACTTTATCGAGCAGAGAAAGAAGAAGGCAGAGAAGCGCGAGATAGTGATGATGCTGATGTACGACATGCAATCCTCTCTTAAGATGGTGAACGAATGCGACTCGTGCCTGAACAGCTTCATCGACAAACAGCTGGAGATTCTGGACAATCCCGAGACGTTCAACCAGAGAAGAATCGATTTGGCTCAGCTTGTGCCACGCATGGATTATCCGCTGACGCTGGAGAAAATCTTCACATCGAACATCGAGACCATCAACACCATCGGCAATACCATCTTCGTTGAAAGGGTGTCGATGTTCTATGATATCCGAAGCAAATACAAGAACGAGATTTATAATGACTTCATAACGAACTTGCAAGGGTGCATCGTAAATACCGACAGCCTGGCTGCCTTCAGCGAAACTATAGAGTACCCTCTCTTAAGCAAGGCGTACATTGTAGAACTGGAAACCTTATTTGACCAGTGCAGGCAGATGATGAATGTGACCGACGAGGAACTGCAGGCCTTTGTGAACGAGATATACAAGCAGGACATAGCACACGATGCTGCCGTTAGAACCAAGTATCTTCAGACCGCAAAAGATAGTGAGCAACGCCAGATAAAGTTCCGGAAAGCTTTGGAGAAACTGGGAAAATAGCCAACCATAGCCCGGAATAGCACTGAAAATAAAATAAGGGAAAAAGTCTGTTGTTTCAATAATAAAGGACTTCCTCGCCCGACTTTGGCGTTCAGAGATTTATTCCTGAAGTTTGGTTACAGGGCGAATGCTCATGCCATAGCAGAGTTCCGCCATAGAAACTACAGGAAATCTCATTCGCTGGTAACCAGTA
>CADAWW010000253.1 GCA_902791675.1 uncultured Bacteroidales bacterium
CCAGGCAGAAAAACCCGTTAAACAATTAAAAACAATGTACGCAATTGTAGAGATCAACGGTCAGCAGTTCAAGGTTGAGGAGGGCAAGAAGCTCTTCGTGAACCACATGAAAGATGTGGAAGCCGGTAAGACTGTTGAATTCGACAAGGTACTGCTTGTCGACAAAGAAGGTTCAGTACAGGTAGGCGCGCCCACCGTAGATGGTGCAAAGGTAGTTTGCGAAGTGGTAAATCCGCTCGTAAAGGGTGAGAAGGTTATCGTGTTCAAGATGAAGCGTCGTAAGGACTCTCGTAAGCGCAACGGTCATCGTCAGCAGTACACCCAGGTAGAAGTTAAATCAGTAATCGCTTAAAACAAAAGGAGAACAACATTATGGCACATAAGAAAGGTGTAGGTAGTTCTAAGAACGGCCGCGAGAGTGCAGCTCAGCGACTCGGCATTAAGATTTTTGGCGGTCAGAAGGTAGTAGCAGGCAACATCATCGTTCGTCAGCGTGGTTCTAAGCACAACGCAGGTAACAATGTTGCTATGGGTAAGGATGATACTCTTTACGCTTTGGTTGATGGTACTGTAGAGTTCCACAAGGGTAAGCGCGACAAGAGTTATGTTTCTGTAATTCCTGAAGCTCAGGCCTAAGAGAACACAAACAAATAATTTATTCCAAACAAACAAGAAAAGGGAGCCCATTTGGGTTCCCTTTCTCTATGTTTTAAAAGGCACAAAAAAATTGATTGTCTCACGACAATCAACTTTTTAATTAACCTTAATAATCTAATACCATGAAAAACACACTGCAAAAATACAACTATTTCTTACATCATGCAAGTTTTTGTAGTATTTTTATGTATATGTTTAACTTTATTTAAATTCTCTCCGACTCCACTTAAGCTTTATTTGCACTTTCTTTTCTTCTATTTGCTCTTCCATAGCAGGACGACTCAAGTAGTTGTTGCTCTCTAATGTGAGCACCATCTGATCTGGATCATACTGAGCACCATACCCGTCATAAGCTTCAGATAAGAACTGTCTTGTGGGTAATTGTTGCCAAGAAGTAGTAAAGAAAGAGATAACACTTTCGCGCATATCAGTACCATAAGTCTGAATCATGCAAATAACTTGACTATTGTCTGCATCCAAAAGACAAAGTTCTAGTGTTGAGGCATCATTCAGACGGAACAATGCATAATTGCTGGTAAGTTGGACGAGTTCACTCTTGCCGTCAAAAGCATTACGAACCTCCGCCTTCATATTAGCCTCACAAAAATCGATACAGTCCAGCCGGTTGTTATGCGTCAGATAAGGCATCAATGAATCAGGCATGCTTTTTAGCGCCTCGCTCATAGTAGTCTGAGCGAAGGCACCATTAGCAAGCATCAATGATAGGGCTATGAATAGCTTTTTCATCTCTAAACTATAAACTCTCAACGCTACACTTATCCCCTACCCGGTCTTAAGTCATGCACGCGAACGGCTTTTCCTTCGCTGACGGGAAGAGTACCCTTCTTGACGAGCTTCACACGAGGTGTGAGCAGGATCTCGTCCTTCAAGGCACGCTGAATATCCTTGGTCATATTTTGCAGTTCGGGGAATACATCGGTGTTCAAACCGTCGAGTTCAACCTCTACAGTCATGATATCGTTGTCGTCCTCCGTATCGAGCGTAATAAGATAGTTGCTACCCAAGCCAGGATACTGCACGAGAATCTTTTCTACCTGCATGGGGAATACGTTAACACCCTTGATGATAAACATATCATCAGTACGTCCCTTGATACGATCAATACGACGATGGGTACGTCCACACTTACACTCACCAGGAATGATACGTGTGAGGTCACGCGTACGGTAACGCAGGATTGGCATCATGGTACGGTCAAGCGTTGTCAGCACCATCTCACCAATCTCTCCATCGGGAACAGGTTCGAAAGTGTCTGGATCAACAATCTCTACAATATAGTTGTCCTCCCACAAATGCATACCATCCTGATATTTACACTCGAAAGCCACACCAGGACCGTTCATTTCCGTCATACCAAACGAGTTATAGGCCTTGACACCCAACATACGCTCGATACGACGACGTTGTTCCTCAGTATGAGGCTCGGCACCAATACACAAGGTATGCAGCTTAGTGCTACGAGGGTCTACTCCCTCTTCCTGAAACACCTCAGCCAGACGGATTGCGTAGGAAGGAATGGCGTGAAGGGCAGTAGTACCGAAGTCCTTGATGAACTTAATCTGACGCTTCGAGTTACCAGCTGCAGCAGGTACCGTCATAGCGCCCAGCCACTCGGCACCATACTGGAATCCAAGACCACCGGTAAACATACCATAGCCGCTGGAGTTCTGGAAGACATCACTCTTGCGGCAACCCACCATATATAGATTGCGGGCAATCATATTAGCCCACGAACAGATATCGTGTTCAGAATAGACAACAACACAAGGATTGCCCGTAGTACCACT
>CADAWW010000254.1 GCA_902791675.1 uncultured Bacteroidales bacterium
AAACCGGAAGAGCGTCCCAAGCGGTACAACGACATCCTTGCTGCCGCCCAGAGCATAGAGTCGCTGATTGACCCCGTTATCGACTCGTTTGCTCAAGGAACTACTGGCATTACCAACGAGGAGAGGGATATCTGCATGAAAGCACTCCGTTCGCCACTGCTAACACTGATTAGTACCTCAGAGATTATCGTTGACGGAAACGGACAGATACCTCACGATGAATACATGCAGCTGCGGGCTGACGTATGCCATAATGCTTACCATGTAGCCACCTCGGCTAACCAGTTGATTCTGTTCAGCCTTTACGGCGACGATATTCCAACGCCCAAACAAGACAGAATAGGCTTGAACGAATTGGTACGTTCCGTCCTGAACAGTTACGATATCCACCCCTCTGCTATTTATAAGAAGCGTACAGTGGTTACGGCGTTCAAGACCGAAGTGGCAGACGACGTGATGATTGATATCAACCCGCTATTGCAGGACTTGTTGAACTGTCTGCTTGACAATGCTGATAAGTATGCTACAGGCGGCTCTGTGCTGGTAACCTGTCATGCTAACGTCGAAGGAAAATACGCCATATCCATCGCCAATGAGGGACCAGTCGTCCCTGCTGCTGATGCCGAGCGCATCTTCGAACCCTTTGTCCGTCTGTATTCCGACGAACATAGTCTTGGCATTGGCCTGCCTCTGGCTCGCCGCCTCGCCATATCTATGGGTTACAAAGTTACCCTCGACCCAACATCTACCAGCGGGGCACGTTTCGTTATCACGGGGCTATGACCATTCTCTGAATCGTTCTCTGACGGCTCAGCGTTTGCAGGATGAAATAAGGGACTTGTGAAAGAAAAATGATTTTTCCTTTGGTATTTTGCGCAATTTGCACTACCTTTGCAGAAATTATTAGTAATCGTTAAAAAATAACTTGGTACAATATGTCATCAGTTGCATCTGACAAGATAGTTCCATTTGGGCAGTATTTCGTCCTTGACGATATGCCTAGCACACTCACTTTCAAAGAGCGGGTTGCGTTCTGTCTTTGTCTCATAGATTCTTCTGTTGATGGATGTGGATACCGCGAGCCCTGTCTTGGTTCTCGCTCTGGATGCCAGCTCGCTTGCCTCCTCAATGGTATTGAACACGGCTCCGCTCCATACTCTGGAAATTTGCGAAAAGAGCCTATGCTCAATGGGGTTCCACTTGGAGCAGTAAGGCGGGTAATGTGCAATGCGTATATTGATGGCAAGCCTCTTTGCCAGTTGTATAAGACACCATTTGAATTGCCAGCTCCTGGCGTTGTTCGAGCCGCCTCCGTCACAAAGGATGAGGATGCTTTTTGCACTTGGATATATGTGCCTAAGGTGTTGTTCCCACTGTTGGGCAAAGCAGTCGCAGGCAAACTCTGCGGTGTCGTGGCTAACTCCAAAGGTCATATAGCCTGTGTTCCTCTTGACATCGTAGATACCGTAAGGCACCATTTTCCCATTGGAAAAGGTGGAATAGTCATGGTCGTATACCTTTACCGCCTCAGTCGTATAGGCCGTTCTCTCATCGCGTCGGTACGGGCCAAGGAGTTCCTTCTTCTTGGTGTCCACACTGAAAACGGGGATGCCGTGCTCGTCGCAGTATTTCCGCTGTTGCTCAATAACCTTGAACTGCTCGTCTCGCAGCTCGCAGTCAGCCATAGGCAGTGCCTTCACAGGCTTGCGGCGGGTGAAGCCTTCGGCCTTGACGATCTGCCTGACAGTGTAAAGGCTTATCTCTATATGATACTGCTCAGAGAATATCTGTTGTATCTGCGAGGGAGTCAGGCGCAGCCACATCGTTTTTGCATCCTGCGGAAGCCCTGCTATGTCAAATACCACTATCTCGCGAAAGATGGTTATATACTCGGGATGGACGGAGAGCGTACTCTTCCTGCCGCCTCCCTCCTTGCGGACTCTTCCCTCTTCGAGGTGTTCGCCACTGTCAAGTTCATGGAGTCCCCGATAGACGGTATTTCGAGAGACAGGAAGGATGCCGCAGACAAGTCTTACGCCCTGCCAGCCATTCCTTTCTGCTATAATGGCAGCGAACTGCCTCGCCTGCCTCTCGTTCAAGTCCTTGAAGTACTCCATTTCCTTGTCTGTTACTATATCTGCTGGATTATTCGCGACCTGCATAACTGCTTGAAATTCAGCTATAAAGGTACGAATTTTTCAGCAGATTTAAGAATATAAAATGTTAATAATCAATAAGTTATAAACAAAGTAACAATAAACATGAACAATAATTTTGAAGAGATAAATAAAAGCTTGGCAACTGCTCGTATAGAGCGGAAATCGTACCAAGTTATTTTTTAACGGTTACTTAATGTCGGTAAGTCACTGAGATATTGGTTTTATTGTCAGATGTCGCTCGTAGCGGGCGGGCTTGACCTGATAGCCGGGCAGCACATAGCAGGCCGTA
>CADAWW010000255.1 GCA_902791675.1 uncultured Bacteroidales bacterium
CGAGGAAAATAGTAAAAGAACTCAATTAGTCATAAGTATGAAAACAAGATTATTTTTAATTTTAATTTTCTTTATGATGTTATTCAATATTTCATGCATGTTTGGAGGCTCAAAGGCCTCCGAAGAACAAATACAAGAGTGGATTCAGACTGGTGACCATTATCATCGGGAACAGTATTATTCTGCTGCTTTTGGTTGGTATGAGAAAGCTGCGAAGGCTGGCTCTGCTATAGGTCAACGTCGAGTTGGAATGATGTATGGAGGAGGCATCGGCGTAAAGCAGGATTATGAGAAAGCATTTAAATGGCTGATGAAGGCCGCAAAGCAGGAGGATGCAGATGCCCAGACAATGATTGGGCTTTCATACAACAATGGTTATGGCGTAAAACGCGATGATGCCAAGGCAATTGAATGGTTAACCAAGGCTGCCAAACAAGAAGAACCCCAGGCACAATATCTGCTTGGTGATATATATCTCTCTGGAGGAAAAGGTGTTGCGCGAGACGTTAAGGAAGCTATAAAATGGTACAAGAAAGCAGCAGAAAACGGAAATGCAGATGCCCAGGACGCATTAGGCCAGATGTATCTGATAGGTAATGACGTAGACAAAGATTATTCTGAAGCCATAAAATGGTGGCGTAAGGCGGCTGAACAGGGACATGCCGAGGCTCAATATAACTTGGCTGTTATGTACAACAACGGAGAGGGCGTTGAGAAAAACGTTAAAGAAGCCTTTAAATGGCATTTGAAAGCTGCTGAGCAAGGCGTATTAGACGCTCAAATCTTTGTTGCTGAATCTTATGAATCAGGCGAAGGCGTTGAGCCCAGTAGCGAAATGGCATTCAAGTGGTACTTAGAAGCTGCAAAGGCAGGCTCAGCCGAAGGTCAAGCCAAGGTTGCCAACATGTACGAGGAAGGCATAGGCGTTGATAAAGACCATGAGGCTGCTATCTATTGGATAAAGCAATACGAAAAGAATGCGAACAAGTAAAAACATTATGGAAGATTGGAAGAGTAAACTTAGCGCCTTAACAGGAGTTCCTGTACCGGAAGCTACGGAAACTATCTACGAGGAGGAGGAAACTGATACAATACAGACGTTGCCGAAAAAGCAGCAGAAGTTGCGTCTGGCTATGGAAAGAGCTGGCAGAGGCGGTAAGACCGTTACCATCATCCGAGGATTTGTCGGGTCGGAAGAGGATATGAATGTCCTTTGCAAATTGCTGAAACAGAAATGCGGCGTTGGAGGAACAGCCAAAGACGGCGAGATAATCATCCAAGGCGACCATCGCCCTCGTTTGCTGGAAATCCTGAAAGCAGAAGGTTATTCGCAAAGTAAATAGGAAAAAAAACCAAGATGTTAAGAGTTCTTAAAATCACAATGTGAGATGTAGGTTTCAATGCCATCTGTATGTCTTCTAATAAAGGTTTATAGAACATTATTTTACAAAAGAAAGAAAAAATGAAAAAGATTCTCATCTTCGCGATGCTGGCTCTCGTCTCATTATCAAGCCAAGCACAACTCTTGTACAAAATCTCTGGTAATGGACTGAAAGAGCCTTCTTACATCGTCGGCACCTATCATCTTGCAAAAGTCTCGTTTGTCGACTCAATTCCTGGCATTCGCAGGGTGATGAACGAGTGCAAACAGACATACTGTGAGTTAAGAATGCAGGATATGTTTATTCCAGACAGTTTGGCCATCATTCAGAAAGCTCAGCTCTTGCCAGAAGGAACGACATTAGACAAACTTCTCTCAGCAGAGGAAATGACACGCCTGAATGCCTATATGAAAGATTTGTTAGGCGCAGATATGACAAATCCGCTGGTAGCCGAACAAATGGGGAAGATGACTCCTGGTGCTATTGGCGTTCAATTGAGCTTGGCTAATTTTATCAAGAAAGAAAAAGACTTTGATATCAACAATCAGTTTGACACCTACTTCCAGAAGCAGGCAATTGCCCAAGGAAAGAATATCGGTGGTTTTGAAACCATTGGCTTTCAGGTTAAAACGTTATATCAAGGAAAATCGATAGAGCGTCAGAAGGAAGAATTGATGTGCCAAGTGGACAATGCCGACTTTTACTATGCTATGACGGAAGCTCTTATCCAAGCTTACTACACTCAAGACCTTGATGCAGTTAAGGAAGTATTTGAAACGAAGATGCACAACAGTTGCGATCCCACCCCAGAAGAAGAAGCCCAACTGATATACAACCGTAATGCCAACTGGCTGACAAAGATGCCAGCCGTTATGGCACAGAAGCCGACTCTCTTTGCTGTTGGAGCGGGACATCTGGTTGGGGATAAAGGTGTTCTGAACCTGCTTCGCCAAGCCGGCTATACTGTCGAAGGGGTTACCGAGTAAACATTAAATGCTATTCCAGGCATAGATATTAATAATGATAAAGAAAACCATCCT
>CADAWW010000256.1 GCA_902791675.1 uncultured Bacteroidales bacterium
CGTATGTTCCACCACTTGACCGTCAAAGAGGTTGATGATGCGGTCGGCAAAGCTGGCGTTGTGCTGCGAATGCGTAACCATAACGATGGTGGTGCCTTGCTCGTGAAGCTGGAGCAGAAGGTCCATCACCTCTTTGCTGTTCTTGGAATCCAGATTGCCTGTCGGCTCATCGGCCAGGATAATCTTGGGATTGGAAACTACTGCCCGCGCCACAGCTACACGCTGCTGCTGACCGCCTGAGAGCTGGCAGGGAAAATGCTTGCGGCGGTGCGACATAGCCATGCGGTCCAGCATCTCCGTAACACGCTTCTTGCGCTCCTTGGCAGGAACGCCCATATAGAGCAGCGGCAGTTCTACGTTCTCATAGACATCCAGATCATCTATCAGGTTGAAGCTTTGGAACACAAATCCTATGGTGCCCTTGCGGATGTTGGTGCGTTCACGTTCGCTGAGCTGACTCACATCCTTGCCGTTCAGCATGTAGGTTCCCTCGGTAGGTGTGTCCAGCAACCCCATTATATTTAATAAGGTAGTCTTGCCGCAACCCGACGGGCCCATGATGGCAACAAACTCGCCGTCCTTTACTTCCAGGCTCACTTCGCGCAAAGCCCAGGTATCAATCTCTTCCGTACGGAATACTTTTTTAATGTTTGATAATGTAATCATAGATATATTTACCATTTAATCATTTACCATTTACCATTTAATAGTTCTCCCCCTAGAGGGGGAGTTAGAGAGGGTCTTTTTTACTCCTTCTTAATTATCTTTGCAGGATCTAATTTTGAAACTCGGTATATCTTGTACCCTACGGTCAGGAGGGTGACTAGGGCAACGATGATGAGGGCACACAGATAAGGCGTCATGAACTCTGGAACGGAATCCGCCTGAACAAACAATACGGCATAGCTGATGCAGAAGATAAGGCTGATGATGCTACTAATGATAAGCTGCCAGACGTATTGTTTACCAAAGAGCCACAGAATTTGTTTCATACCAGCTCCGTGTGTCTTTCGAATAGCGACTTCCTTCTGTCGACCTCTTGTATCCAGCGATGTATCCAGCGAGACAGAGGAGAAGAGTGTCATCACAATACACAGCAGGGCCACGATAGCCATTATGAACATGATTTGAATCATCAGTTCAATCATACGCAGGTCGCTGAAGACAGACTCATACAGATTCTCCATAGGCGCTTCTGTCATGGTGTACTTACCCAACTTTTGGTAAAGATTTGTCAGTTCCTGCTCGGCTTTCTTATACTCTCCAGGCTTAGCAATAAAGAGAATATCGTGCTGGACATTATATCCCTCATAAGCGTTCAAGAAGTCCTTCCACACACGGAAGTCTATTGTATCCTTATTCAGGAAATACTTCTGGTCGCAGAGATAGAAAGGAGGGTTCTCGATATGTTCGTTCCATCCAAGGGCAACAGATTCACTCCTTACATAGCCTATCTTTTCTGCCTGCCTGTCCTTCTCGAAGATGCGATATTCGGTAGGAGCCTTCCTTAATCCAAGTTTCTGTCGCAGTTCGTCTGCACAATCCAATGGTGCATAGATGGGAGAAAGTATGCTTCTATTCTTCTCTTCCGTATCAGAGGGGAAGAGTTCTAAGTCCAACAGGCTGAAGATATGCTCGTCGGTCAGAACGACTGTATAAACGCAGTAGCGAGTACTATCATTTTCTTCACGAACTCCACGAGGGAAAAAGGGAGTATCGCCTTCCTTTAGGTCTTGACGGAAATGTGCTTGAGCCACATGGGTAGAGCCGGACACATGCTTCAGGTACGGTATGCTGTCCTTGAACTCGGGCTTCCAGATGCTGTTATTCGTAACGATGCAACGTCGGAGCGCATCTTGATTGGCAGGCTTCCTATCATACACATCGCCCATAATGTCGCCAAAATAGAAAAAGCTTACTAAAATGAAGATAAGTAGCTGACATATTACCATCTGCGAGACGATGAGCAAGCTACGGCCTTTGGTGGAGACACGGTGGCTCTTGCCCACCACATCGCTCAATGGCATAGTGATGACTCTGCGGACAGAAAGTGCAGCAATGCCTGTCGTTACGAGGAAAGTTATCAAACATATCCACAGCTCTGTGGCATACGTATGAGACATATCCACACGGATACCGTCAGTAACATTCTCTATAATAGGAACAGCATATTCCGCTAACAGGCTAGTCAGCCCCAATACTATCAGGGTGACAAAAAAGAATACAATTGCCACTTCCCACATCATAAGGCTGAAGAGTTGCTCCTGCTGTGCTCCCATACACTGGCGCAAGCCCATCTCACGCTGACGCAGACGGAATAGCTGAATCTGCGTCTTCAGGAAGCCGAACAAACCTATAATCAATATACTGCAACCGACGAAAGTCAAGATAGTGATATCCTTTATATCCATGTGGAGATATTCTGATTTAGCTGTCACCTTGTATTCGGGCAACACTTTCTGCAAATCCTTTTGCAGATCCTTGTCGGTCTTTCCCTTCGCAAGGATAATATCAAACTGTTTCATATAGGTACTTGCACCCTCTGCGAATTCTTTCAGCTGATCGGTAACAACGTAGAGATTTTCCTCCGCAAGCAACCAGTCGCCAGTATCCACTACATCGATGATGGTGTTGTACTTGCGCCCATTACATTCTGGGGCTATTTCCAATGTATATCCTATAGGATTCACGTCCAGGCCAAAAGTGCTTTTCAGCATCCATTTCGACATAATCACATCGCCAGGTTTCAGTACAGGTATGCGCTTACCTGTGATGGCAGACCTCAGTCCAAGGTAGTTGAGATGTTCAGGACTGATCCATTTCCAATAGAAATTCACCTGATGTGTCTTGCCGTCAAGGTCAATTATGTTTTGCCTTGTTGACATTTCCCAGTCATGGATGTCTATGAACTCAATACTGGGCAGATGGCTGTTGGCTACGCGCTGAATAACGGAAGGTTCTACGAATACGAGGCTGTCCTGCTTGGTAAAGAGTTCTACCTTTGCGCGATGCGAATCACCGCCTACCCGCTTAAAGTACTGCCAAGTCCGCTGTGTTAGGATAAAGGTCAGGCTAAAGAACACCATTCCCACTGCCAGGCAGAGCACCGCAATGATGTTCTGCACCTTGTACTTCATGAGATTGCGCCAGGCAATCCGGATGTTGTGCATTTTTAATTCATAATTCATAACTAACAATTCTTTTAATTGGTTTTCTGACGCAAAAATACAACGAAAAATAATTCTTCACTCTTCATTCTTCACTCTTCACTCCAATATGTCCAAACATTATACACACTTGTGTCCAATTCTTTGACACTTGTAAATGATTAAATGGTAAATGTAAGGTGAAATACGGAACCGTACTTGTCATAGACGACAATCCTGCCATCCTCACAGCTGTAAAGATTTGCCTGGCTGGCACGTTTGAACGCATAGTGACCCTCAACTCGCCAGAGAAAGCCCTCGTGACCATCGCGCAGGAGAATCCTGCTGCCATCCTGCTGGATATGAACTTCAGCCTGGGCGTGAACTCAGGCCAGGAGGGTATGATGTGGCTCTCCGCCATCCATCGCAAGTATCCGGATATTCCCATCGTTCTCATCACAGCATACGCCGATGTTAAATTAGCGGTACGCGCGTTAAAGAACGGCGCTGCCGACTTTGTGACCAAGCCCTGGGATAACGACGAGCTTATCCGTGTGCTGAAGGATGCCATTGACAAGGCAGGCGAGATAGTCCCCTTAGACCAGTTGGAAAGCGAACATGTGCGCAAGGTGCTGAACAAATGCGACGGAAACATGAAACGGGCTGCCGACCTGCTGGGTATCAGCCGACAGACATTATATAATAAGGTAAAAGCCTCACCCCTGACCGCTAACCAATTAACAATTAATAATTAACAATTAACAATAACGGGAACGCTAACCGCTAAGCACTAACCGCTTTAAAAATGAAAAGTGAAGAATTTGCTGCCGCCATTATTATAATCTTTCTTGCTGTCCTGGCTATAGGATTTCTCGTTCCGACTACCTACACGGGGGCTGTTCTTCGGCGAAAAAGCTCTGCAGGAAGCACTCAACGACATGGGGCAAGAGATACAGAAACTGGTAGCGCATAGTGAAGTAGAATCGTGGCAGAAACTGACACGAGTGCTGACGCACGAAATTATGAACGCCACCGCTCCTATTCAGAGTATCAGTCAGGCATACCTGAAGAATCCCGGTATCAAAGACTCTCCTTACGAGGAAGGCATACGTGCCATTAACGATACCAGCGCGGGATTAGCTGCCTTTGTGGAGAGCTATCGCAAACTCACACAACTGCAAGAACCTGTGATAGCTGATGTAAATATGTTAGCGTTCTGCAAACAGATAGCTACGCTCTACCCGGATTTACAATGGAATATAGACATTCCTGACGATTTTGTCCTGCAGGCTGACGAAAACCTTCTGCGTCAGGTTTTCATCAACCTGACAAAGAATGCCATAGAAGCTGAGGCCAAAGCAATCAGCCTCACCCCCATCCCCTCTCCGAGGAGAGGGGAAACAAGC
>CADAWW010000257.1 GCA_902791675.1 uncultured Bacteroidales bacterium
ACCTGTAACCCCCATAGGACGCTTGCTGTCGGCATTCATCATGCTCCTTGGCTACACCATCATTGCCGTTCCTACCGGCATTGTCACAGCCAACATCATAGACGAGTCGAAAGAAAAGCCGAAGGACGGCCGTTGTCCACGATGCGGTGACGAGGTGCGCGACAACGACCGTTACTGCTCTCACTGCGGCGAAAAACTATAATTACATCGTTAATGTCACTCACCAGTCCCTCTGCCATCTAAAACAATAAGGATTATGAAAAGAGTTTTATTTGCAATTATTGCATGTGTGTTTGTGTTTGGCGTTGATTCTTATGCTTCAGCGAAAGACAAGAAAGATGGTCACGTTATTGAAGTTGTTAAGGGTACGGCCAAAGTCATGAGAGAAAAAGCAACAGCGAATTTAGTTTTTGATTGGAGTAACGCCTATTGGATGGAGAAGGGCCTTATGAAAGACGAACTCTCAGCGGTTGATTATGAGAATTACACGACAAGAGCTCCCCAAAAATTCCAAGAGGCTTTTAATGAAAATAGCAAAGGGTTAAAGATTGTTGATGATTCCTCAGCAGACTATGAAATTAAGGTTGTTGTGAGTAAAATCGATTATTTCTTTAGCGTTATGAGCGTTGTTCCAGGTCATAAGCATACTTTTTTTGGAAAAGTAATTGTGACGCAAAGGTCAACAGGTGAAGAAGTGTTGGAAGTTAATCTAACGCGTTTTAAAGGAGGCCGTGACTTTGTTATGGACGATAGTTTTTACGAAATGTTTCTAGATTTAGGCAAAAAAATAAGTTCATTGAAGAAATAAAAGCACCCTCGTTTCAGAGGATGTTCACAGTCTCGTTGCTCAGCGGAGCAGGAAACTGAATGTTTCATTAAATAAAATAGTTTAAAATTTGTGCAACCCTCGCCCGTCGTGAGACGTGCGGTTTTTTTTGTATGAACTTGCTAAAAATGTCGCACTACCCAAAAGGACGAATTTCTACCCAAAAGGCCAACGAAGAGTTAATTTCCGCTACCCAAAAGGAAGAAGAGGCTACCCAAAAGCCACTTACCGCTACCCAAAAGGACGAATTTCTTTAAGGTGCATTTTTTGCACGTCGAAAAGACATTTGATCTATTTTGATCATTTTTGTTAAGTTTTGATCTATTGAAGGATTTCTCTAGTATTTGTACTAATTTTGCGATTTGAAAACGAACAACTGGATAACACCAGCTGACTAAATCAAAACAGAATGAAAGCAAATTCAAAAGCAAAACCTTTTATCAAGTGGGTTGGTGGCAAGGGCCAACTCATTGAGCAACTGGACGCACAGTTACCCGAAGATTTTGAGAATTGGGATGATGTGACATACATTGAGCCTTTTGTGGGAGGTGGAGCAATGCTCTTCTATATGTTGCAGCAATATCCTAATATCCGTCATGCTGTCATCAACGATGTGAACCCTGATTTGACCACCTGTTATCGCACGGTTAGGGATATGCCAGAGCAGTTGATTACATCCCTGATGGAAATTCAGAGTGCCTATAACGCACTTGAAGCAGAAGAAGGTCGCAAGGACTTTTTCCTCGCAGTTCGTGACCGCTACAACGAGAAGAATCTTGACCCGTTGGAGAATACGACCAAGTTTTTCTTTCTCAATCGCACCTGCTTCAATGGTCTTTATCGCGTAAACAAGAAAGGCCTATTCAATGTTCCGTTTGGCAAATATACCAATCCGCAGATTTGTGACCCTGCGACCATCCGCAAGGATAGCGAACTACTTCAACACGTGGAGATTCTGACAGCAGATTTTGAAGCTACCTTCGATTATGCTCAGGGCAATACGCTCTTCTATTTCGACCCGCCATATCGCCCTCTCAGCGATACATCCAGCTTCAACGACTATGCAAAAGAGGCCTTCAACGACGATGCGCAGATTCGCCTGAAGAAATACTGCGACCGTATCAACGAGGCTGGTTTCCGTTTTATGCTCAGTAACTCTGATTGCAAGGGTAAAAATGAAGAGGACAACTTTTTTGATGTGCTCTATGGGGAGTATAATAGAGCTCGCATCTATGAGCAGAACGGAACTCCGAATATCGTAATAAGAAACTATTCAAAATCCTCAAAATTATGGCATAGACATTCGTTCAAGCTACGAAGTTATGGTATCCGAAGTCATCTACATGGTTCTTTGTGTAACAATTATCCCCAAGAAAAGTGTTAAATTGGCTGTATAAGTAATCGTTTTCTAATATTTTTGTTCATTAGTGTCCCGTTAAAATGGGACAAGTTTAAATATTAATCAAATAGCCCCGGAATGAGGGGACCAAATTGATCTTTGACATCGTTGAAATTAGT
>CADAWW010000258.1 GCA_902791675.1 uncultured Bacteroidales bacterium
TAATACCGTTAAAACGTCTTTTTTCCTGCTGGTTATCCTTGTCCTTAGTGCTTGCACAGACAGCCGCAAGTTGGAAACCATCCGTCAGGCAGAAATGCTGATGCAGGAGCAGCCCGACAGCGCGTTGCGCGTGTTGCAAACCATCAACCGTCGTTCACTCCGTGGCGAGACCCTTGCCCGCTATGCCCTTATCTATTCCATAGCACAGGACAAGAGCGGACTGGATGTCACCAGCGATTCCCTGCTCCGCATCGCCCATGAGTACTATAGACAGCACCCGGATGATTCCCTCTATGCCCGTAGCCAGTATTATATGGGGAAGTATTATACTTTGGTGGATAGTACCAAACAGGCAGAAGACTGTCTGCGAACGGCAATCCGCTATGCAGAAGAACGCAAGGAATATTATACGCAATATCTGGCACTCGACAGACTGAGCCGGGAAATAAGATATAGCAATGCGACGTTAGGACTAAAATATAGTAAGGAGGCATTGGACGTTTATATGAAGAAATGCTCGACTAATACCAACAACCAGATATTCCTGTTGCAGGATATAGGCACAGTCTTTCTTCTGTGTAATATGGAGGATTCTGCCTTGTATTACTTGGATATGGCTCTCCAAAAGGCCCAAATACAAAAAGACAGTAACATAATAGCAGGTGTAATCCAGAACAAATCATTGGTATATACCAAACAGAAGGACTACCAGCAAGCCCTATTGTGTGCAAAGGAAGCATGGCGAATGTCACCAAACAAGAGCATAAGTCTTGTTTCCAGATTGGCAAACTGTTATGCCGATGTAGATTCTACAGCTCAATCAATAGATTTAAATACAGTTATTATTAAGGTTGGAAATAATGAACACAAGTATATGGCCTTCAGGACTCTTTCTGTTTTGGCAGCAAAAGAGCGTAATGATTCCTTATCTATATTATATATAGATTCAGCCTTTGACTGTATGGATGGTATCTATTCACAGTCATTAGGAATAAAGTCTGCTTACTATAACGATATTATACAATTAGAGGCAGATAAATTACAAGAGGAAAAGGATAAGGCTAGAAGGAAGATCATAAACTGGTATGTTGCTATGTTTATCGTCGTTGGAGTGATAATCAGCATTGCTATTTATTATAGTATAAGGTATAGAAACAGACAAAGATTGAAGGCCGAACGTGAACGTCATCTTTTAGAAGAAAGGTTTGAACGTGAACAACACGAAAGAGAGATAGAGTATAAAGACAGGTGTCTGAGTATAATGAAGAAATATCTGATGTCAAAAGAGGCATTCCCGGAAACAGTAAAAAAAGTACGTCACGGAGAGGATGGTGCAGGCATCAGCCCCAAAGATTGGAAGGAAATTATCTCATTTCTTAACGGAGCAGACAATCTCTTTGTAGAGAGAATAATGGCAGCATATCCTAACCTCAGCCGGAAGGACTATCAGTTGCTTATGCTTATACGACTCAATTTCTCAAATCTTCAGTTGGCTAATATTTATCATATCAGCGAGTCGTCTATGAAGCAGAAACTATATGAAGCAAAATCTATGATTAACTTGACAGATAAGAACCTTTCTTTGCGTCAATTTATACTTAATTTCTGAGGAAAACGCGCCAAAACTTACCTAAAAATTTTCAAGAAATGCACAACGTCCTGATAGTCTGATAGTTGCGCATTTTCAAAAACTTACCTAAAATCCTTCTCATTTGTTTTGAAACAGTGTAATTTTGAACCGAATAAAATACAAAATTAAAGTTATGAGAAAGATTTTATCATTTATTATTGCCATGATGGCATTCGTCTCAACCTCTGTAATTTATGCAGAGAACATCGTTTTAATCATTAAGAATGATGGTACAGAAAACGGCCCTCGCTCAGGTGTACCTATTTCTGCCAGTATGGAAGATGGTATTATCACCACGGAGTCGAGCACTTATTCTGGCACTATCTCTGTAATCATTAAGGATGAGGATGGCGAAACTGTTCTTACTACGGTTGAGAATGTATCAAGCAACTCTCAGTTCACAACCAATGTCACCAGCTTCGCCGATGGTTCTTACACCATTTACTACACCTTAGACAACAATACCGTTTATTACGGTGAATTTGAGAAAAATTGACTTAAAAAGAATAAGATTATGCGCATAGTACAAACTTTCTGGACGGCAGGGAGAGACCCCCTGAAGTATTCCTTCGGGTGGACACATCCTGAATATAACCTGATGTCTTGGGCACTGAGTTGCCTGAGCTTGAGAGAGCACTATGACGAGGTCGCTCTCTATACCGACCAGGAAGGGTACGATGTGCTCATCAACAAGCTGCACTTGCCTTATAC
>CADAWW010000259.1 GCA_902791675.1 uncultured Bacteroidales bacterium
CCTGTGTTTAATCTGGTGAACAGAGTGTTCCGGCTCGGCGTTCTTGCCGCGCCGCGCAAAGTGCGAAGCACCTTTTAAAAAAGCTGCCACAAATCTGTGACAGCCCCATTTATTTACTGAAGATCCAGCTTCCAGCCGCAATTTCCTCCAAGTCAAGACCACCAGCTAAGCTGGTGGCTTGTTCTGCCCCTATAAGGGGCTGGTACCTGCTTGCGCCTGAGGGCGCACTGACGGTCCGCCAGCTGCACCACATTCACAGCGGCCCCCTCACGGGGGCTTTTTCAGTGCTCCCCTCTTCCGGCTCAGCCCCCTCGGGGCTTGCTGGTTTGCTTTGATTTCCAACTTCCGCTTAAGCGGTTATTTCTTGTTTTTCCTCACCGGCTCACCCGTGAACGGGTCAATATACTCAAATAAACTCATCTGGTCATACTGGACATCTTCTTTCAATTGATTTCGGATATATTCCTTTATTGCAGCAGTATTCTTCCCCACCGTATCAACATAATATCCTCTACACCAGAAATGGCGGTTTCCATACTTATACTTCAGGTTGGCATGTCGTTCGAATATCATTAGCGAACTTTTTCCTTTTAGATATCCCACTATTTCTGATACGGAATATTTCGGTGGTATTCTGACCAACATGTGAATATGATCCGGGCAGCATTCTGCTTCTATTATTTCTATACCCTTTCTTCTACATAATCCGCCCAGTATTTCTCCTACATCAGCCTTTATTTGCTTATATATCACCAGCCGACGATACTTTGGTGCAAAAACCGCTCACGCATCTATAACGCGTAGTATCGACCACACGCAGCTGCACTTCTGGCATATATCCTCTTTCGCAACTCCTTATGTTTATATCTACGTCTCGAGAAATATTCCGGGTCGATATATGGGTTTTTGGTTCTGTCAAGTGAGGAAATTCTAACAATGGGCATATCACTCATCTGAAACAGCACCTGCTTATCTGTCCTGAAAATCCATTGCCTGTTAGCTTTGGAATGCCAGTACCTCCGTTTGATCCATTTATGCGGTTTTCTAGGATGTCTTCTCTTTGCCCATTTCCAGAGCATTTCCCACATTCTGTGGTCAATCAGTGCGAATGTGCTCTTTGCGCAGACACAATGATGGTACTCTGCCCATCCTTTGGTAACTTCATTAAGTTTGTGTATCAGCAAATCCTGTTCAGCCTGGCGATAAGTTTTTATTATCTGGCTAAGTTTTTGCGTAACCTTCTTCTTGGATTTAACAGATGGCTGAACTAAGAGCTTTCCTTTGAACTTTCTGAAATTCCATCCGAGGAAGTCGAATCCTACGTTGATGTTTGTAATGACCGTCTTCTCATTAGAGAGTTTAAGACCTCTTGCTTCCATGAACGATTCAACAAGTGATCTGACTTCCGTTAACACTTCTTCACTATCGGATGTTATTATAAAATCGTCAGCATATCTACACAGATGGACTTTGTGCTTGTTGTAATTAGCATTGTAATGACCGGTACTACTGGTGCTGTATTCTTTCTGTAATAGGACTTCAAGTCCATCTAAAGTAAGATTGGCATATGTCGGACTGACAAGCCCTCCCTGCGGGCTTCCTTCCTCTGTAGGGAACAGCCTTTTCTTATCAATATACCCACATTTCAGGAACTGCCTCATAATTCTTTTGTCCGCAGTGATATTGTTCAACATCCATTCATGACTGATGTTGTCAAAGCATCCTTTGATATCGCCTTCTAGGATCCATTGAGGAGATGTCTTCCGTGAAAGAAGTTTAAAGATATATTCCATTGCATCTTGTGCGCTTCTTCCCCTACGAAATCCGAATGAATTCTTGTCCGCTGTTGCTTCTTCGACTGGATCCAATGCCAGAAGTTGTAATCCTTGCATCGCCCTGTCGTGCATCGTTGGTATCCCGAGGGGACGCTTCTCCTTCTTACCATACTTTTCAATATAGACCCTTCTCAACGGCAGAGCATGATAAGTCAGTGTGTTTAAATCGTAGACAGCCTCCATTTTTTCCTGAGGTGTTTTCCAAACACCCCCATCAACCCCCGGAGTCTTTTTCCCTTTGTTCGTAGTCACTCGCTTGACAGCCAGTGCCTTAGCATAGAATGAGTTGCATAAAAGCGTCTGAAGTCTTTTTACCAGTCTCCATTTGCCTGCTTGAACAGCCTTCACAATCCTGACTTGTAGCCTATTAACGTAAGATTCGGCAGCTGTCCAGTCGATTTCCTTCCAGCTGACCTTTCTCTTCGTCTGCATTGTCCTCGCATTGCGCGCCGTTGAACCTTGTGCATTCATAAGTTCCAGTTCTTTCTTGTGATTAGACACGCGCCAGACGTCAGCTTTCTTTCGAACGAGACAAATCTTGAATCTCTATCTGTTGCATTACACAACAGCCTTCGCTTTTTCTGGCATCCTCTCCTCCTGCGCATTGTGTCTTTCTTACGATTGACCTACCCAACCGTGTTGGGGGCGCATGAGGGTTCCCCAGTTCCGTCATCTGAATCGTTACATGCATTTAGGCCCCATCTTTAGACCGGAAGTGCTATATGTCCATTCGGCACAGCGCACATCGAAACCGCTGTGTCCCTGCCTTCTCACCATTTTGGTCACGGTGTATCATCCACTTTCACCGCTTAAAGTATTACGATCCTTGTGATGGTTCACATTACATTAGCCATGTGCATAGTCCCTGGCGGTTGGGTGGATGTGGCTACCACTTACCCTCGTTGTCCCACTGCTTCACACCGTTCATCGCTTACTTGGCATTTCGTGGTAGGGATGTCGTGAATGGATACGACAGCGCATAGTGCGCACTTCAGATGACGACCGTCAGGTCGCACCAATATGGTATTTACATTCCCATTTTGTATGCGCTAAACTATTTATGTCCATTATTTGGACCTCCTGTGCTATATATTTGTGGTTTGCAGACCTACTTT
>CADAWW010000260.1 GCA_902791675.1 uncultured Bacteroidales bacterium
TCCAGGCCTGATGCACATCCGAAAGACGGATAAGGGATTCAAGGTAACAGCCTTCGACCAAGTGGCAGACGGCTCAGAGAACCTGTCAAGTGCCAAGAAGATTTTTGGCGACAAGTACGAAGCCTTCCAGAAACAAAGCAGCAGCGACGGTTGGCGCGAGCAAACCATCATCGACCAACTAACAGATTATGCAACGGAGCACAACCTTACAGCCACGATGTATCAGGACTTCGGCTGGCCGGCCAAACGCTTCAAGCTGTTAGAAGAATAGCTTACGAAAAAGAAAAAAGGTTTTGTCAAACGGCAAAACCTTTTTTCATATCAGCCCATAATGGCGTAAGGCATTCCAGATTCCGTCATCATCAACGGATGTGGTAACGTAATCGGCCTCTTGTTTCAGAGACTCGAGGGCATTACCCATCGCTACGCCTATGCCTGCTGTTCGAATCATGGAAGAATCATTACCCCCGTCGCCAAAAGCTATTGTGTGCCGAGGGTTGAGTCCCAGATGCTGTGACATAGCCAGAAGACCTTCGCCCTTATCAGCTCCCTTAGCTGTTATATCAGTAAAGGCAGGATGCCATCGGCCAACGGTACAGTCAGTGAGGCGAGCCATCATTTCCTTCTCGTAATCCTCATCGAAGAAAGGCGTCAGCTGGAAGACACGTTGCTGGAGCACTTCATCAAAAGGACGGGCCTGATTCAGGTTCTCCACACAAATCTCCTGACGGAAGATTCTGTCCACTTGGCCCAACGGATCATGCACAGCCACATCTTTCTCGCCCACCATAATCAGTCCGTAGTTCTTCTCTAAAGCATCCTTCATCACAAAACGGGCCGTTTCATTCGCAATCTCCTTACACCTTACCACCTTATCGCCCACAAAACACAAGGCGCCGTTAATAGTTATGTAGCCGTCTATCAGATGCTCAATGGCACCAAGGTTAGTGATGATGAGAGGCGGACGGCCTGTAGCAATAAACACCTTATGCCCTGCTTCTTTTGCCAGAGTCAGAGCCTGTATGGTAGAATCAGGAATCTGGTGTGTCTTGAAGCTCACCAATGTTCCGTCTATATCAAAAAACAATGCGTACTGTTTCATTATGAATAAAAAAGTCCTGGGATAAAAGCCCAGGACTATATTTTAAGCCACCTCGCCTTTAAAGTTCCCCTCTCTCTCGGAGAGGGGTTAGGGGAGAGGCTGTGTATTAAGCTTTTACACGACCCAAGTATGAACCGTCGCGGCTGTCAACCTCTACGATCTCGCCTTCCTCGATGAACAGAGGAACACGGATCTCGGCACCAGTCTCAACGCGAGCGGGCTTCAAGGTGTTAGTAGCTGTATCACCCTTCAGACCAGGCTCTGTCCAAGTAACCTGCAGATGAACCTTTACAGGAACGTCTGCATACAAAACAGTTTCAGAACTTGCATCAACAACAACCTCAACATTCTCGCTCTCCTTCAGGAAGTTAACACCGTTAACCAAAGAGGGGTGAATGTTGATCTGCTCGAAAGTCTCGTTATTCATGAATACCAAGTCATCACCATCCTTGTAGAGATACTGATAGGGACGACGTTCTACACGAACGTCTTCCAGCTTCTCGCCGATGTTAAAGCGTTTCTCAATTACACCACCGTTTACAACATCCTTCAGGGTTACATTCATAATGGTGTTTCCCTTACCGGGCTTGCGATGCAGGAAATCGATACAGAAGTACAGTTTGCCGTCCATACGGATGCAAACGCCTTTCTTAATGTCTTGTGAATTAATCATAAAATTACCTTTATTTTGTACAGTTTTATACTATTTCGGCTGCAAAGGTACGAATAAGCGAGGGAAATGCAAAAGAAAACCAGGATTTTCTTTTCATATCCGAGCGAAAGTACTTTCGGCGTTAGCCAAAGGTACGAATAAGTGAGAGAAAAGCCAAATTTATTTGAACTTTTCCGAACGAAAGTACCTTCGGCGGAGCCAAAGTTACAAAATAAATTGAAAATTGAAAATTGAAAAATGAAAATTTAGGGCCAATTCTTGCGTAATCAGAAAAAAAATCATAATTTTGCACCCCGAATCGAAATAGACAAACAAATAATAAGCAATATAAGATATGAAAAGAACATTTCAGCCCCACAACCGTCGCCGTAACAACAAGCACGGTTTCCGTCAGAGAATGGCCACAGCAAATGGCCGTCGCGTTTTGGCTTCTCGTCGTGCTAAAGGTCGCAAGAAGTTGACCGTTTCTGACGAGAATCATGGCAAGTAAAGTCAATTTTTACTTAAAATAGGAAAGAAGTAGGGGCAACTTTACTTCTTTCTTGTTTTTATTTCGTAACTTTGGACAAGTTAGGAGACTTCGGCATTAGCCAATATTCAATGTTCAATGTTCAATGTTCAATAAAACATGAATAAGTTTTTCGGAAAGTTGACCAGCCCCATTGTTTACTGGAACCTTATTATGTTGGTTTTGGTAAGTATAGTCTTATTAATCGTACTATGGTTTTGGATGAAAGACTACTCTCATCACGGCGAAAGCGTTGAGGTTCCTCAGATTAAAGGAATGTTGTTGCCCGATGCCGAGTACGAGTTGGAAAAGCAAGGTTTGGTGATGGTTATCTCGGACTCTTCCTACAACAGGAACCTGCCAGCAGGGACCGTATTGGAACTGACACCCGACGCCGGCAGCAAGGTAAAGACGGGAAGAAACATTTATCTGACCATCAACACAAGGAATGTGCCCACCCTACCCATTCCGGATATTGCCGACAATTGCTCGTTACGCGAAGCAGAAGCCCGCCTGAAATCATTGGGATTCAAGTTGGGCACCATAGAATATGCACCAGGCGACAAGGACTGGGTACTTTCAGTAAAATGCAAAGGCCGTTACGTCGTAGCTGGAGACCGCGTAGAGATTGATTGTCCCATCACTTTGGTTGTCGGAAACAACAGCGACGGCATTGGTGACGACTTCGAGGACGACGAATGGGACGACCTCAGCGACGACGAAGTCTCATTATCTTCTGATGAAGAATAAACGGTAAACCGTAAACAGTAAACGGTAAACTACAATAATGGCGGAGTTTGACGAAGAACTTATCAACGAGGAAGAAGACGACATCCTATCTGCTGAAACAGAGGAACACGAACATTGGCGCATAGAGGTGGACAAGGGTCAGAACGCTGTGCGCATAGACAAGTTCCTGATGGACCATATGGGCGATACCAGCCGCAACCGCATCCAGAAGGCTGCTGAGGCCGGCTGCATCCGAGTAAATGACAAACCCGTCAAGAGTAACTACAAGGTAAAGCCCTACGATGTCATCACACTTGTTCTTGATCGCCCCAAACGCGACTGGGAAATTATTCCTGAAGATATTCCCCTGAATGTAATCTACGAAGATGATCAGTTACTGGTTATCAACAAACCTGCCGGAATGGTGGTGCACCCAGGTTGCGGCAACTATAGCGGCACATTGGTAAATGCGTTGGCATGGCACATGAGGGATAATCACGACTTCGACCCCAACGACCCAACGGTAGGGTTGGTTCATCGTATCGACAAGGACACCAGCGGACTGCTGGTAATAGCCAAGACTGCCGAAGCCAAGACACATCTGTGCAAGCAGTTCTTCTACCATACAACCAAACGCCAGTACAATGCGCTGGTATGGGGGCCGTTCAAGGAGGACGATGGCACCATAGAGGGCAACATTGGCAGACATCCGAAAGACCGTTTGCAGATGGCCGTCTATCCGACAGACAGCGAGATTGGCAAGCCTGCCATCACACATTATCATGTACTGGAACGCTTTGGGGCCGTAACCTTGGTAGAATGCAGATTGGAGACAGGCCGTACCCACCAGATACGAGCCCACATGCGGCACCTGGGCCATCCGCTCTTTGCCGACGAGCGATACGGAGGCGACCAGATTCTTCGCGGAGAACTCACAGCCTCGTACAAGGCTTTTATTCATAACTGCATGACCATCTGCCCCCGTCAGGCGCTGCATGCCAAGACATTGGGATTTGTTCATCCTACAACAGGGAAAGAAATGTTTTTCGATTCGGAGCTGCCCGAAGATATGACAGCCCTATTAGATAAATGGAGGAAAAGACTTTAGACTCTAGGCTTTAGACTTTAGTCAATTATGTATTACAAATTATGAATTGTGAATTAAAAAAAGTTGTTGCGATTGTTTGCGGAGGTGATTCCTCCGAGCATGATGTAAGTATGCGCAGCGCTGCAGGAATAGCATCGTTCCTGGACAACAGGAAAATGGGAGGCGCTCGTTGGTGAAGACGAGAAGCGCACCCCTGTTGACAAAAACGATTTTTCTTTCCTGAACGAGAAGGGCGAACGCATCCGTCCCGATTATTGCTACATCACCATACACGGCGCACCAGGCGAGAATGGCATTTTCCAAGGTTACCTCGACCTGATAGGAATGCCCTACAGTACCTGTAATGTGCTCATCGAGGCCATGACATACGATAAGTTTGTGTTGAACAATTACATGCGTGGCATGGGTGTATCGGTAGCCGACAGTCTGATAGTGAAAATTGGGCACGACCATGAAGTGAGCGACCAGGACATCATAGACCGCATAGGTCTGCCTTGTTTCGTAAAACCTGCTCGTGGCGGCTCTTCGTTCGGTACGACTAAAGTTAAGACACCAGAAGCCTTGCGCCCTGCCATCGACCTGGCTCTTAAAGAAGGCGAGGATGTAATGGTCGAGGCCTTCATGGACGGAATGGAACTTACCTGTGGTTGCTACAAGACCAAGAAGAACAGTGTGGTATTCCCTATCACAGAGGTTGTTTCCAAGAACGAGTTTTTCGATTATGCTGCTAAGTACAACAACGAAAGCGACGAAATAACTCCTGCCCGCATCAGTCAGCATCTGACAGAAAGAGTGCAGAAGCTTACCTCACTCATCTACGATATTCTCGGCTGCCACGGCATCATCCGTATAGATTACATCATCACCGCTGGCGACAAGATAAACATGTTGGAGATCAACACCACTCCTGGCATGACTGCTACCAGCTTCATCCCCCAACAGGTTCGAGCTGCCGGTTTGGACATCAAAGATGTACTCACTGATATAATTGAGAACTAGTTTTAGATTTTCAACTTTGGCAATTTTGAATTTTGAATTTATAAATTTGAATTTATAAATGATGACAAGTGATTTCGATGCGATACGTCCGTATAACGACGACGAGATTCCCGGCGTAGTAAACGAACTACTCCACGACAGGCTGATGAACGCCCAGTTGAAGACATTGCTCCCTTGGCTGCCCAAGTGGCTTAGGAACGGTGTAATCCGACTGGCTTTCATAGGTGTACACAGCACGTTGGACTTTCAGCTGCGCTTCATGAAACCCATTGTCAAGTATATTCTTCGCAAATGCAGCAATGGTGCCACCTTCGAGAGTAATCATCGAGACATTGTCTTGGATAGCGCCATTCTGGATTATCTGCTTCACATACATAAGTTTCCCACCACGTGCGAGATTGCCATTGGCGATAACCTGCTTATCTATCCTTGGATAGAGAAAGTAGTAAAGTTGAACAAAGCCTTTACGGTTCGCAGAGGCTTGGGAGCCAAGGATTTGCTGAAGAGCAGTATGCTGATGAGTCAGTATATACATTATGCGGTGACCGAAAAACACGAGAATATCTGGATAGCCCAACGCGAGGGACGTGCCAAGGACAGCAGCGATACCACCCAGGAGAGCGTACTGAAGATGCTGGCCATGGGCTCGGAAGACGAGAATCCCGTGGAGCAACTGCGCGACCTGAACATTGTGCCCCTTACCATCAGCTATGAATACGACCCCTGCGACTACCTGAAGGCTACAGAGTTCCAGCTGAAACGCGATAACCCCGCCTACAAAAAGAGCAAGGCCGATGACGAGAAGAATATGCGCGAGGGTATCTGGGGCTTCAAGGGAGGCATCCATTATGAAGCTGCTCCGTGCATCAACATGCTACACGGCACCACAGAGTTTGCTCAGCATTACACGCAGGAGCAGAAGAAGAAGTTCTTGAATTACCTGCAACAGCGTCTGGATAAGATTGAAATCGAGAATAAAGACGAGGCCTTCCTACGTGAACGTTTGCTTACTATGTATGCCAACCCAGTCTTCAACAAACAAAAAGCCCTGCAATCATGAAACATCTCCCGCTACTAACATTGGGCCTCATCTGCCTGACAGTTTTCGTCTCATCCTGTAGTAATAACGAGGACGAGACCTATCCCAGCATCATTACGGAAATGGCAGACTTGTACACAGACGGACAAGGAGTAATGGAGAAGTTTACTACCGATGCAGGTGCTACCTACAAGGTGGTAAACGGAAAAGGCGGACTAAAAGCAAACGTCATATACCGTATTCTCTGCGGCTATGTCTCATCTGGCGAAAACGCCACCATCTATCAGGCTCAGAGCGCTTATTACCTTCGGGATAGCACAGTTATTGCCAAGACCGACCCAACGGGTGTGAAAAGTGCCTGGCGAGCAGGTAAGTATATTAATATGTATCTGAGTCCACTCACACAAGGCGGGACACAGTACTGGGGATTCATCACAGACAGCATAAAGGGCGGACACGCATGGGTAAGTCTGCACCACGACCAGAATGCCGACCCGCTCTCATATACCCAACTCACCTATGCCAGCCTGCCTGTTGACAGTATCAAGGGCATCCAGGAGGGAGACGTCATCACCCTGAGCATTAACACCTTCAACGGCCTTCAGACATGGAGCTTCAAGAAATAAAAGGCTCCGTTGCCGTACTGATATCCGGAGGTGTGGATAGCGCCGTAGTGGTTCACCAACTCTGCGAAGCAGGCTTGAAGCCCGACCTTCACTATATCAAAATCGGTATGGAGGGAGAAGATTCCTCATGCTCGGCCGAAGAGGATATTGAACTCTCGCAAGCTACCGCCCAGAAGTATGGGCTGAAGCTGGAGGTTACCGATCTGCAGAAGGAATACTGGGAACAGGTAGTAGGCTATGCCATAGAACGTGTAAAGAAAGGTCTGACACCCAATCCTGATGTCATGTGCAACCGACTGATTAAGTTCGGGGCCTTTGAAGAACGCATAGGTCATCAGTACGACTATATTGCTACCGGGCATTACGCCACTAACGTCGAGAAGGACGGCCTGATGTGGTTGGGAACAGCCAAAGACCCCGTAAAGGATCAGACCGATTTCCTGGCTCAGCTTTCTTACGAGCAGTTGCGTCACACCATCTTTCCCATTGGACACCTGATGAAAGAGGAAGTCCGCCAGATAGCCTTGGATGCCAAGTTGCCCAGCGCACGCAGAAAAGACAGTCAGGGAATCTGCTTCTTGGGCAAGATAAACTACAACGATTTCCTGCGCAAGTTTATGGGCGAACAGGAAGGAAAGGTGATAGACATCGAGACAGGCAAGGTTGTTGGTCACCATCGCGGCTTCTGGTTCCACACCATCGGTCAGCGCAAAGGCTTAGGCTTAGGTGGCGGCCCTTGGTTCGTAGTCAAGAAGAACATCAAGAAGAAGAACATCATCTTCGTGGCTCACGGATGGGACACCCAGTTGCAGTACGGACACGATTTCCGCCTGGCCGACATGCACTTCATCACCCGCAATCCCTGGGAAAATGAGATGAAGGATTCTTCACTCTTCACTCTTCATTCTTCACTTTCCGAAGGAATACCCATTCAATTTAAAATCCGACATGTAGACCATTTCCTGCCAGGCTTCATCACGTTAGACGAAGAAGGATACCACATCCATTCCGACGAGCCCATACAAGGCATCGCTCCCGGTCAGTTCGGATG
>CADAWW010000261.1 GCA_902791675.1 uncultured Bacteroidales bacterium
AACAGCTTCCCGCGAGCTGCGTAAGATTGCCTCCGACCCTGAATCAGGCATTATCAGCCAGGGCCGTAAGAGTGGCAAACTTTACCTGCTGGGAAAGAAAAAATAGAGAAAAACAGCTTTTTTCTTGAACGATTTGCCGACTTGTGTGTATGCAGTCAAAACAAAAAGCAGCCTCACCCCTAACCCTGAACCCCGTCGCGAATGGTGATTCGCTCCCCTTTGTGGGGCCGGAGCCACATTCAGTGGCTCCTCTAAAACCCCAGTCGCTCCGAGGCGAGGGGAACTTGGGGACGAGAGGCAAAGAAACAAAAAAACGAGAACAATATGAAAAGAACAGTTTTGACTATGCTGGCGCTCTTCCTGATACTGATGGGGGCAGCAGGGGCAGGCCCTTACCAAAGGTTGGATTCGCTGAAGTTAGACAGTACGTACAACTATTGGAATAACTATGTGGCAGAACACCCGAAGGATGAAAAGGCTTGGCGCACCCTAAAAGAAGTGGATGACCGAATGTTTACTAAAACAGACTGGAAAAACAGGGAAGCGGCTCTTCGGCGCTCCAAAGAAAATAACGTGTTTAATCGTATGGCTCAGGCAATCCCTGGCACTTATACCTATTACAAATACGCATACAGGTATCGATGGGCAAAACACAGGGAATATGCCGATTCTGCCATTGCCGTGATGCCATTGGATGCTTCTGCCCGCGATTATGAAGATTGGACAAGGCATCTGTTATCCGAAAACGATACGTTGAAGCTTACCAAACTGCTTACCCAATATTACAAGAGCGGACAATACCCCGCAGAATGTTTGCAATACCACTATAACGAGTTGCAAGGTATGGAGAAAGGCGGTGTCTATCTGTGCCGTAGCGATGTCAACATGATAGGAAAGCTTATACTACAGCTTGTCTTGGGTGTGCACAAGGACAAGATAATCTGTGATGTGAATGGGGGTGGAACCTTTACAAAGACGGAATTTGAGCGAATTGGTGTTCCTTTCTGCGAAGAATTATATAATCAGTTGAGTTCATCACCAAAAGAGTATTTCAAGATCATTGCACGCATCATACGCTATGTTCTTGAAAATTGTAAGCGGCCCATTTATCTGCCAGCCTCTGATGTGCAAAACATATTTAAATACGAAGGTGAGTTTGATGACCTGAAAGCCTGCCTCTACAATGAAGGACTGACCATGCGCTACTCCAAAAAGCCCTACGACAATATGGCTGTAAAGCGTCGCAACGTGGAGAAACGTTACCAAATGGAGTACCTGGCTATTCCGTTTCAGCCGGAATTGGAGAACGTGGAAGAGTATAAGGCTTTACCCAGGGGGCTGGCATTCAATTATGCGTTACTGCTCAACGACCTGATGCCGTATTACAAGAAACATAATCGTGAACAATATGCAAAGCTGAACCGCATTTTCACCAGCATCCTCAAAAGAATACAATATCACGGATATGATAACTATTCTGTGGAGTATAAAACCGATGGTGGTCCTCACTACGAGTTCGTAGAAAAAGTTTCTTTCAAAAGAGACCCGAACGATGATGAGGAGACGTGGAAACGAAAGTTTGAGGAGCATCTGAAGAAGAAAGAAAATACCCGAGTACTCATTAAAACAGAGCCGATAGAATGAGCATCTTCCATCTTAAACCCCTGCGCCACCAGACCGATGAGCAGTTGATGGCGAGGGCTGCGGCAGGCAGCGATACAGCTTTCGAGGAGTTGTATCGCCGCTACGCCCGTAGGTTGAAGGGCTTCTTCTTTATGCAATTAGGTGGCGATGAGGAACTGGCTGCCGATGCTACGCACGATGTCTTCCTGCGTGCCTATGAGGCCCGTAGCCGTTATAAGGAGGGCAGCAACGTCAGCACGTGGATTTTCACCATTGCCTACAACATCTGCAAGAACCACTATCGCAGTAATGCCTACGAAGCAGAGTTGCTGGCAAACCTGGATGCCGAACCCATATCGGACCAGCAGATAGAAGTGGAAATGGATGCTGCTACGCTGGATAAAGCGCTGGAGCAAGTGCTCGCGGAACTGCCTGCGCCGCTGCACCAGATCTTTTCCCTGCATTATCAGGAGGAACTGACCATTCCACAAGTAGCTGAAATAGTAGGTATTCCAGCCGGAACGGTTAAGTCCCGTCTGCACAAAACAATGAACATCATTAGGGAAAGGTTAAAAGGTTATAAGGTTAAAAGGTTATAAGGTTAAAATGTTAAAATGTTAAAATGTTAAAAAGTTAAATAATATGAGAATAAGTGACGAAGATATTATCCAGTCGGCCCGTCGGGGACGCCAGAAGGTAGATGGCCAAATGCATGTTGAGCCTTGGCAAGGACGGCAAATGGTAAATAGTAAATGGTTAAACGGTAAATCCGTTGCTGTTGCTGCGAGCCTGATAGGTTTCCTTGCTGGTTTCTCGCTTCATGCCAATATGGCAACAACTGATAGCCTGGAGGCAAGAGTCGAGAGTCAAGAGGAAAGAGGCAATAGCCTGGAGATACGGCATGACACCATCATGCAAGTACAGGGTAAGGGACAGAAGGGAAGAATTTGGCTTCATTTTCTTGTTTGTATCATCAAAAAACTGTAATTTTGCAGTTGATATTGATGAAAAGACATACTGAAAGAGAAACTATGAAGCAAACTATCATAACTGTTCTGTGCCTTATATGCTCTGTGCTTTGCCTGCACGCAGAGAAGCCGGATTATTCGTTGGGCCAGTTAACAGGAACAGTTATCGGAACAGACAGGTGGACAGGACTGGACCTGGGTACTCCCCATGTTATTACACGTGTGGGATGGAACCTTCGTGACGCTTTTGTGGAAGATGAAAGTGTGGTCTTGGGACTCTTCGAGGGTTCCAACCGACCTGATTTTATTGATGCTATCCCGCTATACATGATTACGGAAAAAGGAACTCCCGGCATAATGTCTTATGCGGATGTGAGTGTAACCCGTGGTTTCCGCTATGTTCGCTGGTGTGCTCCGGCTGATAGTCAGAGCGATGTGGTAGAGGTCGCATTTATCGGTCAGGAGGGCGTAGGCAACGATACCCACTTTTATCAGATAAGCAATCTGCCTACACTCTCTTATCATACCTACTCGGGTATAGAACCTTACGACAAGGTGCACGAACTGGAATCCGAGATGTGCCTAATATATGATGGAGGAACGCGTCTGCAGGAATATCCAGTGCTGGCCAGAGAGCGCGGCAACGGCTCTCGCTACGAGCTCTTCAAGAAACGTCCTTATCGCATCAAGTTCAACGATGGCAAGAGCCATCACATGCTCAAGGATTCTCCTTTGCAGAGTCCTGCCAAGAGCAAGAAGTGGGTACTGATGCCCAACTGGCGCGAGAAGAGCCTGATGCGCAATAACATAGCTTTCGAGATGAGTCGCAGGCTGGGTCTCAGATATACGCCTTGGATTCAGAACGTGGATGTTATTGTGAACGGGGAGTTTAAGGGAAACTATCAGCTTGCCGACCAGGTAACCGTAGACCCCAATCGTGTAGACGTTGCCGAGATGCTACCGGAGGATAACGAGGAATACAGCATTACTGGCGGCTACCTGCTTGAGATTACCGGTCCGGGCGGTGAGCAGTATCACTTCAGCAGTAACATAGGTGGGATTACCGTGGATGTGAAATATCCCGATGATAAGGATATCACTTCGGAACAGTTCTCGTACATCCGCAATGCATTCAACGAGATGGAGTCCCTTCTGTGGTCTTCCAGTTATACGCATCCTGATAAGGGCTATCGTAGCAAGCTGGATCTGGAAAGCTTCCTGCGTTTTTTCCTGGTGGGAGAATTTGCCGGCAACCATGATGCTATGTGGAGCCTTTATGTATATAAGGACCGTGATGATGACTTGTTCCATTTCGGACCTGTATGGGACTTTGATCTAAGTATGGACAATGACCAGCGTTCCTATCCGGCCAATGGGAAACCCTACTGGCTTTACAACTATGGATCTGCCGTTACGGGCATTCGGGACTTTGTGAGCCGCATCCTTTCCGATCCAAACGCCAATGAAATGCTCAGCAATATTTGGGCAGGGATGCGCGAGAGCGGAGCTTTTACTGCCGAAAGTCTTTGCGCCTTTGTGGATAGCTTGGGACAGGTGTTGGACGAGTCGCAGAAGCTGAACTTCACCCGTTGGGATAATCTGGGTCAGCTGCTCACCCTGC
>CADAWW010000262.1 GCA_902791675.1 uncultured Bacteroidales bacterium
ACTGACAAGAATAGCTGTTTTTCGGTTATCGTGTTCTTTGCTGAAGTAAGAGTATACTCTTCTCTTCAGATTTTTCGCCTTTCCAACGTATATAATTGTCCCGTTTTCGTCGAAGTATTGGTAACATCCGGGTTTTTCCGGCATGCTTAGAACAATACTCTTCAAATAAGCTTGAATCTTCTCTTTTTCCGATAGGTTGACCATTCCTGTTCTGTTTCTGAGTTAGATCTTCAGCAATCTTGTTATTTCAACGTCTTTATCGAAGACATCGCGTCCGTGTAATCCTTCTATAGTAAGTTCTATAATAAAGTTAATGTAAATTTTCTTTGGGTTAAACATCTTCACCAAATCGTATGCCGCTTTCATCGAACCTCCTGTTGCCAGTAAGTCATCGTGAAGCAATACTACATCATTCTCCGAGATGCTTCCCTTGTGTATGCATACGGTATCAGTACCGTATTCTTTCTCGTATGTCATCTGAACAGTTTCTCCTGGTAATTTTCCTGGCTTTCTGCACATAACAACGCCAGCGTTTAATTCCTTTGCTACAGCGCCTGCCAACAGAAACCCTCTACTCTCTATTCCAACGATTTTTGTGATTCCTTTATCCTTGTACAGATCTACTGTTTCGTCGCACATTATCTTCAGACATTCAGCCTTATCAAAGAGTGTACTGATATCCTGAAACATGATTCCTGGCTTAGGAAAGTCAGGAATTACTCTTAAATTCTCAATCAATTTTGGATTATTCATGCTATTTTTCGTTTAAGTTATTTGTTGATTTTCAGTAAGATGAGTATATTTTGTTTCACGTGAAACTTGCATTGTTCTTAAAGTAAGACTTTATCTTTTCATGAGGACAAGCAGTACGTTGATATCGCTCGGACTTACGCCTGGAATTCTGCTTGCCTGAGCCATTGTCTCGGGGTCTATACGTGTTAGTTTTTGTCTGGCTTCTGTCGAAAGTGATTGCAGGGAAGAATAGTCGAACTTCCCTTTTATCTTGATGTTCTCCAGACGAATCATTTTGTCGGCCAATTCTCTTTCCCTTTCGATATAGCCGCTGTACTTCATTCTAATTTCTGCTGCTTCTGTAATCTCTTCCTTTCTCTCCTGAATTGCTTCGAGTTTATTTTGTAATGCAGGAATATATGTCGAAAGATTATCTAGTGTAAGACCTGGTCTCGCAATCAAGTCCACCAGTTTGCAGCCTCGTTGCAGTTCTGTACTTCCCAAAGCTTTCAGTCCTTCGTTTATCAGAGCAGCTTTCACGCTGTAGTTTTTGCAGAAACTCTCCAGCTCTGCTATGACTTCTTTTTTCTTCAGCCAATGGTTGTATCGTTCGCTGGTAGCCAAACCAAGTTGATAGCTTTTCTCCGTTAAACGTGCATCTGCATCATCTTGTCTCAGAAGGATTCTGTATTCTGCCCTGCTGGTGAACATGCGGTAAGGTTCATCCACACCTTTTGTTACCAAATCGTCTATCAGAACACCTATGTAAGACTCATCTCTTTTCATTGTAAAAGGTTCCGATTCACCGCATTTTCTTGCTGCATTTACACCCGCAACGAGACCTTGTCCTGCTGCCTCTTCGTATCCGGTGGTTCCGTTCACCTGACCGGCCATAAAGAGGCCGTCAACCATCTTGCTCTCCAAAGAGTGTTTCAGTTGGGTCGGATCGAAGTAATTGTATTCGATGGCGTATCCGGGTCGGTATACCTCCAGATCCCTGAAAGCGGGTATCATTCTCAGAGCCTCCAACTGTGCATCTATAGGAAGGCTGCTGCTAAATCCGTTCAGGTAGTATTCGTTGGTGTTCGTTCCTTCCGGTTCCAAGAACAGCAGATGTTCTTCCTTATCGGCAAAAGTAACTAATTTAGTCTCTATGCTTGGGCAATACCGAGGACCTATACTTTGTATCTGACCATTGTAAAGTGGAGAATCTGCCAAAGAAGCCTTCAATCTGTCGTGTACCTGTTTGTTCGTATAGGTAATCCAACAAGGCAGTTGAGGAAGGTTCCTTGGTTCGCCCATAAATGAGAATTTGTGGAAGTCAGATTCGCCCGGCTGTTCTGTCATTTCTTCGAAGTGAACAGATGTTCCGTTTATTCGCACCGGAGTTCCGGTTTTCATTCTACCTGCCGTTATACCATGCCTGGTAATACTTTCTGTAAGGTGTAGGCTGGGAGGCTCTGCACATCTTCCTCCTGGCAGTTTGGTTCTGCCTATATGCATCAGGCCGTCCAGAAATGTTCCGGTTGTTATCACCACGCATCTTGCCTTGAAGGTAACATCCATATATGTTATG
>CADAWW010000263.1 GCA_902791675.1 uncultured Bacteroidales bacterium
TACAGAATGGCACGATATGGAAGTAAACAATGTGAACCGTATGCCGGTTCATACAACTTTCTTCGCCTTCGAGAACGAGGAACTGGCCCTGAAGGGCGATATGACGAAGTCCAAGAACTTCCTGTCGTTGCACGGCAACTGGAAATTCAACTGGGTGGAGAATGCCGACAAGCGTCCTGCTGACTTCTATAAAACCAACCTGGACGATTCCGCCTGGGGTACAATGCCCGTCCCCGGTATGTGGGAACTGAACGGCTACGGCGATGCCGAGTATGTGAACTCGGGCTTTGCCTGGCGCGGTCACTTCGACCAGAAGCCGCCACAGGTTCCTACGAAGGACAACCATGTGGGTTCTTACCGTCGTTCCTTCCGCATCCCTGCCGACTGGAACGGTAAGCAGGTTGTGGCCCGTTTCGGTTCTGTCACCTCGTGTATATACCTTTATGTGAACGGTCAGTTCGTCGGTTATTCCGAGGATTCGAAGGTAGCAACGGAGTTCGATATTACACCGTTCGTAAAGGCTGGCGAGGAGAACCTTATCGCCTTCCAGGTGTTCAGATGGTGCGACGGCTCTTGGTGCGAAGATCAGGACTTCTGGCGCCTAACGGGTGTGGCTCGCGACTCGTATCTCTTTGCCCGCGATAAAGACATACACGTTGATGACCTCCGTATCAATGCCTCGCTCGACGATGGCTACGACAAGGGCATATTGGATGTTTATGTTAACATGCCAGTGCAGAAGTACATCATCTACGAACTGTTGGATGCGGAAGGAAAAAAGATAGAAACCAGAAAATCACCAATAGTTGGGGCAATTTTCGATGGTCTAACTGTGAAACACTGGACGGCAGAGACCCCCTATCTATATACGCTCGTAGCAAAGGTTTACACCAAAGATATTACAAAAGATTTTAAGGAGGTGGTGAAAAGCAAGGGAAAGGTTAGAATGAAGGATAGATTGGCTCAGGCTGAAAGCGAACTTGCCCAACAACAACCCGTTGAGGTCATCACCCAGAAGGTGGGTTTCCGTAAGATTGAGATAAAGAACGCCCAGCTGTTGGTGAACGGGAAACCCATTCTTATCAAGGGTGCTGACCGCCATGAACTGGATCCCGACGGGGGCTATGTGGTAAGTCGGGAGCGTATGATTCAGGACCTCCAGATTATGAAGCGCCTAAACATCAATGCCGTCCGCACCTGTCACTATCCTGACGATCCCGTATGGTATGACTTGTGCGACGAGTACGGCATCTACATGACGGCAGAAGCTAATCAGGAGAGCCACGGATTCGGCTACGGCAAGGATGCAGAAGCCAAGAAGCCCCTCTTCGCCAAGCAGATATTAGAGCGCAACCAGAACAATGTCCGTGCACACTTCAACCATCCCGCCATCATCGTGTGGTCACTTGGCAACGAGACCGTCAATGGGCCTAACTTCGAGGCTGCCTATGACTGGGTGAAGGCTGAGGATAAGTCTCGTCCCTGCCAATGGGAGCAGGCTGGTCGCGACGGGCGCAACACCGACATCTTCTGTCCTATGTATTACACGCCTTGGCACAGCGAGTCGTACTGCAAGGACGACAAATACCAGAAGCCGCTTATCCAATGCGAGTACAACCACACGATGGGAAACTCCAGCGGCGGCCTGAAGGAATACTGGGAGCTCATCCGCAAATACCCGAAGTACCAGGGCGGATACATCTGGGACTATGTTGACCAGGCGCTTCATCGCAAACCCAATGCCAGGATGCTGACGGCTTCGCTCGACGAGCTGAACCGTGTGGCTAATCTCCCCTACCCCGAACTGAACAAGATTGACTACACCTACGGTGGCGACTATAACAACTATGATCCTTCGGACAACAACTTCAACTGCAACGGTATCATCGGTCCCGACCGCCAACTGAACCCCCATGCCTATGAGGTTGCCTACCAGTACCAGAACATCTGGGCAAAGGCTAAGGGCAATCTGGCTGAGACGAAAACCATCGAGGTCTATAACGAGAACTTCTTCCGCGACCTGAGCAACTATCAGCTTGAGTGGCAGCTTATGGTTGACGGAAACCCTGCCCAGAAAGGCGTGATAGCTGATTTGGAGGTAGCACCTCAGCAGACAAAGGACTATACGATTCCTTTCAACACAGAGAACATTGAAGACAAAACAGCAGAAGTTCTGCTCAACATCCGCTTCAGACAGAAGACCGCCGAGCCCCTTATGAAGAAAGGTAGTATGGTGGCTTACAACCAGCTGCCATCCGAAAGAAGGAAAGTGACGGATATACGCTCACGAATGCTAACTTTACCATAAAGTTTGACCGTTTGACCGGCCTCCTGTCACAATACACTGTTCATGGAAATGATTTGTTAGGCGAGGGAGGAACCCTGCGTCCCAACTTCTGGCGTGCTGTTACCGATAATGACATGGGTGCCGGCCTGCATCGTGATTTTAAGGCTTGGCGTAATCCCGGATTAACACTCAAGAACCTTACTGTTTATAAGAGTATGAAGCCAAAAGGTATAATAGTGGCAGGCAACTACGATATGCCAAATGTGAAGGCACAACTTAAGATAACCTACCACATCCTGGAAAGCGGTGCCATATATGTTAATGAGGAAATGATCACAACGGCAGGAGCGAAGGTCAGCGATATGTTCCGTTTCGGCATGGTAATGGATATGCCGTACAACTACGACCAAAGCACATATTACGGCCGCGGCCCCATCGAGAACTATGCCGACCGCAAGGAATGTATGTTGATAGGCAAGTACGGACAAAGTGCCGACGAGCAGTTCTTCCCCTACATCCGTCCGCAGGAGACCGGCACCAAGACCGACATCCGCTGGTGGCGTCAGACGAATCAGTCAGGCTTTGGCCTGCTGCTGCAGGCATGCAAGCCTTTGACGGTTTCGGCACTGCATTATAATCTCACGGACCTCGACGAGGGTGAGGAAAAGGCACAGCGCCACTCCCCACAGGTACCCAAGTCGAAGTACACTAAGTTGTATATAGATATGGTACAAACTGGCGTCGGCGGCATCAACTCGTGGAACAAAGATGCCCAGGCCATGCCCCAATACAGGGTGAAGTACGAAGACCGTTCGTTCGGTTTCTGGCTGATACCAGATTCGTATGACACAAAGATTAATCCTTTTTAATAAAGAGAAATAACCATGTTACACATTAACGAAGAGGCTGCTCGTTGTCTGTTATGTAATGATGCGCCATGTACAAAAGCGTGTGCCAAGGGAGACCCTGCACGTGCTATCCGCGCTATCAGATTTAATAATGAGAAGAATGCATGGCGTTGGGTCAAAGACTGCGCTGAGGCCGACCTGGAAGCTGCAGAAAAAGCCTGTATTCATTATGACATGCCCATACGTATCAAGGAATTAATTCGTGAGGCTGGTAAGAGTAATACAGATTCTTCACTCTCTACTTTTCAATCCTCACTCCCCGATCTCTCAATCACTTTCTGCGGCATCAAGTGCGAGAATCCGTTCTTCCTTGCCTCTTCTGCTATCTGCACAAATTATGAGATGGTGGCACGCGCCTTTGATGCTGGATGGGCCGGTGTCTTCTACAAGACCATCTGTAAACAGGAAATCAGAGAGGTTTCCCCTCGATTCGATGCTGTTAAGGAGGGGCCGTCATTCATCGGTTTCCGTAACATGGAACAGTTGAGCGAGAATCCATACGAAGTAGATTTTGATATTCTACGTCGGCTCAAAAAGGACTTCCCCACAAAAGTGGTTATAGCGAGCATCATGGGACAGAGCGAAGAAGACTGGATAGATTTAGCTAAAATGGCCGAAGATGCAGGTTGCGATGCCGTAGAGCTTAACTATTCCTGTCCCCAGATGCGCCAGACGGGTATGGGTTCTGACGTAGGACAAGACCCGGAGTTAGTGACATTCTTCACTGCTTATGTCAAGCGTAGCGTCAAGATTCCAGTCATTCCCAAGATGACACCCAACATTTCCCATATCTCAAAACCGGCCATGGCTGCCTACTTTGCTGGAGCAGATGCCATATCGGCCATTAATACCATCAAGAGTGTTACCTTGGGCGAAGGCTCCGAGGTGAACGGGTGTCAGACAGGCTCCGGTTATTCGGGGAAAGCCATTAAGCCTATTGCCCTCCGTCATATCCTGGCTATGGTCAAGAATCCCATCATGAAGAATATCCAGTACAGTGGAATCGGAGGAATAGAGAATTGGAAAGATGCCCTTGATTTTATCCAATTGGGTTGCAATAACGTACAAGTATGTACAGCTGTCATGCAATACGGTTACCGGATCATTGATGACCTTATTATGGGAATGCAGACATATATGTCAGAACGTGGCATCAAACATACCGCGAACGCTGTATAGGCTGCGGACGCTGTTACATCTCGTGTCGGGATGGGGGGCATCAGGCTATTTCTTTCGACAAGGAGACGCGCCAACCTCGAATCATCGGTACCAAATGTGTAGGTTGTCACCTGTGCCGTCTGGTTTGTCCTTCAAGTGCCATTGGTTTAACAAAACGAATAAAGAAAAAAGAATAATTAAAATTTGATTATATTTCTTTTGGAAATTGCTAACATTGTACTATCTTTGCATAAAATTTACAATCTATAGACTTAAACTAACATGAATCAGACACAGCAATCAGGCAGTAAAGCCTACTTGTTTTCCATTGTACTTGTAGCCGTACTGGGTGGACTTCTTTTCGGTTATGATACAGCCGTCATTTCTGGCGCTGAGAAAGGTTTACAGGCTTTCTTTATGGAAGCCAAAGATCATTAATAGGATGTATCATCGGATCTGCGCTTTCTGGTGTTTTGGCAACGAATCTGGGCCGTAAGAAGTCGCTTGTCATTGCCGGCCTATTATTTTTTGTCTCTGCATTAGGAAGTATGGAACCTGAGTTCCTATTCTTCAAGCACGGTGAACCAACCTTTTCGTTGCTTCTCGCTTTCAATATATATCGTATTATCGGTGGTATCGGTGTTGGTCTGGCTTCAGCCATTTGCCCGATGTATATCGGAGAAATTGCTCCTTATAAAATCAGAGGTATGCTGGTAAGCTGGAATCAGTTTGCTATCATTTTCGGTCAGTTGGTTGTTTACTTCGTTAATTTCTTCATCCT
>CADAWW010000264.1 GCA_902791675.1 uncultured Bacteroidales bacterium
GCCTTTCTTCTTTATTCTGTCGTAGAGCAGGTCATACGTTAATGTCACGCCTACTCGTGTGGGACCAATCCAACTGAAGCGGTACTGACGCAGCTTGAAGTTTTCTGCCGCACCTGTCCAGCGGTAATAGTAGAGCTCGTCGTGAACGGCGGGGTTTATCAGGTTCTCCCACTGGTAGGGGTCGTACTTGCCGTATACAACACCGGCCTGTAGCTGGAATTCCAGACGCCAGTGACCTCTCTTGGTAAGGGGCAGTACATATCCGGCACCGATACCGCCACCGAGGTACTCGCCCTCGTAACCGCTGTCCTTGTCGAAGCAGATGTTAAACAGTCCTACACCGGCATAGGCCTGGAGGTACCAACCGCGGAAGGCGGCACCCTGACCGGGAATGCGCTTTCTTATATCGCCGGAGCGGAAGTAGTAGCGTGCCTCTAACTGGTAGTTACGTACCTCGAAGAACTTGTGCTCGTAATAGTGTCTCCACCAGGGGAAGTCGATGCTGGCTCCGTAGGTGAAGTGTCCGTGCTTGGGATAATACTCGAGCGCAACGTTAGGTATCGGGCACCAACGGTTGTAGCCGCCTGGCAGATAGAAGCCGTAGAGCAGCAGGTTGGTCTTCACTGACAATACTTCGCGACGGAAAAGCCTTGTATCTATAGGCTCTTCGAGTTTGATCTCCTGACCCTCCTGAACGACCTGACCTTCCTGAGGCTTTTGTACGTCCTGAGGCTCCTGAGGTTCCTGTGGCTCCTGAGGCTCCTGAACGTCCTGAGGCTCTTGAGGCAGTGGCGTAACATCCAGTACCTCGGGCTGCTTGAACTTGTGCGGAGCATAGAAGAAGAATACCATACGGGCAGCACGTAAACGTGGGAAGTACTCGCGGTAAAGGCGAAGCCACATGGTTCCCTGACGGGCTGAGGCAAGGATGGCCTTCAGTCTGGCTGTCTGTTTCTTGGGCAGGTACTGGTCGCACATGGCCTGAACGTAACCGTAGTCCTTATCACCTGTACGGCGCATCATCAGACACAGTGTGCGGTAGTCCTCGATATCCAGCTCCATGTCGAATTTATCGCCCAGCGGCATTATCAGGTTCTCCTTGATGAAGTTCAATATGGTCTCTGCACGCTTCTCGCCGAGGATTTTGTTCCAACGGGCGGGACCTTCGGGTGATGTGGCACCACGAAGAATCATATAGGCCAGCTCCAGTGAGTCGCGGTTGATGAGCGGGAATACCTCGTTCTCCAGCTGAATAACCAGCGAATCCCTCTTGGGCAGGTTGTATTTGTTGATGGGGAAGATAATCTTACCGGCTATGTCGAAGAACTCGTCGTCGGTAATCTTAATGGAATCGCCCTCGTTGATGAAACGGATGTAGGGGTAGTTGCGGTAAGCAGTGGTATCTACGTGAGAGGGAGTGGGGAGTAACGGGTTGCCAGAGGTGGTGTTGGCCATAAGCGAAACGCTCATGGCAAAAAATGCTGCCATGATTGCTGCTGCCATCATGGAATTGAATTTTGGCACCTGAGTAAGCAAGTTATTCAAAAACCTGGATAAGGTCTTACTGTATTTCATCTTTTCTGCTAATCTTTTTATCTTAGTTTGTTCCCGATAATTTTCCTCTCACACTTTCATTTCGCGCTTACCTTATATATACACGCGTACGCGCAAGTGTATAAAATATGGCGCAAAGTTACGATTTTTGTTTAAATTGACTGTCTTTTAGTGTTGTTTGTAATTGTAATTTTAACTTTGTTTAACTATTTTGTGTTATATGTGTTGTTTCTGTTCTCTGGCGACCCTTAATTGGGCGTGTTATTTTTATAAAATTATAAAATAAAATCATGCGTTTTTACAGCCTTTTTGACGATGCAAAATTATGCAAAAAATGTCTGTGCCGCAATAGCGCATACAAGTTTATAAGGGGGTTCAGACAAGATTACAATACTTTTCAGACAAGATTTCAATGGTAAAGACAAAATCTAAACCCTATTAAGACAAAATTTTAATGCTTCTTCGTCAATTTTTCCTCCTATGCCCTACGGGCAAGAGATCTTATAAATAATCTAATCTGATTTTAAACAAAAACCTCAAAAACCCTCTGCTGCTTTCTGTGACCTACGGCCTTCATGCTGCCTTCATGGCTATGCATTTGAAAGCAAGCTTTCACGCAAGCCCTGACGCCATCATGGCTTTGCACGCAAAGCACAGACAGCACCAGAGCAAAAACCCCGGCTTTCAGCCTAAAAAATCTTTCGTT
>CADAWW010000265.1 GCA_902791675.1 uncultured Bacteroidales bacterium
AGCAGGCTGAAGGCAGGCAGACAATAGACGCAGCGATTAATGGCAGCATCGAAAAGTGCCTCCGTCTCTGCTCGGTCAACGGCTATGGGTTTCTCCACAATCACATTGTGACCGGCCTCTATGGCCTGAATGGCATACTCGTAGTGTACATGGTTGGCGTTGGCTATATAAACAAAATCGGCCTCCGCCTCCTGCAGCATCCGTGCATAATCGGTAAACACAAATCCTGTGGGTGCATAGGCCTGACAAAGGTCTATGGCGTGTTCGACGCTTTTCTCGCGCGAGAAGATGCCTGTTACCTCTATTCTTCCTGCAAATTCGCGCTGAAGCATTTTCAGCACCTCTTCAACTATTTTGCCCGTTCCGGCTATGCTAATCTTCATTGTTTAATCCGTATTACATGGCAAATTACGGAAATAAACCGAAGAAAAACAACCGAAACGGGCAAAAAAACAGAGACAAACAGAAAAATTATCAGAAATCTATGTTTACACCACCCATAAAGGTAGCCTTAGGCATGTAGAACCCGTCATAGGTCTGATAGCGTTCAGCCAATAGGTTGTCGCCTTTGGCAAAGATAGCCATCCAAGGCAATACCTTGTAGCTGACGGTAGCGTTCAGCAGGGTAAAGTTTTCTTTCTGCGTGTTGGCACCGGTGGTGATATAAAGGCCGCTGATGTTCTGCAAACCAGCAGTAACGGTCCACTTCTCGTTGTTATACTTGCCGCCAACGTAAAGCTTGCCCTCGGGAGCTCCCACGATGGGTGTATCCATACGCAGGAACGAGTAGTTGCCGTTTACGCTCCAATGGCGGTTGATGGCATAGTCGGCTGAAAGTTCAATACCCCAGTTTTCGAAGTCGCCTGTGTTCACATTGCGTGGACGGCCGTCTATTCTGACGGTATTGATGAGATTTTTACCCTTGATATAGAATATGTTGGCCCCGATGTGAGCCTTCTTGCCAATACGCTGTGTGTAGGCAATCTCGTAATTCATCATGCTTTCAGGCAACAGATCTGTGGTTGCAGGAGGAAACATATACATCTCGCGGATAATGGGATTGCGGAACCCCTTGCTTACAAGCGCCTTGATGTCGGCATTGCGGGTGGGATGGAAGGAAAGACCGCCCTGTGGAACGAGTTCTGTGCCGACAACAGAATGCCAATCTACGCGCAGTCCGGCATCGATTGTCAACCAGGGGCAGATGTCCTGACGGAAATCAACGTATGTTCCCACCTCGTCGCAATGCTGCTTCTCTACCAAGTTACCATCAGCATCCTTTACCAGATATGTCTTAGCCTCGGTAACTTTATCCTCGTTCCAGGCACTACCTCCGAAGTGCTGCCAGTCGAGTCCGACGGTAACGGTATTTCCTTTGAAGAAGTGAGCACTTTGGTACCAGGTAATTCCGGCAATATAGTCATCGTGTTTATAGAAATTGGTTCTGGGTGTGCCGCCAACGTTGTAACCGTCATCGATTTTGTGATGTCCCCAGTCGATGAAGGCACGCAGCGTACCGCTTGTGTTCTGGTAGCTGTTGTTAAGGCTGATGCTGGCTAAACCACGAGTAATCTTGGAATCATTGTCGATGAGGGGAGCATAGGAAGGGCCTGGGTTGCTGGCATTGAAGTGCGTAACATTTGCATCGGCAAAAGCCTTCCAGTGTTCCGAGAAGTCGTACCCCAACTTGGCATAGCCGCCAAACTGCTCAAACTCGCTATTGTCGCGATGTCCGCTTGTGCGTTGGTACTGGGCACCTACAACGCTGTGGAATTTTCCCATACGGAAGCGGTTCACACCATCGGCCTGAACAGTTCCGTAGCTGCCGCCTTGCAGACGGATGTTTGTCTTGGGAATAGGGTGTCCCATCAGACCGGCATACTGGGGCTGGCCGTCTATGAGTACTAACAACTGGGCACCGCTTCCTACGCCTCGAATCTTCAGGCTTCCTGCAGCTCCTGTGCTAACACCGTAGCCCAACACACCCCGGCTGGTGGTGAACAAGCCCGGAGTTTGTTCCATAACGGTAGGAAGGACAGAAGAACGGAAGTTCTCGTTGAGTTTTTCGTTACTGATACTGGTAACGGTGAGGGGCAGGTAACGCGCATCTGTGGCGTTGCGTGTACCGGTAACTACGACCTCACCCATCTGAGTGGTGTCCTGAATCTCTTCACTTAGGGTTGCGGCCTGCAAAGAAAGACTTGCAGCGCCGGCACCCAAAAGTAACAATGTGCGAATTTGCATGACTTAAATATTGCTTGATTTTGTAATACCTGTTAATTTAGGTGCAAAGGTATTAACAATGTACGTATGAAAGCAAACCTAAAATTCGCACTGTGTTACCAATATTTCCTCTAGTGGGATGGGGCTTGTTTTATTTTTTTTGGTGTAACTTCAAGATGTTCAGATACATAACGGCTGAAATGTGAAATGCTGTCGAAATTCAGCTTGTCCGAAATTTCCTTTGCCGAGAGTTTCTTGTGCATCAGCAAATGTCTGATTTCCATTACCGTAAACTGCTGAATCCAGTAACTGGGCGTACGTCCGCTTACCTGAGTAGAGATCTTGTGCAGGTGCTTGGGAGTGACACAAAGTTCCTGAGCGTAAAAAGCTACGGTTCTCTGTTGACGATAACTCCCGTTCTCCAACATTCGAATGAAGCGCGACATGATATCTGCTGCCCGTTGTGTTGTTTCTTCGTGTTCAAAAAGGGTTGCGTGGGCACTCATGGCATCCAGATAAAGGGTACGCATACTTTGCAGGATGGCCTCCTGGCGATAGGCTTCGGGAGTGTGTTCGGAGCGGAAGGCTACATCCTTGAAGTCGTGCTCCAAGATAACCAGCATCTCATCTTCTAACTGAAAGATAGGATGCATAAACAAGTGCAGCCATCCACAGGTTCCGTAACTGCTATGGGGCATACAAGAGGCTTGAAGGTCGGCAGGCAGCAACAGTTGGTAAAGCTGGCAATCCTCCGATGGCTGAATATGTCCTACATGACTGGCCATAGCAATCATGCAACCACCTGCATTCAGCGTATGCTCATGCCCGGAGAAGTGTAGTTGGCAACTTCCGGCAGTACAAAGTAGATGAAGGATTTGCTGCATATATTAGTTTACCGTTTACCGTTTACTGTTTACTGTTTACCGTTTACCGTTTACGTTTTCAATAACCTCTAACCTCTAACCTCTAACCGCTAACCTCTAACCTCTAACCTCTAACCTCTAACCGTTTACCTTAATTTGTTCCGTTCAAAGTGTCCTTTGGCATAGGCAAAAAAGAAGAGCGTTCCCAAGAGGTTGCTAATCCAAGCTGCCCAGAAAGCCATATTATAAGAGGTATGCTCTACAATGAAGCCCCCCAGAATGATACCAAGCCCAACACCCAAGTCCCAAGCAGTTAGCAGGGTACTGTTGGCTGTGCCCCGTTGGTTATTGGGAGCCAGATTCAGAAACATCGTCTGGAAGGCAGGAAACATGTGCCCGTTGCCTAAACCTATTATCAGTGCTGCTCCGTAGTAGCCTATGGGATTATGGACGGCAGCAAAGAGCAGATAACCGAAGAGCGATACTAACACGCCATGTGTGGCATTCTTCACCACTAACCCTTTGCGCAGGGAGCGGGCACCCACTAAACGGCTCGACATCAGTCCCAAACTCAATAATGCAAAGAAGAGTCCTGTGCCCGTTGTAATGCCCAGTTCTTCCTTGCCGTAGATGGCCAGATAGGTGCTGATAACACCGTACGAAAAACTGAATCCGGCCATACATAAAGCCTGGCTCCACCCCTTTAATAAGAGGAAACGGTCCAGCTGAATCTTAGGCCGTTGTGTCACACATTCGCGTGGCTTTAGCTTCAGTGTGCTGTT
>CADAWW010000266.1 GCA_902791675.1 uncultured Bacteroidales bacterium
ATTCGACCGTATGCACGGCCTGAACACCTACGACTACGGGGCACGCCAGTACAATCCCGTCACCGCGCGTTGGGACAGGATGGACCCGCTGGCGGAGAAGTACTATAGTGTCAGTCCGTATGCGTATTGTGTGAACAACCCAGTGAGGTTTGTGGATCCGGATGGAAGAAGCACTTGGGTAATTTATCAAGGTAACGGTCAATATCAAGTAGCAGGTGGTAACATATATGACAAAGATAGGAATATTTATTCTGGCTATTTCAATAACCAACACGTTTTTGTTCCCCAACGGTCTATTGGTATTTCTTCTACCATAACATCTTTTTATAATAGCGATAGTAATGGGGGGAAATGGCAAAAAGGAAGTATAATAAATGTCAACGATAGAAGCGGGGACCTTTTCTTGGCAAATATTATAGGTAAGAATCCGCCAATGTTTGATGATTATATGATGAACGCAAGAAACAATCATCCATATGATTTTAAAGTAACCAATGGAACAGAAGATTTATATGGGAAAGAAATGTTTTATCGCGGAATGCCAATTGGTGTCACAGGAAAAGGCCAAACCATATATTCGTCAGCACGTGATATCGGAAATATAGCTGCCGGCTATGTAGCAGCTGTAAATGGTATGAGTTGGGAAGCATCAAGGATAGCCTTTGACACATACCAAGGTGGCATTGAGGGGATTTCTACAAGATTTGCAGAATATTATGGATGGAAGATGGGGTATAACAATACTTCCAACAATCAAAAATCAGATAATCTTTTCCGCTCATTTGGTAGTATGCTTAATTCTATTTGGAACTTTATTATTAGATAAGTATGTGTTTTCAACAGCGAAGTTGTCTTTTAAAAGGCTGTTTAATACCATTTGCAATACTGGTGTTAATCTATGTAATTTGGCTTTTCTGGAATTGGCGACAGACCTTTTATATACAAGAAATAGGGATGTATGTAAGAATAGATAGAATTCCGTTTTGCGATGTAAAGATGTCTTTTAGCAAAGACAAAAAATTTGGAGATGATTATGTGAAGTACGAAAACACTTCAGATATTGTGTATCTGGATGTATATTATCTTCCCCCATGCACTATTTGTGTTTCTGGAGCCTCATATGTAAAACAAAATCAATTTCATATTATTGAATATGAAAAGAAGCAACAGTATAGGAAACGAATGATAAAGCCAGGAGTATGGATACCTGATTATTATTATGAGTACTCTGATTCAACATTCCTAAAGAACCCGAGTTATCACTTCTGTATATATGATTACTTTTCTGGTTTCTCTTTGGAAGACCCTGAGGAAAATACTATTTTTAAAGCAGGGACAGAACGATAATCACGAGCACAGGGGGACAGACCTAGGGTGTTAAGTTAACTCTGACGTTTTTATGTTAATTTGCGGCGGAATAATTTAACCAAATATATTTACAATATTTAGCAAAATACTTGCCTAAAAGTTTGTGTAATTCGCTGATTTTTAGTAACTTTGTAAGAAATTAAACTTCAAGCAGTTATGGTAAAATCAGACAAATCAGAAGAGATAAAAGCTCTTAAAAAAGAACTTAGACAGGCGAAGAGAAAAAACAAGGCACTCGAAGAGAAGTATAACGATGTAAAACTTCAAAACAAAATACTGAAGTGCGAAAGCAAAAAAAAAGCGAGAGAATTGCTTCTATCCTCTCTCTCAGAAAAAGCGAGGGAATTGACGGAGCTACTGTTCCCAGATACAGACACGACGAAATAGTCATCCGCTTTGCGGTGCTGCTGTATGCATTTGTTGGTGTCAGTTCACGTCAGGTTCCGAAGATACTCCAGCTGGCAGGGATTCTGTGGCAAGGAATCGACGGGAAGCTGCCTTCGCACGTTACTGTACTGGATTGGGTGGAGAAGTGCGGGTTGTCGTTGTTGCAGGGGTCATTGAGGGATGTGACGGCAGAACAGGCAAATTACTCGCTGATAATCGATAACAGCATCACAATCTGCGGACAAGACCTGCATCTGGAACTAAAGACATCCTCTCGGCACCCTGGACATCCACATAGTCAGTCGGATGTCAGCGTGGCAAGGATGGCGGTCGGAAAGAACTGGAACAAGGAAGCCACCAAGAAGCAACTGGCCAGGACAATTGATGCGCTGGGAGGAAGGCCTGACTATGTAGTCAGCGACAATGGCGAGACGATGTGTAACGCCAGTGAGGACATGGGCATTCCCACCCACAGGGACATTAGCCA
>CADAWW010000267.1 GCA_902791675.1 uncultured Bacteroidales bacterium
GTGGCCAGCAGAATCAAGGGCAGTTACCCCGAAGTACCTGTCTATACTCACTTCATCTCCCCACGATGGATATGCCGTGTGGGCAACTACCGCACCTACGAGGAAGCACACCAAATGCTGCTCAGTCTGCGGAACATGGGCTTTAAGGAGGCTATCATCGTCAAAGGTAAAATAACAGTTTACGACTAAATGGCAGAAGAATACGAATATCGCGCAGGACTGGATGAGTTGGCAGCACAATACCACCGCATTCTGGAATTGTTGGGCGAGAATCCTGACCGTGAGGGGCTGCAAAAGACCCCGATGCGCGTGGCCAAAGCCATGCAGTTTCTGACACAAGGCTACGAGCAGGATGCCCACGAGATACTGCGTCAAGCATTATTCCGCGAAGATTACTCGCAGATGGTTATTGTCAAGGACATTGACTTCTTCTCACTCTGCGAACACCATATGCTGCCGTTCTACGGCAAGGCACACGTTGCCTATATTCCTAACGGCTACATCACGGGACTGTCGAAGATTGCCCGTGTAGTGGACATCTATGCCCACCGGCTGCAGGTCCAGGAACGTATGACGCTGCAAATCAAGCAGTGCATTCAGGAGACGCTGCACCCACTGGGTGTCATGGTAGTCATTGAGGCCCGCCATATGTGTATGCAGATGCGCGGTGTGGAGAAACAGAACAGCATCACCACCACCAGCGAATTCAGCGGCGCCTTCAACCAAGCCAAGACCCGTCAGGAATTCATGAATCTATTGCATAATCAATAGTCACAAACCCCTAAACCCTAAACAACTAAAAAAAATAAACATGGAACAGTTTAACCCTAACACCTACAAGAAACAGAGCGCTGCCCAGCAATTCACCGGCAGTTGTCTCGGAAAGATTGTCATTTGTGCAATCATCTGTATCGTACTGCTGATTGTTGCAGCCATCTCACGTCCTTCTGACAGCTATATGCGCTGGCATATGGAAGACAACATCACGGAATGTATTGAGTCCAGCGACAGCATTGAAAGTGATGTCATCGACGACTACGTGGGCAACCTGGGACGTATCTTCACCCATGCCGACAGTACGGAGGTGAATCCCGAGCTGTGGGAGACCTACAAGAAGTTAAACAAGCTGGAGATTTATCCGCACATGTTCTTCAAGACGGCACGTGTCATCAACAACATTCATCCTGAAGGTGTGCGTGTAGGTATCGGTATCTTCGGCATTGTCATCCCAACTGTCAAGTACTCTGACCTCCTGATGAATACCGGCGCCGTTCGCGGTGATTACAACCAGAAACTCATCAAGGACGCCACAGTACCTGACATGTACACAGGGGATAATCCGAATATCCAGCCTTTCCATTATAAAGGCAATCCTGATGATTAAAACAAAAGGCTCCCAACGCGGGAGCCTTTTATTTTAACCAAGTGGTTACGTTTATCGTACCACTTCCGTGAATTCGGGCTTCGCATCAGCTGCCTTACCAACGGTAACGTAGATGATGGAAGTAGACTCTTCGCCGTTCATGCCGCGACCCTTGACAGTGAACTTATAGTCCGTGCTGTCGCTGGTTGTACGCTTGCCGAAGGTCTGGGGAGTACCCAATGGGAATTGGTAGCTTGAGCATGCTGCATCGAAGATGGCACGCTCGGCATCGGTTACAGGCTGCTGGGCTGAATAGTCCGGCAGTTTTTCTACTGTACCCTGCTTATAGCCGTTCTCCTTCAGGAAACGGTCGAGTTCCTTGGAGGCAGCGGCCACACGGGCTGTACGGACACCATAGCCTGCGGCGATATTGGCCTTAGGCAGAGCCTTTTTCAAATCGGCCGACGAGGTGTTCAGACCACCACTGCCGAAAGTGCAGAACGGCACCACGGTCTTGCCAGCAAAGTCCTGTTCCTTCACGAGCGTAGCAATCGGTAGGGCGTAGGTGCCAAACCAAATGGGATAGCCGAGGAAGATGACGTCATAGTCGGCAACGCGCTTTTTCAGCGGTTTCAGAGCAGGAGTCTCACCACTCTCACGTTCACGGTTGGAACGCTGAATAGTCTCCTGGAAGTTACCGGAATAAGGCACTACGGCCTCGATTCCCTCAATGTCGGCACCCGTCTGCGCCTGTATCTCTTCAGCAACGGTCTTCGTCGTTCCCGTTTCTGAATAATAAAGCACCAGTACCTTCTGTGCATAGGCTGTTGAAATAGTAGCCATAGCTGCAAGTGATAATAT
>CADAWW010000268.1 GCA_902791675.1 uncultured Bacteroidales bacterium
TCGCATGCTCTTCACGAGCTGCATCCTGCTGGTATTCACGGGGTTGCCGCGTGTCGGCTGGCGGAAGTTCCTGCAACTTTGCGGCTGCGGAGCCTTGCTTGGACTGCATTGGATACTGTTCTACGGCAGCATCAAGGCGTCGAACGTATCGATAGGTGTCATCTGCTTCTCGCTCATCGGATTCTTCACAGCTTTGTTTGAGCCGATGATCTTCAAGAAGCGTTTCTCTGGTTGGGAGTTTCTCTTTTCGCTGATCACTGTGGCAGGTGTGATGTGCATCTTCTCGCTCGATGCCCGCTATCGCTATGGCATCATGATTGGTGTGGTGTCATCAGCCGTCTGTGCCCTCTATGCCATCTGCAACAAGAAGGCCAGCGTGGGGGTTCGCAGCCGAACGGTGCTGATGTATCAGATGTCTGGCGGACTCATCGTCGTTTCTGTCATCATCCCTGTTTATCTGGCGGTCTTCCCCAGCCAGCAGCCGGTTATCGTCATTCCTGAGGGTTCAAACCTGTGGTATATGCTCTGTCACGCGCTGTTCTGTACCGTAGCCATGTATCTGCTGCAGATTCAGGCCCTCAAGCGCCTCTCAGCCTTCACCGTCAATCTGACGTATAATCTCGAGCCCTGCTACACCATCATCCTCGCCTTCCTTATCTTCGGCGAGGGCCGCGAGATCAACTTTTCTTTCTATCTCGGCATCGCACTCATCCTCCTCAGCGTCCTTTTGCAATCAATAAAGGCCCTGCATAGCATTCCCTCACAAAGGATCTGACCCTTGCAGATACTTTGACTGTTGGGCCACATTGGCAGATAATGAAAAGAAGGGGAACTGCACGGTTGCAGAATCCCCTCGGATTGTGTTCTTTCAAGGTCAGTAGCCTTTAGTAAGGCCCTTTCATAATCTTAAACTTTATTGGTCAACAAAGGTTGGGTTTTGCCTTTTCAGTGACAAAAGTACAAAAAACTTTTGGTATTAAAGCCGAACAAATGTATAATTTGAATCAAGAAATCTTAATTAGTTTATAGAATAATAGAGCAAGCATAAAAAAGAATAATTGAAATTAAAGAATTTGGGATTTTGTTGGTAATTTTGTAAATGGAGGAATATGTTCCATGTAAACATTACTACATTTTAAGCCGCACCGGCATGAAGTTGTTTGGCTTTTTACCTTACAACGCCAGACCTTTGTGAACTTGGTTTTCGTATGTAACTGCCGTCCTTAATACTATTTTACGCCGTCCTAAAAGACCCTTTAGTACGTACTAAAGGACAGAAAGGTTCGTGTAAAAGTTAAAACAACGTCAATGTCTGATAAAACAATGACGCCGTTTGATAAAACAAAGGCATCGTTTGTTAAAACAATGCCTATGATATGTCTTTTTTCGACAGCGACATTATCATACAAAAATGTGGAGGCCAGAAGTCCCTCATATCCGCCTCACAAAGTGCGAGACGCTTTGAGGGGTTTTAAGGTGGAGACTTAAGCAGCTGAAGCCATTCTACTCAATGCAAAGTCAATCCACTTCTTTATTCCCAAAGCTTTCTTAATGTCCTCAAGTTTTGCTATCAAAGCGTTTGAACCGTTGGCTTTTCTAAACGACATCTCGTCTTTGGTAACAGGAAACACTTGTAGAAATTCTATTTCCTTATCAGATGACAATTGGCATATCACTGGTTCTAATGGGTCTGGAACAGGACTTAGCAAGATTGCTCCTACCTTGTCTGTGTTAGCTGCATAAGTTGCTTCTTCTGAGCTGCTGACAGTATGACCAAAAGTCAGGTAGCTATCCTCATAATAGGGAATACGAGCAGTAGACTTCAATAGTCTAACAGGCCAAAAGTTATTCTCATCATTGAATTTCTCCGGACTGATAGGCCAATTTGCAGGTAAATATATAAGTAATTCGATATACTCTTGAGCTAAGGGAGATTTCTCTTCATCAATGTTCATCATGTAAGCACCTAACCCGATGGTACATAAAGTATAGTAGTTTCGCCTTTTGGTTGGTTCTATGATGGCTATATCTATGCGAGGACCTTCGGAGTTTTTCTCGCCCATAACCATGTCGTAATCTCCAAATCTCTTAGAAATGAATTGGGATACTTCTTCCATTTCTTCTGTGGAATAGATGTATTGTATAGAGTCTTTTTCCATTGACAGGATGCTATTACTTGCAATTAAACAGATAAGTAAAAATAAAAGTCTTG
>CADAWW010000269.1 GCA_902791675.1 uncultured Bacteroidales bacterium
TTGAAGTTCACGCATTTTGAAGGGTTTGGCTATTATATCGTCGGCACCTGCCGTAAGGGCGTCCATACGGTCTTCTTCCTGTACTTTGGCTGTCAGCAGAATGATGGGCAGATGGTCGAACTTTTCGTCCTGCTTTAAGGCACTTGTCAGTTCGTAGCCGTTAATGCCAGGCATCATGACATCAGAAACAATCAGATCTACAGGTTTTTCGTGTACTATTTGCAGGGCTTCTCCACCGTTGGAAGCCGTCAGCACATTGTATTTGCTTTGCAACAACTGTTTCATCAGCATCAGCAATTCTTGGTTGTCTTCTACTATCAAGATGCGTGAGGCATTCTTGTCCGCTGGTTCCGATTGGATAACTTGGGGTAGGGTAGATTTTGGTGCGGGGAGGTCGAGAATCAACTGTTGTGGAATGTTGATCTGATGCTGCTCGTCGATCTGTGCTGCAGAGAATGCTTCTTTTTTGATGGGTAGTTCCAGCAAGAATGTGGTGCCCTGTCCGTCAATACTCTTACATTGGATAGTTCCTCTGTGCAGGCGTACCAAATCGTAGGTAAGTGCCAGACCAAGTCCGTTTCCTAGTGTACGATTATGTCGATAATCACCATCATGGAAGCGTGTGAAAATATGTTTGAGTTGTTCTTTAGGAATACCAGGACCATTATCGCTTACGCGAATAATAATGTGGTCATATCGTCTGTTGGTGGTTACGTCGAGAATTACCTTGGCTTTGTCGCCAGCATATTTAGCTGCGTTTGACAATAGGTTGAAGATAATCTTGTCTAACTTATCGGTATCTATCCATCCCATCATACTCTCAGGTTTACAGCGAACCAAGAAATCTACCTGACGCTTTTCCATAAGAGGTTCTATGCAGTGGGCTGTTTCCTTGATATATTGCATCACATCGCCATTGCTAACCCTTAGCTTAAGTTCTCCTGCTTGCGATTTGCTTGTTTCTAGAATCTGCTGAAGCAGACGTACACTGCGTTGGATGTTCAAGTCCATTAAGTCGAACTCATGCTGGGTTGAGGGATTGTTGGCACGCAGATTCTCTATGGAAGCACTGAGAATAGTTAATGGAGTTATTAACTCGTGGGTGATATTGGTGAAGATATAACTCATTTGAATCTGCTCTCGAATACGCATGGTACGGAAGATAAGCCACCTTAGAAAGATGATAATGGCTAATAAGAGGGTTATAGCAATGCCAATATAGATATTTGTGATGTTCATATTTATAGTTTTTCTGGCTGCGAAGATACAAATTATCTTCTAAAAATAGATATATTTCTACTGAAAATCTTCGAAAAAGGGCGATTTTTGTTTGAAAAACGTTATTTTGGGTATAATTTTAGTGAAAATAATGATTTTTAAACCATATATAACGTTAAATGAACTTATAGAAGAAAAATATGTTGTATATTTGCAACAGAAAAAGAGAGTTAGCGAATTCTCAATTGCAATTTAGCTCATGATAGGTAATTCTCCTATCTTAGAAAAGAAATATTTTTAATGGTTAAGGTTTATGGTTGATTAATTTAGTTTTTATTGAAAAAGCCCCGCTGTGAAGCGAGGCTTTTTCTTTTGTTTTTTTCTAGATATTCCAGACAATCTAGTATTTCTAGTTCTCCAGCAGGAATCGTTCTGCTTCAATGGCTGCCTGACATCCAGTGCCGGCTGCACTGATAGCCTGACGGTACACTGGATCCGCGCAGTCGCCTGCAACAAAGACACCGGCTAACTTGGTGCGTGGTGTTCCGTCAACCTTCTTCAGGTAACCCACCTCATCCGTATCCAGCCATTCTTTAAAGATGTCTGTGTTAGGCTTGTGACCAATAGCCAGGAAGAAACCGTCGATGGCAATGTCTATCTTCTCTTCGTCAGGTTCACCCTTGCGCTTTACCAGATGGGCGCCTTCTACACCATTTTCACCAAACAGTCCCAGTGTGTTGTGCTCAAATAGAATCTCAATGTTCTCAGTGTTCATTACACGGTCCTGCATTACCTTTGAGGCACGAAGGAAAGGCTTGCGAACGATAAGATAAACCTTCTTGGCAAGTCCGCTAAGGTAGAGGGCGTCTTCGCAGGCAGTATCGCCACCGCCCACTACAGCCACAGTCTTCTTACGATAGAAGAAACCATCACATGTAGCACAGGCACTGACACCTTGTCCGTTGTATTTGCGTTCATCGT
>CADAWW010000270.1 GCA_902791675.1 uncultured Bacteroidales bacterium
AGTATCCAGACAAGCGTAGAGGACTATAAGACGTTGGATGCGCAGATTATCAAGTTGAAAGACGATATCAGGAAAGCCATCCAGGGAAACTACCTGAATGCCGATGCACAGGCCATTCTGGCAGAAGCAGAAGGAGTGAATGCGGCGGTTTCGTACGGCGCGGGTCAGATGAAGGATCTGCTGAGGCGTATGCAGACCGTAACCCATGATATGACCTATACTTATCAGAAGGGCGACGGAACAAAGGATAACCCATACATTATCTCGCGTCCTGAGCAATTGGATAACATGCGCAATGTGACGGTAAAGGGACAGATGGTATACTTCGAGATGGATAACGACGTAGATATGGCAGGCTATACCTGGGAGCAGCTGAATACCGTAAGCAACAGCTATCAGAACCGTAAGCAACAGCTATCAGAACTGGATTACGTTGGACGGCAAAGGTCATATAATCTATAATCTCACACCTGAGGGCAGTAAGAACTATCCCAGTTTCTTCGGTACGATGTGCGGAGAGATCCGTAACGTAGGATTCGTGAATGCCCAGGTGGAGACGTCGGCTACCGCAGCCGGTATTATAGGCGGATATATGGGTCATAGTACCTTCAAGGATGAAGATGGTAATATGTACCCGGTAATCGTGGAGAATTGCTATGTAACGGGCGAGATAAAAGGATTGGGATATGTGGGTGCCATCGGCGGTACGCTGAACTCGTCGCCCATCACCATCCGTAACTGCTACAGCGCAGTGAACATCGTAAGCGGCAGCGGGTCGGCCAACCAGGCAGGCGGACTGGTGGGCAGGATACGCACCGACCTCACCATCGAGAACAGCTATGCTGCCGGAACGGTAGACTCTCCGCTTGCCGGCGGTGTGGTAGCAGGCGGGCAAATCAGTACGACTCCTCCTTCTGTTTATAATAATGTTATTGCCTGGAACCCCAGTGTGGCGGGCAACACGGCTTCGGCCTTTGGTACGACGGCAGAGGGTGATATCCTGCAGAATGTCTATATCCTTGCTGATATGAAGGTAAATGATGTGGCCGTAGAGGAAGGTAAGACCCATGCCGAGTTGCAGCAGATTGCCTGCGCTTGGGGCGCTCCCTGGTATAAAGACCCTAAAGCCGGGAACGGTTATCCCATTCTGCAATGGCAGTTCGACCGAGGCGACTATCCGCTGATCTGCGGATTCCCGGAGGACGAGGCGAGCTCGATAAGTGAAGAAAGCCTCACCCCTAACCCCTCTCCGAGAGAGAGGGGAACTCTCTACGACCTCCAAGGACGCAAAGTTAAGGCTCAGCCCTCAAATCTCAACTCTCAACTGAAAAAGGGAATCTATATCATAAACGGGAAGAAAGTAGTGTATTAGATAACGAAAGACGAAAATAACTTCGTACGAAAACCAAAACGGAAACCAAAGGCTGATGTATGAAGGCTGATGTATGAAGGCTGATGGCTGAAGTTCGCTAACCGCTAACCGCTAACCGATTAAACAATTAAGCTATTAAGCTCTATTCGCTAACCGCTAACCGATTAACCCGTAAACTTTAAAAATATGAAAGCGTCGCTAATTTCACTATTCCTGTTGCTGGCAACTCAGGTGCTGGCGCAGAGACAAAATGTAAGCGGGCAGATAAACGGGCCCGACGGACGTATTCCTAACGTCTCTATCAGAGAGGTGGATGCCAGCCACCGTGTGTACAATCATACCAAGGCAGACCAGAACGGCCTGTTCTCTTTTACGGTAAGGGATGCCCAGCATTCGCTGAAGTTCTATGCCCCTGGCTACAGAACGTTTACACATAAGATGCTGGGACAAAAGTCGTTCAAGGTAACAATGGAGCCCAGAAGAGTATCGCCCTTCATTGGCAACGAAAGACTGGTACTGAAATCTGACCGGCTTTTCTGCGGTCATTATATGATGACGGAGGTTAAGCAGATGGCGTGGATTGAGCAGATGAACGACACCCTGTTTACGTTGATATTGCCCATTAAGATGGACTTGGCAATAGATGAGTACCCCGCCGGCAGAACATTGTTGGTGCTGGGTGACCGGGATGCCCAAGTCATGAGATGGGAAAACGTGGTGGATGCCTATCCGACAGAACTGGCTCCGCATGAGGTGGTTGATTTTCACCTGGCTCAGTCGTATTCCGGCTCTATCTATATTCCCGGGGGATCCAAGGAAGAAAAAACGCTGTATGCCTATCCTCATTTCCAATTCACAAAAGCCAATCTGGAATATTTGGCAGCTCATCCGGATGCCTTGCGCCGACTGGCTGTAGACACCTATAAGGCTGACAATTACTGGAACTTCTATCCTACAGACCAAACTGCAGCTCTGCTGAAGCAAGTCTTGGAGGGTGCAGGCCGCTAAAAATTGTATATGCCTAAAATCCGCAGATAATTTTCAAAGGTCTAATTTTGCCGCCATTTGAGACATGTCTGTCTGTTTTTAGCCATACAAGCGTGTAATCCGACCGACCAT
>CADAWW010000271.1 GCA_902791675.1 uncultured Bacteroidales bacterium
TGTGGGACAGGACTCTCATTCGGTAACCGACCAGACACAAGGCAACTGGAATGGTATTATTGGTAAGATAGAATTACAGGCAGGTCCGATTATCTGGCGCAAACGTGTTATACCACATTGGGAAGACCACACTATTGACATCGTAGTCAACGATACCACCTATCATCTCGCATTAGGCGCCGACACTTTGCGTTGGGACGAATTCCACCCCCAACTCTACACCCGTTCTGTCATATATAAAGGAAAACCTGTTAGCATTACCTTCGGTCTGCGAGAAATACGTGTTGACGGAAGGCAACTGTACATCAACCACCGTCCTCTGTTTATGCGTGGTACCGTAGGGAACTGCTGCTTCCCCGAAACAGGATATCCTCCAACAGATGAAGCCAGTTGGGAACGTGTCTTAGCCAAATGCAAGGACTATGGCATCAACCTGATCCGTTTCCATTCCTATTGTCCTCCGGAAGCCGCTTTCAGTGTTGCCGACCGCTTGGGAATTTACCTGCAGCCGGAAGGACCGTCCTGGCCGAATCATGGCATAAAGCTGCGTCGCGGAATGCCTATCGACCAGTATCTGCTGGATGAAGGTCGCCGCATGATAGACACGTATGGTCATCACCCCTCGTTCTGTATGATGGCAGCAGGAAACGAGCCTGCCGGTGATTGGGTCCCCTACTGCCGTGACTGGGTAAAAGCCATGAAAGCATACGACCCTACCCGACTCTACTGCGGAGCATCAGTCGGCGGCGGCTGGGCTTGGGACGAAGGATCGGACTATCATGTCAAGGCCGGTGCCCGAGGACTGGATTGGGACAAGGTGGCACCACATAGCGATGACGATTACTACGACCAGATTCTCTACCCAAGAAACTATAAAGCTAAAGAACCCAATAACGAACCTATCATTGCCCACGAGCATGGCCAATGGTGTGCCTTCCCGGAAGGCGTGTATAAAGCACGTAACTTCGAGATTTTCCAAGACTTACTTCGCGACAACGGCATGGCTTCACAAGCAGAGAAGTTCCTGATGGCCAGTGGACATCTGCAGGTTCTGGCATATAAATATGAGATAGAACGCAACCTTCGCACGAAAGACTATGCAGGTTTCCAGTTGTTAGGACTGAACGACTATAGCGGACAAGGAACAGCACTCGTGGGAGCACTGAATGTACATTGGCGCGAGAAAGGCTATTGCACCAAGGAAGACTGGACGGAGTTCTGTTCTCCGATAGTACCCTTGGCCAAGTTCCCCAAGTTCGTCTATACAAACAATGAGACATTACAGGTTCCTATTGAGGTTTACAATGCTTCTGCAGGAGCAATTCAGCAGGCAAAGGCTACCTGGCGCATCGGCGATATTACAGGCACTTTGCCCGTGACAACCATTCCCGTTGGCAAGAACACCTCACTTGGTACGATAACCCTGTCGCTTTCTCAGTTTGAGAAGCCAAGCAAGCTGACCCTGACTGTTCAGCTGGCAGACAATATCAAGAACCATTGGGATTTCTGGGTTTACCCAAAGACGATTGACGAAAGTCCTCTCAACGCTCAACTCTCAACGCTCAACTTTATCGAGACCGATACCCTGGACGATAAAGCCATAAAAGTATTAGAGCAAGGCGGAGATGTATTGTTGACAGCAGGCGGTAAGATCCGTTATGGTAATGATGTACGTCATACTTACCTGCCTGTCTTCTGGAACACTTCCTGGTTTAAGATGCGACCGCCACACACTACTGGTGCTTATATCCAAAGCAAACATCCGGTATTCCGGAACTTCCCCACCGACGACTGGCAGAACCTGAACTGGTGGGAACTGGTTAATCGTACCCAGGTTATGAACCTGAATGAATTCCCGACAGACTTCCAACCCATTGTACAACCCATAGACACGTGGCATGTATCACGCAAACTGGGTATGCTGTTAGAGGTCAAGGTACTGAATGGTCGCCTGTTGATGACCACGCTTCCCATCAGCCAGCAGCTAATAGCCAAAAACCAAAAGCCAGTGGCCCGTCAGTTGCGTTATGCCGTTAAACATTATATGGCCAGCAAGGATTTCAATCCTTCCGTTAAGGTTGAGGTGGATATCATCCGCCATCTCTTTGAGCGTGAAGCCCCCAAAGTTAATATGTACACGAAGGATTCGCCCGACGAGCTGAAACCCAAGATTGGGGGATAGGGATGATTAAGGGTTATTGGTTATTGGTTATTGAACCTGATTTTTTCAGAAATTGTGTAGTTTTTTGTAGCTTCTTGCGACATACGTGTAGAAAGAAGTTAAACAATTAAATATTCTACACAATGAAAAAGATTATGATTTGCCTGGCAGTGATGTTAACCTCAGGTTTAACCACAATAGCCGCTCAGAATGAGACTAAAGTAAAGAAGTTCACTCTTTCTAATGGAGTAAGTGTTCACTTCCACCAGACAAACGACTGTGACAATGGCGTTACCATGTATGCCCTGAGTAATGGCGGAACATCTCTCTACACAGATGTAACACCTGCCAACTTGAAGGTCGTTAATGAGTGCCTGGCCTTTAGTGGAGTAGCAGGATACAGTCAGCAGGAACTGCAGAAGACCATGAAGGAAAACGAAGTCAGCGTAACTCCGCATGTGGGGCGTTACGAAGAATATATCACCTCTCATTCCTCAACAAACGGGCTGGAGACGATGTTCCGACTGAACAACCTCTACTTCTCCTCTTTGCGTAGCGATCTGAATGCCTTTACCTCATGGCGCGACAGCCTGCGTGCCGAAATCGACAGTAAAGGTAAGATAGCCTCTCACGGATTAAGTCGTGAAGATTTGGATGTTGTCAACTACGACCTAGTCATGCAACTGGCTGCTCAGCGCTTCAGTAATGTAGGTGATTTCACCTTTGTCATTACAGGCAATGTCTCTGAGGCTGAACTGATGCCGTTGCTGAACAAGTATATCGCAACACTCCATACTAACGGCAAGTATGAAGTGCCC
>CADAWW010000272.1 GCA_902791675.1 uncultured Bacteroidales bacterium
GCAGCGCACTTACTATCACTTCCAGAACGACAATGCGCCCGTATTGCAGATGAAGACCCGCGAGAAGTTCTTCAGTTTCGTGGTGAAGACCGATTTTACGGGCAGTCACCATCGCTTTGACCAATGTGGCATCGTGATGTATCTTGGCAGCGAGAACTGGCTGAAAGGCTCGGTGGAATACGAGAACGAGGAGTTTCAGCACCTGGGCAGCGTAGTGACGAACAATGGCTACTCCGACTGGGCCACCACGGCCATTCCTGCCGATGTGAAGACTATGTGGTACCGTTTCTCGCGCCGCGAGGACGACTATTGCATCGAGTGCTCCACGGATGGCGAGAAGTTCAGCCAGATGCGCATCTGCCACATGTATGCCGGTGCCGACGAGATCAGTTTTGGCATCTATGCCTGTTCGCCCGAGGAATCATCCTTCTAAGAAATAGTAACAGATAAATCAGAATTTATAGCATGTATATAAAGAAGTATCTTCTAACCACATTAATCTTGACAATATCCATTGCAAGTAAATCACAAAATTGGGAATGGGTTTCCAGTCAAGTAAATGTAGAAAACAATGCCGACCCTAACAAGGCGTTAGTCTATGACTTGTGGAAGTCTTTTATAGATGCCCATGATGATTCCACTACGATTTTTCCTCAGTGGAATGAGACCGACAGACTCAAATGGGAACAACCCGACCTCATCTGTAGCGAAGGCTTTCTGAATGCAAACATATATGCTTATCTTAACAAGGTATTGGAAATACGACCAGAAAACGGTGTTTATGTAATCCGTTCCATGTTCTACACACCTTATAATGAGAATAAAGCCGTATTTGTCCTTGCAATAACAAACCATGTTGTAAAAAAGGATGAGAGAGGCGAGTTTAAGATTCACAATTGGTCAGATTACTATACTCACAACTGGCCGCGTAAGACTGTTGGACTAATAGATTACTGCTATTATCCAGGATTCCGCTTTAACAAAAAGAAAGCCCAGGAAGCAAATGTCCTGATTAACATGTTACATGACAAACTGGGTGTAAATCTTCCACACCACATTACACAATACATCGCTCCCAATCTATATGAGCTGGAAAGATTGAAGGGTTTTGATTATATCATTGGCATGGGAGATGCGCAAGGCAATACTGGAGGTTCCTTCGATAGAAAGAATTTTATCATCTATGGAGATTCTGTAGGGGGAGAAAACTATCGGCACGAAATAGCTCGCCTTATCAATCCTACATATCCTAATGCCCATTTCCTGTTAATACAAGGAATGGCCGAATACGTGAATACGGAACAGAAAGAATTTGGCTTATCACACAGGCAACACTATGAGCGAATGAAAGAATGGTTGGATTCGCATTCAGACTCAGATATTTCGAATATGGATGATAAGTTCTACACTATGGACAACCAGACAGCCCCTGCATATCTTGTTGGTAAAATTGTGTGTCACGAACTATTCAAGAAAGATGGCTATCAGGCATTAAAACGCGCATTGGTCGCAGGCGAGGATGATGCGTTGTTTTTCAGATTTCTTCAAAATGAGATAGGTGTTAGCAAGGAGCGTTTTAACCAATGGATGCGTGAAAAAATAATTTTATATTCAAAAGAAGATATTCCACCATTGCAATAAAAGTAAATTCCAATTTACCGAACAGACAGATAATGGCAAGTTTTCACAGCCAGGCATCCCCGGTGGCTCAACACTGATTTTTGAAATAGAACTATTAGGAATAGCATGAGTGAGTTTCGTGAAATGAGGCGCAAACGCCAACAGCTTTCGGAAGAAGAAAGCATTTCAATTTTAAAGAAGGCAACGGCAGGTACATTGGCACTGTTGGGTGATGATGATTATCCCTATGCCGTCCCCATCAGCTATGTCTATGCCGATGGCAGGATCTATTTCCACAGTGCGCTGAGCGGTCATAAAGTCGATGCTATACGCAAGTGTGACAAGGTTGCGGTTCAGCGAGAGCAGAGCGATGCTTGCATCAGCTCTGCCAAGCGTGAGCAGGCTCGGCCAGGGGCCAAAGCATCGTTTTGTGTCATTGAGCAGGATGAAGTGCATCCAGAGAAATACACCACTTTCTTTCGTAGCGTCATTGCATTTGGGCGAATCCACATCATTGAGGACGAAGCTGAGAAACTGGCAACAGCCCGGATATTTGGTAACAGGTATAATCCTAATCAAGAGGAAGCCTTGCAGAAAGAGTTGGAAAGCGGTCTGTCGAGGATGTTAATGATTCGTTTCGACATAGAGCATCTTACGGGAAAAGAGGCGATAGAACTGAAGAAACAGCGAGAGCAGAGTCAAGCTTGCTCTAACTCTGCCGAGTCATGCTAGAACAAGACCGAAAGTCAACTGGTTAAGCATAATAATACTGCAAAAATTATGAAAGCATGAAACAGGAAATTGATCCCAAAGATACCAATAGAGCCATAGCATTCGAG
>CADAWW010000273.1 GCA_902791675.1 uncultured Bacteroidales bacterium
AACTTGGAGTATGACTCCCGAAAGATATATGTCACAGCATTGGCAGCTACGCCCTGTTACGGAGGACTACTACCAGTTTGTGAGTCGTGAGAGCAATCTGGCTATTACGGATATGGCCGAAGGTTCTGATGGCGTGTTTGCTACAGGAAGTCAGTTGCAGGTAACACCTCTCGAAGCGGGGAACGACCGTCAGCTATGGCGCTTTGTCAAGGCCGGCGATAATTGGGCAATAGAGAACAGGGAAACCGGGTTGGCTTGGAACAACTCTAATTCGGGCAGTCAGGATGGTAACCCGGTTATCAGTTGGACCAATAATGCCGATAATGCCTCGAAACCGACACGTCAGTGGTACATTGTTAAGGCTGATGAAAGCATGGTGGATGGTATTGCTTCTATGTGGAAGGAGGACTTCGACTATCGCATCACTATGGATAGCAATAGGCAAATCCATATCAGAATCCCCAACGATGTAAAGAATGTACAGGGAACCATTGCCATATATGATTTGAACGGACGTATGCAGGCATCCGGCAGTGTGTCAAAGGCTGTTGATGCTTCTATGTTACCCAGTGGCGTTTACCTGGTTAAGTGGACAGTAAACGGACACACTCGTTCGCGTAAGGTGAAGTTGTAAGCTAAAATCTTATAGGTAAGATATTGTGGAATGCTTCTGTTATTAGAACAGGAGCATTCCTGTTATTCCGCATAACAGAATAATAAGTATGGGGCTTGTTTTGTAAACGCGGTGGGCTATCATGGCAAAGCAGAAAAGCCCTACGCTTATCCAGAACTGCCAAGGAGTTTTAGATATGTTGCCAAAGTTCTCCTCGTTCATGAGCAGTAGGGCGGCAGCAGCCAGCAAGCCGACTACGGCTGGACGCAGACCTTGGAAGGTGCTCTCTACTGCACTGTGGTTTTTGTACTTCATCAGGAACCTGCTGATGATAAGCATAAGTACAAAACTGGGGAAGACAACGGCAAAGGTGGCAATAAAACTACCTAAGATACCCCATGAAGGGTCATATCCGGCATTCACCATAGCTGTATATCCTACGTATGTGGCACTGTTGATACCGATAGGACCAGGTGTGCTCTGACTGATGGCGACAATATCGGTAAACTGCCCCATCGTCATCCAATGCTGGTGTGTGACCACCTCAGTCTGAATCATGGATATCATGGCATATCCTCCACCGAATCCGAAAAGTCCGATGAGGAAAAACGTCCAGAACAATCTTAGTATCAGTACAACCATGATAAATTTGTTTACCGTTTACTGTTTACTGTTTACCGTTTACTGTAATCTCTAATCTCTCAGTTCTAATCTCTCAACTCTCACTTAGGTACTGCCCGTAGGCATAGCCGCCCAGTCCGGCAATTAATATAATGTATATGGGGCTGATACCTATCAGCCAGATAGCTAAGGTTGCCAAGATAGGGATCCATGCGTTATATCGGTTGATCTTTGCACTTCTGGCCATACGGAATACCGGAGCAGCTATCAGGGCTACTACGGCAGGACGCAGACCTTTGAAGAACTTCTCCACCCAGGGATTGTTTCTGAACTGCATGAAGGCAAAGGCTATGAGCAGAATGATGATGAAAGAGGGCAGGCAGGCACCCAAGGTACTTAGGAAAGCTCCCCAAACACCTTTTTGCTTGTAGCCTATGAAGATACTGATGTTCACGGCAAAGACACCGGGACAACTCTGGGCTACAGCAATCAGGTCGACCAGTTCATCGTGGCCGACCCAATGCTTTTCATCCACCACCTTCTGCTCAATGAGCGGTATCATGGCATAGCCGCCGCCGAAGGTGAAAAGTCCTATCTGAAAGAATGTCTTAAAGAGATCAAACATATAGGTTTAATTCTCAATTTTCAATTCTCAATTTTCAATTCTCAATTCTCAACTCTCAATTCTTTTTAATCCATTCTCTTGCGTTAACAAATGCTTCTATCCATGGTGTCACCTGATCCTGCTCCTTGCGGTCTGTGAGGTAGTAACCGCACTGCCAGGGGAAGAAGGCACGCTCCAGGTGAGGCATCATAGCCAGATGGCGACCGTCGGCGCTGCAGATACCGGCAGCAGAGAAATCGCTTCCGTTGGGGTTGGCAGGATAACCGTCGTAACTGTATTTCAGCACGATGTTGTAATC
>CADAWW010000274.1 GCA_902791675.1 uncultured Bacteroidales bacterium
TTTCTTTCAACACAGCATTTGCCGGTATCAGACACACCAGCAACAATATCGTAAATAACAGTATTTTCTTCATTATGTCTAATGTCTTTATCAAATTGAGAATTGAAAATTATCGGTTAGCGGTTAGTGGTTAGCGGTTAGCGAAAAGAGCTTAATTGCTTAATTGCTTAATAGATTCATCGGTTAGCGGTTAGCGAACTTCTGCCATCAGCCTTCGTTAACTAAAGTCTAAAGTCTAAGGTCTAAGGTCTAAAGTCTAAACCCTCAACTCTCCAAACGTTTTCTTTCCTTTCACATGATACTGCCACAGAATACTCTTGGAGAACAGGATATCCCTGGAATGCACCACAGCAGCTTGCATATTTTTCTCCCTATCAGGACGAAAATCTGCTCTCATCTTTCGGAATGCCCATCGACCTCTCCATACAGCCAGGCAACTGCCAAATTGTGCCGTAAAGAAGAAATACAGACATGCCAGAGCGTCTAACCAGAAACGCCATCTCATAACATAAGCCAATTGATCGTCTGGCAAGTTCTTGTACAGCAATATCATGTTGTTACGGAAATTCAGAAACGTTTTTTTACTGTTTTGCTTGGGTAGCGAAGCACCTCCCACATGATACACCACACTCTCCGGCACACACACTATCTTATACCCCCTCGACCGTAAACGCCAGCAAAGGTCTATCTCCTCCTGATGGGCAAAGAAACGGGCATCCAGACCACCTGCTTCCCAATACTGTCTGCTGCGTATCATCAATGCAGCTCCCGTAGCCCATACAACAGGAACCACCGTATCATATTGTGCCAGATCCTCCTCGACGGTATTAAAGACCCTACCCCTACAGAAGGGATAGCCCAGATAGTCAATGTAACCGCCACAGGCACCGGCATATTCCAGCATAGAGCGGTTCCATTCACATCTCAGCTTCGGTTGACAGGCAACGACATCCTCATGGGCATCCATATACGAAAGCATGGGAGCCAACCAGCCCTCTGTCACTTCCACATCGCTGTTCAGCAGCAAATAGTATTCTGCCTCCACTTGTTTTAAAGCCTGGTTGTACCCCTCGGCAAAGCCATAGTTCTTATCCAGCGTTATGGTTCTCACCTCAGGAAACTCCGTCTCCACAACCTTCAGCGAATCATCCTTGCTGTCATTGTCGGCAACAATCACCTCAGCCTCCTGACTGTAATTCACCACAGAGGGCAGAAACTTACGAAGCATGCCTGCCCCATTCCAATTCAGTATTACTATTGCTATACGTTTCATATCAATTCTGCTGTTAGCAGCTCTTCCTCATTGTCCCAATTACCCAGACGCACGTTGACAATCTGGTTATCCAACTCATTTGCAGTACGGACTGCAACCTTTATATAATTATCCGTGAAGCCGTGCATAACGCCTTTGGTTTTGCTGTGTTCCAACAATACGGGCCTCACCTGTCCGACAAACCGTTCATAGAAGCCTCGCAGCTTCGCTTGGCTTAGTGCAATAATCTGCTGACTGCGCTCATGCTTCTGCTGGGCAGATACCACATAAGGAATCAGCAGAGCCTTTGTACCAGGGCGCTCACTGTAGCTGAAGACATGATACTGACTTACATCTATCTTCTCCATAAAGCCGAGTGCCTCACGGAACAGCTCATCTGTCTCTCCTCGGGTTCCCACTATAACATCCACCCCTATAAATGCGTCCGGCATCAGCTCGCGCACGCGCAATACCTTATTATAATATAAATGGGTATCGTACTTACGATGCATAAGACGGAGCACCTCGTCACTTCCGCTTTGCAAAGGGATATGGAAGTGAGGCATAAAGGCACGGCTTTGCGCACAAAACTGCAACACCTCGTCGGTCAGCAGATTAGGCTCGATGCTGCTGATACGGTAACGCTCTATCCCCTCTACCCTATCCAAGGCCTTTATCAGATCCAGGAACGTCTCGCCTGTACTCTTGCCAAAGTCGCCTATATTGACACCCGTTATCACAATTTCCTTTCCGCCCAGACGAGCAACCTCCTGCGCCTGTTCCACCATAGACTGTATGCTTCCGTTCCGGCTTCTGCCTCTTGCATAAGGTATGGTACAATAGGTACAGTAATAATCACAGCCGTCCTGTACCTTCAAGAATATGTCTGCGGTCTTACTGGTATGGTGCTCGTGTGCCACCAAAGCCCTTTCTTCGGGCATCATAGGCAGGCGCTCAGCTATGAACTGCAGGATTTGCCCTTTCTGTTCGCTTCCCAGCACCACATCCACACCTTCTAAGGCAGATACCTGATCTGGCTTCAATTGAGCGTAACAACCAGTCACCACAACCAAAGCACCAGGATGCCTGCGAACCATTTTGCTTATGGCCTGCCTACACTTTGCGTCAGCCACCTCTGTAACGCTACACGTATTGATAATGCAAATGTCGGCCACTTCTCCCTTGCCAACGGTTTCCACGCCAGCCTCCTGGAGTTGTTTGCCGACAGTACTTGTCTCAGCAAAGTTCAGCTTGCAACCTAATGTAAAATATGCGGCTTTCTTGCCATTGAAGTCATACATGGGTACAAAGTTAAGAAAATTACAGATAATGAACAAAATCTTATGTTTGATTTTATAAAAAAACATCAGAAAGACAAATCAAGAACAAGACTTAAAGTGTGTTCGAATCAGCAAAAAAGTCTTTTCTTCTGAAAATAGGGAAAAAATACATGTGCTGATTTTCAGCTAGTTAAGAAAAAAAGTAAAAAAAAGATTAAAAAAAATAATAAAAAAAGATACAACGTATTGAAAAACTCCGTACCTTTGCACCGTTTTAATAAGCAATTGATTGTTTTACAGATTTAAAAAAGCAAAAAAAATGAACGCAGCTGTAGTAGCTGTATCTTTCGCTTCTTGTGGTAACACTACCGCTCAGAATGAGGAGTCTGCCGATACTATCGACACTACCGCTGTTGAGACTTGTGACACTACTTGCAGCGCTGATACAACAGCATGTGATTCTGTTGCTGCTCCCGTAGCTGAGTAATCAAGACTACAGAACAAAAAAAGTCTTTAAAAAGACGACATCCCAAGGATGCCGCCTTTTTTTTGTCTTATGAACCGAAACAAGGCATGATTACCTCATGATTACCTCATGATTACCTCATGGTTACCTCATGGTTACCTCATGGTTCCAAAACTTTCGAAAATGATGTGCTACCGATGTGGTAAAGTTTAAGGTCAGTTGAGAATTGAGAATTGAAAGTTGAGAATTGAGAACGCCGAAGGGGTCGCGAGCGGAACGCGAGAAGGTTTAGCTCGACGGCCCGTAGGGGAAAGTCAACGAAGTGGCAATTAACCGCTAACCATGAACCATGAACCATGAACCGTAAGTGCCATCAGCCTTCTTACATCTTCAATTTAGTTGAAAAACAAAAACCTCAAAAACCCTCTGCTGCTGTCTGTGACCTACGGCCTTCATGCTGCCCTCATGTCTATGCGTTTGAAAGAA
>CADAWW010000275.1 GCA_902791675.1 uncultured Bacteroidales bacterium
TGTGCATTAACTGCGATAGCACCCAAAAGTGCAACTAATGATAATAATAATTTTTTCATGATTACTGGTATTTAAATTTGATGTTATTGATTAAAACTGAATTCTGATGAGAAATGACAGGGGAATTCTCTTGTAACGTCAGGTTATTTACCACCTTTTAGGCACAAATATACAAGTTTATTCCAATATACCATATTTTCGGTTTCTTTTTTCCACTTAAACTGCATTTTTTGGGATATGGGCAGACGGATATCACTTTTTTTCTCTATATTTGTGCACAAAATAACATTAAAGAGCTCGAATTGTTATGCTAATGAAAAAGTATTTAACCCATTTAATATGTGTTTTGTTTGTCATCCCTGTTGCTGCACAGAAAACATACAAGAATCCTGTGTACGGTTCTGACTTTCCCGACCCGACCGTAGTACGTGCCCCGGACGGAACCTTCTATGCGTATGCCACAGGTTGTAAGGCCAAGAAGAGTACCGACCTTGTGAAATGGACGGATGTGCCTGGCGTGATATCGCGTCCTACCTGGAACGACAGCACATATGTTGATGCCGAAGGGAAGAGGAAGACGGATTATTACAGCCTGTGGGCAGCCGACGTGAGCTATGTGGATGGTAAGTACGTGTGCTTCTATGCCTCGGCACTGTGGGGCAACGGTTCTCGTACCGGCATCGGTGTGGCAGTAGGCGATACACCCTCTAAGTTCACGGATAAAGGCAAGGTGTTCCGCAGCACAGAGATTGGTGTGAAGAACAGTATCGACCCTTGCTACGTGGAGGAGTTCGACAAGAAGTATCTGGTATGGGGAAGCTTTAATGACATCTGTATTGCTGAGCTGACAGACGATGCACTGGGTATAAAAGGCTTCAAGGCTATCAACAACCCTCAGCCTAACGGAAGCTGGATACGCCATAAGGGGGTAACCAAGTTGGCCGGTGGAGCCTTTGAGGGTGCTATGATATACAAACGCGGTCAGTATTATTATCTGTTCTGTTCGGTGGGCAGTTGCTGTAATGGCGAGAGTAGTACATACAAGACGGTTGTGGGTCGCTCTACCAAGTTGCTTGGTCCCTATACCAACAAGAACGGCGGTGCTATGACAAGCGATAACTACACCACCATCATACAGGGTAACTCGGGCAGCACCGGCAGGTGGAAGGGCCCTGGTCACAACTCCGAGATTATTACGGATGACAATGGCGACGACTGGCTGTTGTACCATTCCTACGACAGGAACAACAACTTCGACGGCCGTCTGATGCTGTTGGACAAGATAACCTGGAGCAAGGACGGATGGCCTACCGTAAATAACGGCTATCCCAGTAGCGATGCAATGCCTGCTCCCGTTTTCTATACTGGCGATGGTGCCAATGTGACCTACAAGTTCCAGAATATGGACCTGATGAAGAGCGGATGGAAGGGATGGACACTAACCTCAAGCGACAACTGCGAGACAGGTACCGGAAAAGGAACGGCCTTTATGCCGCTGGGATATGCAAAGACGGCGGGCAGCTTCGACGCACAGCAAATGGTAATCGGTATGAAGAACGGTGTATACGAACTTACGCTGGAGGATTTCTGTACACAGGGCGGTGTAGACCTGTTCGTGAACAATGCTGTTGTTCCTGCATTCAACACAACAGCCAACGATATAACGCCTCCCACTGCCGAAACATCTATCAGCAGCTACTTCCTCCGGAACAAATACACCCAGACGGTGTACGGACTGGTTACCAACGGCAGACTGACCATCGGTGCCAGAACACGTGACAGCCTGGCTGCCGGAGAACGTTTCTATATGGGTAACCTGAAGGTTGTGTACCGTGAGAAGAATAACGAGGCTATGCAGGCCCTGATGGAATTGTATGCTGCTCAGCTGGACTCCATAAAGGCCAGAGGCCAGAAACACTACGAAGGCTTTGAACCCAGTATGGCAGCTTACAAACAGCAGTTCGAGGCATCGGAGAATGCCACAGAACGCTATAATCTACTGGTGAAAACCTGCAAGACCATTGACAGTATCCAGACAAGCGTAGAGGACTATAAGACGTTGGATGCGCAGATTATCAAGTTGAAAGACGATATCAGGAAAGCCATCCAGGGAAACTACCTGAAT
>CADAWW010000276.1 GCA_902791675.1 uncultured Bacteroidales bacterium
TATGAGGTGGAGCAATCTGGCAGGCAGCCTGACTTGGGGGCACAACTTCCGAGGACTCTCTTCATCACAGACCACCCTGTTTGCCTCTTCCTACCAGACAAACAACGGCATACACATTGCAGGTATGGACATTGAATATCTGGGACATATCCGTCATTTGGGGCTGCGCCAGAACTTCCGACTGCTATGGGGAAATCACGAGTTGCATTTGGGGGCACAGACTATGATTAGCGATGTTAAGTCGGCTGAATGGAAGCGCTGGAACAATCATGAGAAAGAGCAGCGCAAGGGATGGGATAACAGTGCATGGGTAAACTGGCAATTCAGTCCCATACGTCAGCTGACGGCATCGGCAGGTCTGCATCTGACAGCATTCTCTGCATTGGGCGGTCCCTACTACTACGACATCGACGAGCAAGGAAATATCACCTGGATTTACAAACGGCAGAAGAGCCTGCCCGTCAAAACTCACGTCACGTTGGAACCACGCCTGAGCCTTGCATGGCAACCTCTGGAATGGATGAGCATTAAGGCCGGATATAGTCGTACCAGTCAGAATATCCACGCGCTGCGCAACCAGAACACCACCACCCCATTCGACCGTTATGCCATTAGCAGTAATCTGGTGAAACCCGAGGTGGCAGATCAGGTAAGTTTAGGCCTATTCACGATGACTCCTTCCAAAGCCTACGACTTCTCGCTCGAAGGCTATTACCGCCATATTAATAATGTGTTGGACTATCGCGACGGCATCAGTTTTGCCTCAGCCATCGAGATAGAGCGTTTGGTGCTTTCAGGCGAAGGCAGGGGATATGGCGCCGAGTTGTGTGCCCGCAAGAATACGGGGCGATTGACAGGATGGCTCAGCTATACCCTATCGTGGTCAAAGACACGCATCGACGGTATCAGCGAAGGGCGGTGGTACAATGCCAATAACGACCGCCGTCATGATGTCAACATTGTAGCCCGCTACAAGCTCAGCCCCACATGGACACTTAATGCTACATGGATTTTCAACTCGGGACAAGCCTTCACAGCTCCTAGCGCCAAGTACCAGATGATTGACAACTACATATACTATTATGCAGAGCGCAACGGCTATCGTGCGCCCTAGGAGCCACGTGGGAGAAGAAGATATGTAAAGGCCGCCTGACCCGAGAGTGGACCTTTGGCATCTATAACCTCTACAACCGTTACAATCCCTACCTCATCACCTTCGAAGATAGCAAGTATGGCCGAGGTACAAAAGCCAAGCAGTACAGCCTCTTTGGCATTGTGCCATCCGTAAGTTTTAATCTCAAATTCTGAGAATTGAACAGCCTCACCCCCGACCCCTCTCCGAGGCGAGGGGAGCTGAGAATTGAAAGTTGAAAGTTGGTTTACCGTTTACTGTTGAACATTTAATTGTTAATTGTTAATTTTGAATTATGGATTATAAATTAAAATATATCGTTTTTCTCCTGTTGTTGCTTCTTCTGTCCTGCGAGAAAGAGATACCTATTGACTACCGCCAGACAGACAGGCACTACGTGGCGGAAGCCTCGGTGACGCAGAGCGGTACTAAAGTACGATTAAGCACCACGCAAGATGTCACAGACAACGAGCTTAACAGACATATCGTGGAAGATGCTGTCATTGTGCTAAGCTGTAACTCTTATGAGCTCAGGGACACGCTGCTTTATACCCGCAACGGCATCTACACATCGGAAAGCGTTGGCGGACCTGGTTATACCTACAACCTGGATATTTATGTGGACGGTCATCATTTCACATCTTCTTCTACTATGCAGGATGTACCGGATGTAAAGTCATTCCGTTTTGTCTGGCAAAAAATGTTTTCGGAGCGCGTACTCTACGGCGACCTGCGTATTCAGGACGACCCCGACCGCAACAACTATTATTTCATGCACATCTATCGCAACGGCATAGGCTATCGGTGGGCTGTTATGAACGACGAAAAGAACAAAGGAGGTGAATTGCAGCAACTGTTCGGTTGTACCTCAGAGAGCAAGATGGACGATGGAGATTCAGACGCTTTGCAGGAGAACGATGAAATCCACATAGAGGTACGAGCCATAGACCGTGCATCATACGACTATCTATACTCTTTGCAAGTCATGAAAAGTGCCGGAACAAACCCCACACCTAACTTCACGGGGGGCTGTCTGGGTTACTTCTCGGCTTACAGCTACGTCAACCTGTACCGTAAATTCCATCGCAACGAAATAGAAGAGCAAGAGCAATAGCCTAATTCTGCTTGTCCAGCGTTACGACCACCGTAAAGCTCTGATCATGATAATCAAAACTGTATTCCGCAATAATCTGTTTGGAAGACAAGGATATGATACGCCAAATAATTATTTGCTCTTGGTTATCGATATCGCTGCTCACAACACGTATCATAGCACTTGTTGCCTGATAGGTACCGTTTAGGGCACCATCATCATAGGTCAGGGCACACGTACCGTCCTCGTTGAACAACACAAACTTATACTGGAACTCCAGCCCCGGGTCGGCATCATCCTTGAATAAGTAAGAGAACGACCACTTACCCGGCAATACCTCGTTCATGATATCGCCATCGCTATCATCCAGTTTGTCGCAACCCGTCAGCAAAAAACACGCCATACAGGCCATCATGCCAGAAAAAATCCATCTCCTCATGCTGCGAAGTTACGATAAAGTAACAGAAATGCAAAAAAAAACTTTGTTTATTCTCACTTATTTGTAACTTTGCAGAAAAAGATTTGTTATGAGAAGCATCTTGAAATCTATACTATATGCTATTGCATTCCTTTCTTATGCGTTAACCGCTAAAGCTCAGGGAACCTTTGTACAAAACGGCAAACCCGTGCAAGTGGAACGCTGGATAAAATCACAGTTCGGTAAGGGGAAGACACCACCTTTTTCTTTTGTATATGGTGGTCAGCCCTCTGCAGAAATGCTGAAACGGTGCCAGCACAGCCTTACACGTATGCCCGGCACAGGAGAGAACCAAATACGCTACATTGCCAATTACACCGATAGCAAAACAGGCCTGATGGTAACGTGCGAAGTAACAGGTTGGACGGACTTTGGCACCATAGAATGGGTATTGC
>CADAWW010000277.1 GCA_902791675.1 uncultured Bacteroidales bacterium
AGCTTGGCCAGACGGAAGGGGGCTTTCAGTTCGAAGTAGCTGCTGTAAGCACGATTCAGGCTGTTGTTCAGACCATCGTCGCCCGCAAAGTTGGTGTACCAGGTAGCTGAGAGGAAACCGAAGTCGTAGCCGATGAATCCTTCCCAGATATGGGTGGTCTTTCCGCTTTTGTACTGGAAGTAGCTACCCTTGCCAAACCAATAGTCCGTCAGACCGACCGTAAAGCCCTTTGTGCTATAGCTGAGGGTGAGATCCAGTTCCTTGGTGTCCTCGGCGCGCGTGAATCCTACACTTCCCCAGGCGGTGAGGCTGAGTCCCTTCCATTCAACGCCAAGGGTGGGTTGCAGGCTTGCGTTTCCCAAATCCTGACCACGCCAAATGTATTGGTTGACGAAGTCTATGCCAATGGTTGCTGTTACTGGGCCCAGCTTCAGTCCCTCACTTTCCGGGAGGGGAGTAGTATCCTGAGCGGAAATGGGTGTTGATACGGATAATATGGTCACTAGCCTTATGGCAATAGAGCCTACTTTAGATATAGCTTTCATAAAATTTTTTTTTAATGATTAATAAATAGGGGTTAGCGGTTAGGGGTTAGCGGTTAGGAGCCCAGCCATGGCTGGAACGTCAACGATAACGTCAACGACAACCTTTTAACCTATTAGCGGTTAGTGGACCCTTTAAACTCTTATTTACAAATCACTCTTCACTTAATTATAGCACAACTCTCCGTGCTCATAAACATCCAGACCCTCGTCCTCGATGCGGGCAGGAACACGCAATCCGTGAATCTTCTTGATAGTGAAGAACAGGATAATACCGCAGGCGGCAGCCCAGAGGTCAATCATCAGAATGCCAAAGCACTCAGCTCCGAAGAAACCCCATCCGTGGCCATACAGAGCACCGTTGCTGGTAGAGAGCAATCGATAAACTCGATAGAGAATACCAAAACGGTACCGCAGATAAGGCCGATAACCGCGGCACCTACGGGTGAAACCAGGTCGCAACCGGCTGTGATGCCAACTAAGCCAGCCAGCACGCCATTCAGGGTTAGCGAGAATGAAGGTTTCTTGTATTTCAGCCAAGTTAGGAACATGGTGGCAACGCCGCCTGCTGCAGCAGCCAGGTTGGTTGTCAGGAATACATGGCAGATAGCTGTGCGGTTAACGGCACCAGAGGCTGCCAACTGAGATCCGGGGTTGAATCCGAACCATCCCATCCACAGGATGAATACACCCAGTGCGGCCAGTGTCAGGGAGTGGCCGGGAATGGCACGGCTCTTACCGTCTTTTCCGTATTTTCCGCGACGGGGACCCAGTGCGATAGCACCAATCAGTGCCAGAACGCCGCCCACGCTATGTACGATGGCAGATCCGGCAAAGTCGTGGAACACAGCGCCAAAGGTTGTCATCATGAAGCTGTCGGCTGCATCGTTGCAAAGCCAGCCGCCGCCCCAGGTCCAGTGACCCTCGATGGGGTAGATCAGCAGAGAGATGATAGCGCTGTAAATAACGTACATCGAAAATTTGGTGCGTTCTGCCATAGCGCCACTGACGATCGTGGCGGCTGTAGCGCAGAAGACGGTCTCGAAAATCAGGAAACCCTCGACAGGCAGGTCGCCCTTGTAGAAAGAGAGGTCGCCCCAGTTAGGCAAGCCCATAAAACCACCCAGTGCATCGCTTCCGAACATTAGGCCGAAGCCAACGAACCAGAACAGCAATGAGCCGAACATGAAGTCCACAAAGTTCTTAAACAGAATGTTGGCGGTGTTCTTGCTACGTGTGAAGCCTGCTTCGCACAATGCAAAGCCTGGTTGCATGAAGAATACCAGCATTGCGGCCAACAACATCCATACAGTATCTAGTGATAATGATAAACTATCCATAATATAGCCCCCCTCTTATCCCCCCTTTAGGGGGAAGACCATTACAGGGGCACGGGTCTTTTGTTTGTTATTCCTTATACATCTCCTCACCCAAAGGGGGAGGTTGGGAGGGGGCTTCCTATTTCTTATCCCTCAGTACAGTATCGCCGTGCTCGCCGGTTCGGATGCTCCATGTGTCAATCATTTCGCTCACGAAGATGCGCCCGTCGCCGACTTCGCCTGTGTGTGCCGTTTCTGTGATAACCTTGATGGTAGGCTCCAAGAGCTGGTCGCGGCAGACGATGGTTATTGCTACACGCTCGATGACATCAGTCGAATACTGCACGCCACGGTAGATGCGTTCCTGTCGGCTCTGACCGATTCCGTGTACGTCGTGATACTCAAACCAGTCGATGTCTGAGTTGAGCAACGCTTCTTTCACATCCTCAAACTTTGTCTTTCGGATAATTGCTTCAATCTTTTTCATACCTTAATGTTTAATAAATGAGCGTCCTGTGTGTCACATTGCAATGTTTCCGATGCAAAGATATTGCAAAATGTTGTATTATTCCAAATTTTCTTTGCGAAAAGATGAATCATAACAAATAACTATTGATATATGTCAATAAAAATATGTTATTTCAAACTTTTTGCAAGAAAAATGATTTATATTGCGTCTAAAAGTAATACCTTTGTCTTACGAATAAGCAAAGTAGTAGTTGTATAAAAGATTTGGATGCAAAATGAAAGATAGAATCCATTTTACCAAGATGCACGGTGCAGGCAACGATTACATATACGTTGATACTACCTTATATAATATAAAGGACCCTGCCGCAGCAGCCATCGCCTGGAGTGACCGGCACAAGGGCATCGGATCAGACGGATTGGTGCTGATCGGGCGCAGCCCGCTTCCCGAGGCGGACTTTACCATGCGCATCTTTAATGCTGACGGT
>CADAWW010000278.1 GCA_902791675.1 uncultured Bacteroidales bacterium
CCTAACAAGTTCCTACGTTGTAAAAACGTGGGAGTTTTTGTTCAATCCCCCAACACAAACCGGCTAAAGACAGAAAATCTGCCTTAAACTTGCCGGTATCGGCAAAAATGAATATATTTGCGGTGGAAATAGAACAAAATCTTGCCGATAGAAGACAATGGAGTATATATCAGTTATGCATTTTGCCGAGAAATTCGGCATTTCGGAACGCACGGTCCGCAATTATTGTGCGGGTGGAAAGATAGAGGGAGCCTTCCTAACAGGTAAAACATGGAATATCCCTGTGGATGCTGCTCTTCCACAGCGTGGAGCCGCCAAAAAGAAGGTGTCGCCCCTGCTGACTGCCCTGAGGGAACAAAAAGACTCTCGACTAAAGGGTGGCATCTATCATCGCACACAGATTGACCTGACCTACAACTCCAACCACATTGAGGGTAGCCGGTTGACGCATGATCAGACACGCTATATCTTCGAGACAAACACCATCGGTATTACGGATGAGACGGTGAATGTAGATGATATTGTTGAGACAGTGAACCACTTCCGCTGCATCGACTACATCATCGATCATGCTGAGGAGCCTGTGACTGAAGTCCTTGTCAAGCAACTTCATCTGCTATTGAAAACGGGAACATCAGACAGCCGAAAGGATTGGTTCGCTGTGGGTAACTACAAAAGATTGCCAAATGAAGTTGGAGGTCAGGAAACTTGTCTACCCAAAGAGGTTCATCAGCAAATGAAGGCTTTACTCAGTTCCTACAATCGTAATAAGCGAAAGAAACTGGAAGACATCCTCGATTTTCATGTGCGCTTTGAACAGATTCACCCGTTCCAAGACGGCAATGGTCGCGTAGGGCGCTTACTGATGTTCAAGGAATGTCTGGCAAACGGTATTGTCCCCTTCATCATTACCGATGATATCAAACTGTTCTATTATCGTGGCCTGAAAGAGTGGGGACACATCAATGGTTTCCTGACGGACACCTGCCTCACTGCCCAAGACCAATACAAATCATTACTTGACTATTTCAGGATTAAACATTAATAATACAATGAAGCAAGCCATCATCGCCATCTTGCTTGCCCTTAATGTTAAAAACCCTTAATTTTACTTGACATTGTCCTTTCCGCTACGTTATTAAAGTGTATGGAACAGATAGAGTTCATAAGATTAGCACCCCAATTGCGAGGAAAGGCAATGGCCATAGGCCAGTCGTTCTTTGCCTCCGAGGAAGAGGCCGAGGATGTGGCGCAGGAGACGCTCATCCGACTGTGGAAAGCATGGGAAGGATTAACTTCGGCAGAAGAAGCCGAAAGACTGACCGTAAGGGTTGCTAAGTATGAGTGTATAAATGCTTGGCGCAGAGAGCAGAGCAGACCGCACACATCACTCAGTTCGGCACAGGAGGTAACGCATCCGATGACGCAGAACGGGCAACCGATGGAAGGCGATGAACTCTCGGAAGCTATTCGCAGGGCAGCCGGTACACTAACCAAGTCCGAAGCCCGTCTATGGCGCCTGTTTGCCGAGGCAGGAATGACGGCAGCAGAGATTTCGGCCATAACAGAGATAAATGTGCGGTCGGTCAGCACAATGCTCAGCCATGCCAGAAGCCATATTTACAAATTGTTGAAAGAAGGAGGATACATAGATGGATAAGAAACAAATCATAGAGGATTACCTGCAAGGTCGTCACCCCATGGAGCAGCATTCGTGGGAGCTGCCTTCGGCTCAGGAACTGGAAAGAGACGAGGCACTTTTTGAAAGTCTGGTGCCCCAAAAGAAAGCCCCCAAGCGAATAAGACTCTGGCCCTTAGCCGTTGCAGCCTGTGTGGCAGGATTCGTTGCCATATTCCTTGCTCCACCGAGGGAGGCAAATGTTGAGCCAGAGAAACAGCCTGTTGTGGCGGAACAGAAAGAAAAACAGGAAGAGACAATAGCCAGCAGTCCAAGAGTCGAGAAACAACAGACAACTGTCAAGGCTGAGCAGCTAACGGCCAGCAGTCAACAGCCAAGAGTCGAGAACCAAAGGCCAACAGCCAACAGCCAACAGCCAAAGCTCAAGAGCCAACAGCCAATAGAAGAGCCGATGCTGGCCGAAGCAGAAATTAACTCCTCCCATTTGGGGGAGGTCGGGAGAGGGGCTCTTCCTGAAATGAAGGACCCGTTCCTTGCTATAGCACAACAGATGCAGGACATCCGTTCGCGGGGCGAACAGGTGCGTCAAGAAGTAGCACAATTAATAGATAGTAAAGATAATCTTCAATAACAATGAAAAAAATATTTACAATCATCCTGCTGGCAACATTTTCTGCCGCAGTTTTTAGCCAGGAATCCAACAAGCAGCTTCTGCAGTTGGAGAAATATCTGGAAGAATTGGATTTTGGCGTTTCCCACCAACAAACCAACTGTGGTGGTTCTACTAATATTCGACATACCTGGCGGGCCGGCTTCTATGAAACCACGCAAAAAATACCCGTCGATGAAGGTCTAAGCGAAGAAAAAAGAAAACAGTACCAAGCCTATCATGACAAATTTATCGCCAAGAGATGGCAGAATCTTGAGCACGCAGTAGATTCTGTCCGGCTTGCCTTTGCCCGTCTCAGTAAGGAATCCTCTAAAAGCTATCTCTTTGAGGATCACAAGGATGGTACCGACACCATAAAATACGCACTGGCTTTTGCCCGTTCCGATGGTAGAGTTCCTTACCTTTATGAGGAAAAGAAATCTAATAGGGCGGAATTCTGGGGTGCTCAGGAGGCGGCAAGTTTTAATTTCGACAAGAACTTCGACAGCCAGGGGCAGTTTTTCGTTGGGAAGGGGAGTTATGAACATGTCTATGAGATAGAAACAGGCCTAACGTGGGAGAATGACATGAAAAGCTTTGACATCGAGGCTTTCCGAGCACTTATCCAGCCCGTAATAAACCCCCTTCTGTCCCTGAAAGGAGCAAAGACTTATCCTGTATATTGGCGGCACGATGTTGGTTATGAAGACGAAGTTGGGATAAACGGCGGACTGACTCACAAGACTACTTCTTATGGAAAAAATGCGACAGGCCAAGGGCTTACGACGGGAACTGTCTACTTTATTCCCGCCCAGTACGAAGCAGAAGCGGAGGCGCTTTACAAGCAGCTCGATTCGCTTACCTATGCCTATGTCAACCAGCACCCGGAGCAGCCATATATTTACAACTATTCCAAGGGCTATTCGCGCTACAATCTCGAGGAGATAGTAGAGGGGGTCAAGTATCATGATGATGACAATTATAGCCTCAGGAGTTATTGTAGCGATGACGGCTTTTTTATTCTTTCCCTTACCACAAAGGGTGATATATGGATTCCCAGCGATTGGCCAAAGCTGAAAAGCTGGATTAACGGCGAGAAGGTTTACCTCAAAGGTATGAAGCCGAAAGATAAAAAGAAATAATTGTTTTAGGTTAATATTAAAGTGCATAAAACTCCCGCGTTGAGCAACGTGGGAGTTTTTGCTATTACTTTAGTTTGCTGAATTTGGCATTCTTCTCGATTGTCCAGCCTTGACGCTTGGAGAGCAGGCAATCCTTGCCTTTGAACATCTTGGCAGCCTGCTTATCGCCCTTCAGTTGCCAGTTGAGCCAGTTCAGGGCCACCACCGTGAATTCACCGCCATGAGGCTGACGATAGGTGCCGCCGTGTCCTACGGGGAAGTTGGCAACGCAGGCAGGAACGTGACTGATAAGGCGGAAGTCGTCCATGCCATTCTCGTAGGCGATATCTTCCTTGCCTCCCAGAATATAGATAATGGGCGTATGAATATCCTTCAACTTGGACTTATCGGGCATAGGCATACCACCCACTGCTTGGTTACGGTTGCGGCACAGTTATAGAGCGATTGCAGACCTCCGCATGACATACCAGCCACACAGATATTCTTTACGTCTATCTTATTATAATAGGGCGACTCGGGATTCGCATTTTGGGCAATGGCCCAGTCGATGGACTGAATCTGCTGCTCGGTAGTTGACATAGGTCCCTGGTAAGGTTTCTCTTCCATAGGAATGTAACCTGTGGCCAAGACAAGGTAGCCATGAGAGGCTATCTCGTTGAGGAACTTGAAGTGCTCCCAGGGTGAGTTGGTGCAGGCTCCGTTGCCCCAGACAAGAACAGGGAGAGGGTTCTTCTCGTTGAAAGCCGAAAGCTCCTCGGGTACGAAGACGGTGTGAGCTTCGAGGCTTTCCTCTTCCTTCATGATGGCTTTGTAATTGCCTGTGCCGCCATCCTCTACAACGAGTGATTTCTGCGTCCCCTCTATCTGCCACCAGTCGAAATTGAAGAGTTTCGGCCCTTTGCGTCCTGTGAAGACGAGGTAGAGATCATGACTTTGAGAGTTGAGAGTTGAGAGTTGAGAGTTGAGAGTTGAAGATTTTGAATTTTCTATGTCGGCCGAGAGTGTCTGCCATTTCTCCCAACCTCCGGTGCCGGGTACTTCCAGTCGAGCCAGCAACGCTCCCTTCAGGCTGTCGATGTGTACCTCTATCTGTCCGCCGCGCAGACCGCTGGCTACTCGGGCAGAGAACTGCTTGGGGGTATTGCCGTCGAACTTCACGTTCTGCAGCTTGATGTAGTCGCCGTTATGGATATCAGACACATAAACGCCGATTTCGTCGTTCTGTTCGGTCTTGACACCGCGACTGAAAGCCATCGTCTCGGCCTGCACCTTCTGATAGGGGTTAAAAGCGGCGATGGGCTTCACTCCCTCGTCGGTTGGCATAATGGTGGGGAAACTGCCGTCCGGGTTATACTGGAACTCCTCCACAGCTACGCTTCGGCCGAAGCCGCCGCCCTTGGGCAGCTTGCCCGTGTGGTAGAAGAAATAAGAGTGACCCTTATAGTCGGCCACGCCGCAATGGTTGGTAAACGACTTGGTGTCGCACAGGGGCATAATCTCTCCGGCATAGGTCCAGGGGCCCGTAGGATGAGGAGCCGTGCTGTAGCTGATATGTTCGGGCACACCGCCTGCAGCATAGAGCAACTGATAGGCCTTGGAACTTGGGACCTTGAACTTGGAACTATCAACTTTGCGGAGCCAGGGGCCTTCCACATAAGAATCCTTATATTTCTTTCCCTTCTCGCGCTTGCTCATGATAGGGCCACCGAAGGCTTCTTCCGTCATATCCAACTTTTTCACCTCACCGTCGATGGAAATCATATCGTCGTTCAGCTTAGCATAATAGACTTGCGGATTCCCCCACATAATCCACGCTTGGACTTTTTTACTCCCTTCGCCTAAAGTTCCCCTCTCTCTCGGAGAGGGGTTAGGGGTGAGGCTATCTATCAGTACGGTAGGGTCGATATGGTCCCACGAGCTTCCCAATGGCATCCTTGAAAGGGCCCGTTGGCGAGTCGCTTACAGCCACGCCGATGGCCATACCGTTGGAAATCTTGCTATGGGCACAGATATACCAGTAGAACTTTCCGTCGCGTTCTACCGTCTGAGCTGCCCAGGCACGGTCGTCGGCCCACGAGAAACTCTCCAGAGCCAGAGGAGAGCCGTGATCAGTCCAGTTTACCATGTCTGTGGTAGAATAAACACGCCATTCCTGCATCCAGAAGAAATCGGCTCCGTCCTCATCGTGACCGGTATAGACATACATGCGACCATCATGAACCATAGGTGCAGGGTCGCTGGTAAACCAAGTTTGTACAAAGGGGTTCTGTGCTTTTGTCGTCAAGGCCATAAGTAATGCCAAGACTGCGGGAAT
>CADAWW010000279.1 GCA_902791675.1 uncultured Bacteroidales bacterium
GGTGGAGAGTCCGGAGGGCAAGTTCGAACCCTTCACGGTGCATTATGCCGAGACTTTCATCATTCCCGCCTGCATCGGTCGTTATACCATCACCCCCGTGGGAAGTGAGGAATGCAAGACGATAAAAGCCACTATTAGATTTTAGCACTGAGAGTGTAGGTTTTCTGCCCTCGAGAAATTAGAAAACGTACTACTCAAATAATAAAAACAACACAAAATAATGAAAAAGTTTCTCATCGCAGCATTGTTTACACTCATCGCAGTGGCAGGGCAGGCACAAATCAAGGCAGAAGCCAATGAACCCGTAGAACTGATGGCTATCTTGGCACACACAGCAGGATACCAAGAGTATAGCCAAAACTTGGCGGCTCAGTACTCAAAGGATACTGAAGAATGGTTCGCCCCCTACAAGCAACACGAAGCCGTTGCACTCGCTTGGAAACTACATACAACGTACAGCATAAGTTATGAGAAGGTAATGAGTATGGCTATTCACCTCGATATTGAAAAGGAGGAAATCAAGTTTCTTGGTGATAAATCTGATTTGGTTGAGAATTGGAAGGATGTTGACATTGAAGATTTCATCCAGAAGCTCAACCAGTTCTACAAGGATACGCGTTTCCATGAATTCTTCGAGCAGCATCGCACTTTTTACGAGGAATACATCAGTAATTACGAAATGACAGGAACAATGGTTTTTCCTTTTAATTTAAAGTGGTATCCACGCTTTCACTATGGCACAGAAGAAATGGAGCCTTTCAAAATCTACATCTGCTTTACATATGGTGGCCATAATAACGGAGTGTGGCGAAAGCTGTCAGGAAAACCTCGCGAATTATTCGCCATCATGGGATACGCTTTCAACCCTGCGAAAGGCCGTCCGTACATGGATTTCTCTTTGCTTTGGCATGAGGTAAATCACCCCTACGTAAACCCGTTGCTCGACAACGAGGAAAACGCCAAACTAATGGAACCCATAGGTAAGAAACTTCTGGAGCTGTCCCAAGAAGCTATGAAACAGCAGGCCTACACCGACTGGCACATTGTCATCAACGAAAGCATCGTCCGTGCTTCAACCATAATCTATGCACAGGATGCGGGTTACAAACCGGAAACGCCCAAAATCCTCATGGAACTTGATGTCAAACGAAATGGATTCCCCTGGATGCCCCAGCTCGTAGATTGCCTGCGTAGCTATGCCAACAACCGTGATAGGTACAAAACCCTGAACGATTACTATCCCGAGATAGCCAAATGCCTTCAGAAATACATCGAAGACCAGTAGTCCCCAGAAGCCGCACCAAAACCTTGACTGAATCCGATAACGATCAAGGGAATTGAACGAATGCCTTCCGGTTCTTTTGGAAAAGCCCCTCCCCTTTGACTTCTTTTCGGGAAAAGAAGAAAAAAAGAGCGGGGTATCTTCTTTATTTTCTTGGTTTTTTATATTTTTGAACCCTCGAAGAGAACAAACATTAACTAATATAACCTAAAATTATGACTAACGACAAGAAAATTGTGCTGACGCTGGATGCCGGCGGAACGAACTTTGTGTTCTCAGCCATTTGCGACAATGAAGAGATTGTTGAGCCCGTACGCCTGAAGGCTGTAACAACCGATACCGAGGGCTGTCTGGCTACCTTGGTTCAGGGTTTCACTACCGTTAAGGAGAAACTGGATGTAGAGCCTGTAGCCATCAGTTTTGCCTTCCCCGGTCCTGCCGATTATGAGCGTGGTGTGATTGGCGACCTGCCCAACTTCCCTTCCTTCCGCGGTGGTGTGGCACTCGGTCCGTATTTGGAGAGTGTGTTCGGAATTCCCGTTTATGTGAACAACGACGGTAATCTGTTTGCCTACGGTGAGGCATTGGCAGGAGCCCTTCCTCGAGTAAACAAGGCTTTAGAGGAGGCTGGCTGCAAGCGCCGTTATAAGAATATGGTAGGTATAACTTTGGGAACCGGATTCGGTTGCGGCGTAGTAATAGATAAGGTATTGCTGACAGGCGACAACGGTTGCGGCGGTGATGTATGGTGTATGCGCAACGGTATG
>CADAWW010000280.1 GCA_902791675.1 uncultured Bacteroidales bacterium
TGGCGATCGCAATGCATTCTGCTTGACGATGATGGCGAAACGTGCGCTTTTAACTGAACTCGATATCAAAATTACAAACGATGATCAGCTGCGTCGTGGTCTCAAGCATCATGATGACATCACCGCTCGCCAACTGTTCTACGACGAGGCCACCAGCCGCCAGGTTGATGAGCTCAGCCGTTTGCTCAGCGAAGAAAACTATCAGCAGATTCGCCAGCGCCTGCAAGACAAAGGATTCCGTTGTGGATTCACCTGCCTGTTTTATGGCTCACCTGGCACAGGTAAGACCGAGACCGTTCTGCAGTTAGCTCGACAGACGGGACGCGACATCATGCAAGTGAACGTCAGCGAGATCAAGAGTAAGTGGGTTGGCGATTCTGAGAAGAACATCAAGGCGCTGTTCGACGACTATCGCAGCAAGGTAAAAGATTGCGAAGTGACACCTATCCTGCTGTTCAATGAGGCTGATGCCATCATCAATCGTCGAACATCATTCTGCAGGAGATGGAGACCCTCGATGGCATTCTCATCGCCACCACCAATCTGGAGCAGAACATGGATAAGGCCTTCGAGCGTCGTTTCCTTTATAAGATTAAGTTCAACAAGCCCACCATAGAGGCCCGCCAGCACATCTGGCAGGCCATGATACCCTCGCTCTCAACAGATGCCGCCAGCCAACTGGCTACCCGCTACGACTTCAGCGGTGGCCAGATCGAAAATATCGCCCGTCACCATGCCATCGACACCATCCTTCATGGCGACGAGGCCGACGACCTGCAATCCCTCATCACCCATTGTGACCAGGAGCGGTTGGAGAAGAAAGTACAGAGGATTGGATTCTAAAACACTTTCCAATCCTTGCCCGTGATGATAGGCACTAGCCCTATCACCACAAGCCCTACCCTCACCCAAAAGCTGATATTCGGACCTACGAAGCCGATGTAAACCAAGTATAACGGGCTACATATCAGAACTAATGTCAGCAGGAGGAAGAGGGCAGCAAGGAGGAGTTTCATAAAATCCTAGATTAAAATTTCTTTTTTGATGATTCTTCCTAGTTTTGCGCAATTGTTGTTCTTAGGACAAATAACATTTATAGTGTATATACCTCTACAAGAACCCTCCATTTGGGGATTTGTGGTAAGATTCTCAGGTGCTTTAGAATATAGTATATTACATATACTCTTGAAAGTAGCCTGAATAATTCTGGCTGGAGAACCTTTCTCAGGATTGTTTTTATCCATTAAGCTTTTGGCCCATGCAGGAATAATAACAACATCCTCGTCCAGAAAATAGGAATGCTCAACAGCCGCCTTAATAACACTTAATAATTGTTCTTTTGCCATAATACCAAAGTTTTTAAGTTAAACGTTTCTATTATCGGCTGCAAAGATACATACTATTATTTTATGATCAAAGGATTACGTGTCAACATTGCTGACAACGTCACCTACTGTAACCAAGAGCGGTTGGAAAAAAAAGTACGTAGAATTAGGGTCTAGAATATCTTCCAATCCTTGCCCGTGATGATAGAGATGGGCTTCACCACTTGGCAAAGCACCAGCCCTATCAACACGAGCGCCACCCTTACCCAAAAGCTAACATTTGGGCCCACGAAGCCGATATAGACCAAGTAGATCGGGCTACATATTAATGCTATTGATAGCAGGAGTGATAGGGTAGCAAGGAGGAGTTTCATTATATATTTATGCTTTAGAGTTCTTATATTTTTCTAGAATATCTTGTGCAACTTGTAAAGCTTTGACACAGGCATTATATGCTTTTTTCCATTCTTTGCAAAAACTTTCGTTTTCTGTCCAGTTTATTTTAATTGGCGGAAGAAATTTTTCTAAGTTCTTTATTCTAGTAATTCTTGTTTCTATGTCTTGGTCAACGTGCTTACACTGATGTGAGCGCATATACACTTCCCAATCATCATTTCCTTTGCTTTGATTACAATCTTTACAACAAGGTACTAGATTGCCTGGGTCTGTACCATAACCAGTAGGTAATATGTCATTTATTAACGGATGCAAATGATCAAGATGAGTTGCTTTAGCGCCACAATAAGCACATTTTAATTCATTGCCATCTGGACATAGAATATCTTTCCACTTTTTCTCCACCTCTGGAGAACACGGAATTCGAGGTGTTAAGGTACATGCCATAGCCCTTGCTATAGTTGACGTTCTGTTCTTTACATTATCTGACGATGGATATTTCAACCCCAAAATCTTACATGCCGGTCGTTTTTTTCTTTCTTTCCTTTCCATAATCTGTTGCTTTAAGTTTATTGTTTGTATTATCTGCTGCAAATGTACAAACTATCTTTTAAATAGCCCAATAATTATCGATGTTTCTTGGAAGTTACACATCCAACACGTTGTAGTAATAGAAAAAAAAATCGATTTTTCAAATAAAAGGAGCGCTAAAACGCCCCAAGCGATACTTGTCTACACGATTGACACCTATTGCTTGGGGGGTATAAGAAAATGTCGTATCTTTGCAACGGAAAATAAAAGTTGAACCCTTTAAAACATTTAAGATTATGGCATATCAATTTCCTAAAACAAACGACAACAGAAAGAGAAAAATCAGTGACTATTTGTTTCGTAACCTTCCTTTGATACAGGTACGCAATCAGCACAGTGCTGCTGTTGAAAGCGGCAACTGGGGAATGATGATCTATTATAAGTTCCTGTATCATCTGCTCGAGGCTTCATTGCCAGATTACCCTCAGAGGGTGCCTGAACACTTGCACAAGATGGCATTTGCCGAACCTGTCGATGCG
>CADAWW010000281.1 GCA_902791675.1 uncultured Bacteroidales bacterium
AGCAAGACGTACTATCTGGAATCTATGTGGGACGGCAATGCAAATATCACACAGGAAGATTTTGAAACCCTCTTCCTGAAAATGAAGACGCCAGAGTGTGTAAAAGCAGAATTATCGACATGGCTGCTAGGCGATTGGTACATGAAACTGGCCGACGGAATACACGACCGTTCCGTTGTAATCAAGTTGACAGAGCCCAACTATTTCCGTTTCTTCCAATTCCACTTCACCGATGGAGCACCTTTCACACAGGACGATTTCGACAATGAAAGGCGTGTGGTAGTTATCACGGATGAAGTCCGCGAGCAGCTTTTCGGCAAAGAAGGGAAGGGCGTAGGCAAGTCTGGTTCCCCTATTCTGCCGACAGCCTGCTCTCGGACCGAGGTATAAACTATCACACACAGGGGTTGGAGGTTTCTTTCAGTGTGCCTTCAAATAAGGTGAAAGCCTTCAAGCAGGAATTGAAAGAACTGGAAGCGCGCTACAATGCCGTACACAAAGATAATCCTGTAGATATGCTAAGCCCTCTTGGTTGCTATTACAATGACGTATGGAATAATACAGGCGAAGTATTCGGTACCAGTAGCGATAAAGAGCATTGGTCGTACATCATCATAGCCATTTTCATGCTTCTCTTTGTCCCTGCCCTGAACCTGAGCGGAATGGTGGCAAGTCGTATGGAGCGCCGCCTGCCTGAGATGGCTATCCGCAAGGCTTTCGGTGCCAAGCAGCGCACGCTGCTCTGGCAGGTAATGATGGAAAATCTGACGCTGACACTCATTGGCGGTTTCATTGGACTGTTTCTGGCATGGTTAGCCCTATATGCTTGGCGCGATTGGGTATTCTACATGTTTTTCTCATTCACAAATCACGGTCTTTATGGTCGTGTTCCCATCCTCCAAGGCGAAATGTTCTTTGCCCCCACTATCTTCCTTATCGGCCTGCTGATATGCTGCATACTGAACCTATTGGCAGCAACCCTACCTGCATGGCTAAGTCTAAGAAAACCGATTGTTGAATCTATGATGATAAAGAAATGAAAAGCCCCCCTCCCGACCTCCCCCCGAGGAGGGAGGAGAGACTAACAAGAAATATAATATCAAAAGAAATGAAAACGAATAAACTATCATTCATAAATCTCCTCCCTCCTCGGGGGGAGATCGGGAGGGGGGCTTCTTGGCTCGCTTTGGAGCTTATCCTCGTTACCATCATCTGTTGGTGGGCATTCGACCCCGTTTTAGAGCAAATATACATCTATAACCTCCCCTTCGGCTATGACATAGACAGGGTTGTGCGTATGGAGGTGGCAAGCACTCTGAATAGATCAGAACGATTGGAGAGAAAGGAAGAAATCTCCACTGAGGAGGAAACTCTACTCAGAAAGCTGCAGGACTTGGATGATGTGGAGGTAGCTTTCCGCTCTGTCTATACTGCCCCAGGATTTTATAATGATTATAACATATTTTGCAGGTTACAAGACAGCATCTTGATGCGATTCTCGACGACCTACTTCCAACAGGAGTCCCCAATATTCAAGGCATACGGCATCCAGTCGCTGACACCCGAAGTTCCCACAGAAGAACTAACAAAAGACTGTGAAGAAGATAAGTCCGTCATCCTCTCGCGTAGCCTGGCTTTGGCTTACTTTGGCACGACCAATGTGGCCGGGCAAACGATTTCATTATATAATCTGAGCAATAATTTCAAGGAAGATGTCTATCGTGTCCGTGCGGTGGTCGAGGATGTGCGTCACTACTGGAGGGACAGAAGTCATACCAACTGCTACATCTGTTCTACACTGGGGAACTCTATAACCAATATGCCCATCATCGTCCGTCTGCGTGAAGGTGTCAGCCCGGAGCGGTTCAGGGAGAAATGCGAGCACGAGTGGCAGCAAAGCCTTACAACGGAACATTGCTACATCCGCAAGATAGAGTCCGTCAGCGAGAAGGCAGGGTTCGATAATGGGAGATTAGATGGTGCTCTCATGCATAGGAACTTGCTCATCGCCGCCTTCTTTGCCACCAACCTGGCATTCGGTGTTCTCGGCACACTGCTGATGTACATGCGACAGCGACGCGAAGAAGCCGGTGTGCGCCGCGCCTTCGGTGCCACACGATGGAGCATCTTCTGGGGTTTCATTCGTGAGGCGTGGGTGCTCACAACAGTCAGCGTCTTCATTGGTTGCATCATCTACTTTCAGTACCAAATTTCAGGAGACTTCTATGAGAAGGGAGTCTATGACAATCCTGCCGTCCACCCATCGTGTCCCTTTGCGTGTACCTTTATATATTAGTCATTGTCCTCCTCGGCACCGCCATCCCCGCCTGGCGCATCTGCCGCAGCGAAATTACGGAATCGCTGAGAGAAGAATAGCCCCCGACCCTCGGGTCCTTCTTAGCGAATGGGTAAGAAAGCGTTAATTAAACTTAATTATCGAATATCTTCCTTGTATAAATGCAGATATATTTGTTATTTTGCATTTCATAAAATATGAAACGTAAAATATGAAAATAGAAAACCCTTTCCCTGAGTATGGCTACTTTGGTCCGGAATATTTCTGCGACAGGGAGCAGGAGACGGAAGAACTTATTGATGCGCTTGTCAACGGCAGCAATGTGACGCTAATGGCTCCCCGTCGTATCGGTAAGACAGGACTGATAAACCATGCCTTCGAACGGATGAGGGCAAGGGACAAAAACGTGCGCTGTTTTTACGTGGACATTTTCCCGACAAAGACCTTTAACCAGATGGTACAATTCATAGCCAATGCCGTCATCGGGAAACTTGACTCCCCCTCGCAGTCGGTCATGAGGAAACTTAACGGTTTCGTGTCTGCCCTACGGCCAACGATGAGTCAGGATCCCATCACTGGCATGCCCACTTTCAGTGTGTCAGTAACTTCCGAAAGAGCTCGCGATACACTACAGCAGGTGTTCGAATATATGAAAGAATCGGGAAGGCAATGCTATCTGGCTATTGATGAGTTCCAACAGGCGAGTCGCTATGCCGAGATTGGTGCCGATGCATTCATACGCTCCATCATACAGTTTGTTCCCAACGTACATATCATCTTCTCGGGTAGTCAGCAACACCTATTGTCCGACATGTTCATGTCGCCAGAACACCCGTTCTTCAACAGTTCACAAATCATGACGATAGGCACCATCGATGCCGATGTCTATAGGGCGTTTGCCAACAGTTTTTTCGCCCAACAGAAGCGAGAAATGTCTGAGGAGGCATTCATCTACTTGTACGATATGGTTGACGGTCAGACGTGGTATGTGCAAAAAATCCTCAACCGTCTTTATCGCACACCAAAGGGTAGGCTTGACCAGGAAGATATATTCAGGGCAACAGACAAGATTCTGCATGAACAGGAGATAAACTACCAGTCCAACTACAATCTGTTGACCGACAACCAGGCACAGTTACTAACCGCCATCGCTTGTGAGGGCAAGGTCAACGCTCCCACGTCGCTCGATTTCATCATCCGTCACCAACTCCCTGCTCCCAGTAGCATCAAAATGGCGCTGAAGTCGCTACAGGACAAAGAGTTTCTGTTCTACGATGCCAAACAAGGCTATATGGTTTACGACAGGTTCTTTGGTATGTGGCTTAAAAGGCTGGCGGGTCTGTAGGATGAATTGTCAAATAGTAAATTATCATTATGATTCTCGTAGTTGATGACGATAAGAATATACGCCTCACGCTGAAGTCCATCCTGGAACGCAACGCGTACGAGGTAACACTGGCCGAGGAACCCAAAGCGGCCATACAGATTCTGGTACTGATGGATATGAATTATAATATCTACCGCACTTCTTCTAACGACGGAGAGGAAGGTCTCACTTTGCTGAAACAGATAAAGGTGTTCCGTCCTGATGTACCTTGCATTCTGATGACTGCCTGGGGCAGCATAGACTTGGCTGTACGGGGAATGCGAGCCGGTGCCTTCGACTTCATCACCAAGCCCTGGGACAACGGGGTACTGTTAGAAAGAATAGAGACGGCAAGAAGCCTCACCCCCAACAGCCTCACCCCCGGCCCCTCTCCGAGGAGAGGGGAGGCCTTTGTGGCAGAAAGTCCCTCTCCTCGGAGAGGGGTTGGGGTGAGGCTGTTGGGGGTGAGGCTGCCTTCATTATCCAATATATATTCTACCGTAGCCCGCGTAGCCCCTACCAATGCGCCGGTCCTTATCACAGGCGAGAGCGGAACAGGCAAGGAACTGATTGCCGAGGCCATACACCGGCAAAGTAAGC
>CADAWW010000282.1 GCA_902791675.1 uncultured Bacteroidales bacterium
ATACTGAATCATCAGCTGCTGGGTTCGCGTGCTGTCTTCATACTCAGGATTGATCAACTTAGCGACATTGGCATTGCAATAGTAAAGCTTCTTGCCGTCTGGTGCCCAGCAGGGGAAGGTCTCCAGATCGTCGAGTGTACGCATGATATGACAGACCTCGTTCTTGGTGACATCATACAAGAGGAGGTCGCTGGATTCGTCCATCACCTCTATCTTCTCGTCGTGATAAACATGGAAGGCCTGTCCCGTCTTATTGGTGGAAAAGGCTATCAGGTTCTCTGTCGGATGCCAGGAAGGATAGACTCCTGCCGTTATGATGGTGCTATCCTTCATCTGCACCTTATGTGCTTTACCGTTCTGTACGATTACGGTACCGCCATGATTGGCCCTGACGTGAAACATCATATCAGCGGAACTGTTGCTGCGGTAGTTATGGCAGTTGATACAGTGATTATTCTTATTGTCGAACTCGCGGTTATTCTCGTAGACAGTATGGACATCCCAATTCGTAAGGTTACGTTGGTAAATACCCAGCTGACGATACAACTCGTATCCAGGCTCGATGAGTCGGTAGCTTAGAAAAGCATCGACAGGCTCTTCTGCTACCGTAAGGGTAAAGGACTTGAAGGAATACCATTTGTCTTCTCTATTGGCAAATACAGTAACTGTTATGTCTGTGCCCTTGCTTACGGCCAGCAGGTTCTTCCACCCTACCAGGTCAAACTGCATCACACCATCCTTGTCTGCAGCTGCAAGCAGTTCCGAATCCTTACCTTGCAGCTGTACCACGAAGGCATCGGCCATAGAATCACGCACGATAAAATTGAGCGGAGCGATGTTGGGCGGAATGACTATATCAGTATAGTCGGGGTAAATATTAACCTGCTCTTCTAACTGTGAATACTGTGCCGGCACTTGTGCGGTAGGTTTACCACAGGCCGCTAACAGAAATGTTAAGCTGCCTAAATCGGTTATGGGTTATCGGTTATTGACGATTTTCAATTTTCAATTTTCAACTCTCATCAGTTCACTCCGGAGTTAGAGGTTGAATATCCTGTATATCCTTTCTTGGTAGCCTTCAGGTTGCCGAAGAAGTAATAATAAGGATAATAACCTTTATATTTCCCAAACAACTCGTATGCGTGACCAGGACGGTCGCTCATATACGGTTGAACCTGTTGCATAAAATTTTGTATTCGCGGAATGCGCAAGTTAAGGCCCGTAAACCTGGTCTCCAATCCTGGACTCTTGGTAGAAGACAACAGGATGCCATCGGCAATGATATCCGGGGGCGTAGAACCCATAATAGGCTCCAACCGCGAGAGGAAGGCCGGCATCAACTTGGTATAGAGACAGACGCAAAGCGAATTATATAGGGCATTCACGCTACGACCCTCGACCAAAGACAGGTTGTAACCCATAAACAGAGGAGCCTGATACATACTCTCGAAACTGTCATGAAGGGGTTCTGTGAGTCTGATCTTGGCAATCTCGGGATCGGCATTTACCAATGAATCATTGCCTACCATAGCGCTGTATTTCTTGTAGAAAGCACCCTCGAAAGGTACATCACCGAGAATACGGAGGTACTTGCGACAGATTTCCCACTCGCCACGCATCAAAGCACTCTTGATGTAAAGTTTCATCAGGCGCAACTTCGGGCCTTCCATCACCATCTGCTCCATGCAGGCATGCATACAAGACTCTGAAAATCCGCCATGGTAATTTCCCTCTGGGATATACATGTTGCTGGCATTGTTATGGGTACCGTCCATTCCGTGAATAAAAAGAGAATCATAGTCCAGGCGGATATCATACATGCGGTAGCCAACCTGATCGGTATGAACCAAGGCTATGGCATACATGCAGGCCATAGGACGGTTACTCTGGTAAGAATGGGCACGGGCCACCCTTTGTATGCCTTCCCAATCCTGTTCCTGCTCCATAGATGCCAGTTGAGTGATAACGCGTACATAGGGACGCTTCCATTCATTGAATCCTAAAATGACCGCAAAACCTACGATGCAAACAGCCAGTTGGAGCATATTGTCGCGCGGCGTCTCGTCAGCAGGAACAGCAAAGAGGGCATGTACCTTCTTGCGACTGAAACTGCGTATCATTATGCCGCAGATGGCAAGTACCAGCAAAACCAGGAAGGGAATACCGAAGATATAGCCCGTTTCGGCTTCGAAGAAAATATCGAGCCCGTAAAAGGTTACGGTACCCATATAAGCCAGTGCCGGCAGATACTGTATGAAACGCCATCTGGCCTTCAGACGCCAGCAGTAGCCAACCAGCCAGGTGCCTAACGTCAGCATAAGAGCCATCAGCAGGCCGCCCAGCCATGGATATTTATAGGTCATGAGCAATGCACGTCCCACATAACGCAAACTGCCGAAGGAACAGGACAGGATAAAATCTAACTGACGGGTATCAGCAACCCAGAAACTGTACTCACGACTTAGATGGAAGACACTTCCGTAATACCATGCCGACCATAGCAGCACAGCCACAAAGAAGAGAAACAGTACGGGTAAACGCAGTTGCCTTTTCTTCTTTTCTGTTGCAGGAGCAGTACTACTCCCTTTAGCAACACTCTTTGTACTTTTGTTAGGTTTTACTTTTGCCATTATTTTATTATCACCTTTTTACCATTTATAATGTAGATACCCTTCTTTAATTGAGAATTGAGAATTGAGAATTGAGAATTGAGCTTACGGCCGCTTAGATCGTAAACAACACCCTCGTTGACGTTGACGTTTTCGTTTTCGTTAACGTTG
>CADAWW010000283.1 GCA_902791675.1 uncultured Bacteroidales bacterium
GAATTTCAGCGATCGCGTGTCTCTGTTATCTGAGAATGGAGCTAAGAACGTCTTAGTACCCATGGACAACCTGCAAGAGATGGCCAATCTCCCTGCCGCTATCTTAGGTAAAACAGACGTGCCTTTCTATTCATCCTCACAGATGTTGATACAAAAAATACTGTAGCACAGAGTTCTTCTGAAACAACTGCCACAAGGGGAACTAAGGTGTACGCAAGTAGATGGCAAGGTGTTGGCAAGTTCAAAGAATCTGTTTCCGCAAATTATTCGTATCTTTGTCCCACAATTGATAGAGATAATAAGCGGATAAAGGTTATGAGACATAGAATAAAAACAGGTAAGATCGGCTCGTTTACACCTACAGCCATTGACATCGTGAGCAAGGCCGACATCTTCGTGGTCATCGGCACCTCGCTGAAGGTCTATCCGGCAGCAGGGTTCATCAACTATGCCCACCATGAACATTTGGGCTTCACCCACTTCAAAACCACAGCCTCAGAGGGCATGAAGATGCTTCTGGAGGCATTCAAGGAATTATAGCAATTTTATAATGGATCAGATATTCAATTTTCAAAAAAGTGAAAAGTCTTCTTTTGAAATAAAGGAAGCAAGTCTCGAACAATTAAAAATGCCTGGCATGGACAATGAATCCATGTCCTTAATTGACGAGACTCCATTGGGATACGAAGATCCAAGGTGGATTGAGAAGAGTAATTCGATAAAGGCTCGTGACAATTATACTTGTCAGTTATGCCACACGTTCAATCCCAGTTTAGGGGATTTTATTTTTGTCAAACAAGGTGAATATGACACAATTCACCACTACTATTGGGCTGGCACCAGCAAATATGACATACAAGTCAGAGGATATATCCTAATCATAACTTTTGATTTCCTGCCTGGTTTCCATCTCGCAATGCCTAGGTTAAATGTTCATCACAAAATATATTATAGGAATAGGAATCTATGGGATTATCCTGATGATTGCTTAGTGACATTATGCGAAGATTGTCACCATTATGTTCATTCTCTAAATGATATTGGCATCCCTATTGTAGAAGAACATTCTGATGGAAAAACCACACTTATAGGTAAGACGCGTCCAAAGCAATATCAGCCGATATTAGACCATACAGATCTAGGAACATTCCATCCTCTGGCATTAGTCGAAGAAAATAGATGGGGATTGGGATTAAAAGGACAAGATTTGATAGATTACAAACGTGCAGAAAAAGAAAATAAACAGTGGTTTGAATACCATAACATATTAGACAATAACGTTGTACGTATAAGTTACTTTACCGCAGAGAATCGGCATATGATTAAACGTACACCCGAAGAAAAAGAGAAAGCTGCAAATTTTATTATTAAGGACTTCCTTGAAAACATTTTAGGCTTCAGTAAAATAAAACAATGAGAGTATGGCATATACATACAAGTATCCAAGACCGGCTGTTACGGCTGACTGTATCGTAATAACGAGGGAGGCAGAGCCGAAGGTGCTGCTTATCCAGCGGGGGAATCCACCATTCAAGGGTGCATGGGCATTTCCCGGCGGTTTCATGAATATGGACGAAACTACAGAGCAGTGCGCCATTAGAGAGCTGGAGGAAGAAACTGGGCTTCGGCTGTCGGATGTGCATCAGATAGGCGCATACTCCAAGGTTGACCGTGACCCAAGAGGGAGGACAATAACCGTCGCTTATCTGGCCATCATCGATGAGCCGATTGCGGTCACTGGCCAGGATGATGCGGTCAAAGCAGAATGGTGGTCACTGTCTGATTTGCCACATCTGGCATTTGACCATTATGATATCATGCAGGATGCTATCGCTCTTTTTGAAAAGAAAAAATAATAAAAGTGAGTTGTGAAACTCTACCACAGCGCGTGGGCATTGCTACACTTATTCGTGAACGTTTGTTCGTTGGATTTCCTGCAAAGCTTCTCGGACGCTGAATAATAGCAAACGCTTTTTTGAGGAGCGACCAACCGTGATGGTTAGTCGCTCCTTCTTTCTTAGCTTTCATCTTCACTGAAGAACGAACCTGTGGGCATGGCGGCATCTTCGGCAACGCAACAGTTGTAGCGTTCGCGGCTGCGACGTTCGCGAGCGAACATGGCCTTGGTGCCGGCTTCGTCCTGTTGGAACTCCAAGTGCTCGTCGATGGCGAAGGAA
>CADAWW010000284.1 GCA_902791675.1 uncultured Bacteroidales bacterium
CATCAATAAGACCGATAATCTTTTCCATAATAATTTGTTTAGTTAGTCAGTTTTTTCTCTTTCCTTGGCAAAGTTACGAGTAAGCGAGAAGAATACAAAGAAAATACATTTTATTTTTATTGTCCGGAACAAAAAAAACAATATATTTGCAGTCGGAATTATTAATTTAACACAGAAAGAATATGAAAAAAGTCCTTTTGACAGTACTCACATTCTGTATTTTACAGGCATTGGTTGGTGTAGTAGTGGCAATTCCTATGGCGATTATGGGTATCAACCCCACAAGTCCTACCTGGTTCACCATGATGGCATTGGTAATTATTATTGCTGATATAATAACCTTTCTGATTTGCTGGAAGGCCCTGAAGGTGATAGAGTTCCCGGAAACATTCCTGTGCAAAAATTTCAGCCTTAAGTGGAGTCTGATAGCTTTCGTTTCTGCAGTAATGTGCATTTTTGCTGGCGATTTGCTCTCTGAGATTATGAATTTGCCCAACATGATTGAAGATATGATGTTAGGGCTTGCCAGAAGTTTCTGGGGCATATTGGGTGTTGCAATAATCGGCCCCATTGTCGAGGAATTAGTATTCCGTGAGGGTATTTGCGGTCATCTGATGCGCAACGGTTCTTCCCCTTGGCGTGCCATCTGGATATCTTCCATCTTGTTTGGTATCATCCACTTTAATCCGGCACAGGTACCTTTTGCCATGCTGATGGGAGTTATTTTGGGCGTTATCTATGCTAAGACGGGGAATATTGTACTGACGAGTATTATACACATTCTGAACAATTCCATCGCTATTATAGAAATAAATGCTTTGGGCGATAAGGTGTTCGACTTCAGTATGGTGGAATGGATTGGTGGCAAGGTGGTTGCCGGTGTTTGCATCATTGTCGGCTTTGCAGGATGTGCTTATTTGCTGACCAAGTTCTGGGATAATAAAGAAGTTAAGGAAGTTACAGAAGTTGATGAGACGGGAGATAATTATCAACGCTGATGCTTGCATGCGCTGCGGACGGTGTGCCCGCGTATGCCCTTCAGCTGTCTATACGCAGGAGAAGGGTGAAGTGCCTGTGGTGCGTAAAGCCAAGAACTGCATTCAGTGCGGACATTGCGTGGATGTGTGTGAGGCTTTTGCTATTCTGCATTCCGATTTTCCTGCTGAACATGTTCACCGTGTACAAAAAGAGCTGATTCCATCGCCTGAATCTCTGATGGAACTGATGAAGAGCAGACGTTCCAACCGCACAATTACACCTGCTCCCATTCCCTCGGAGGCACTCTCTGACATCATAGAAGCTGCTTACACAGCTCCTACAGCAGAGAATTCCAGAAAGGTGGTCGTAACGGTCCTGCAAGGCGAGGAAATACAGGCGGTTGAGGATGCCACCATGAAGTTCTTCCTGCGTCTGGCCGGCATACTGATGTCGCCCGTTTTACGTCCGCTAACCAAAATGTTCCTAAGAGACCTATACAACGAAGCCGCAGAACTCTACCGATTTGAACGTAAGTGGCGCGAAGGAAAGCGTCCGTGCACCTGCAACGGAACAGCGTTGCTGGCGTTCTGTGCGCCTAAAGGGTACGACTTCGGCTGGCAAGACTGTAACCTGGCTTACCAGAATGCTTCGTTGATGGCAGAAGCTCATGGTGTTTCTCAAATATATATGGGCCTGGTGCAGATGGCGTTCAAAAATATGGGACGCAAGAAGACAGAACGCCTGCTTCATTTACCTAAGAACCACAAGCTATACGCGCTGATGGCTTTAGGTATGCCAGCATTCTATTATCCAAACTATTCAGATAAACCTAAGAATCCATATCAGCATGAATCGCATGAGGTGGAGGCTGATACGCTGAAATGGCCCGTTCCATCGGTAAAAGACGAATGGAAGTTGGAATACTTACCGCACAACAATGCGAACCATAACGTTTATGTTTACAAAGACAAGTTGTACGATGCCCTCTTTACTCGTACGCTTGGCTGGAACGGAGGTGATGGGGTGCAAACCACTATGCTGCCGGACGGAAATGTTTTCTGGTCGTTTAACGACAGCTTCTATGGTCGTGTAAATGCCAGTACGAGGGCTCGCGGCACTTGTACGTTCCCGCGTAACAGTATTATGGTTCAGACACCCGGTGAGGATGGACTGCCCGGCACAAAGAGCAGCAATCTGGTATGGTTAGCCGACTGGATTAATAAGTCGCAAGGTACATGCCGTACGCACCTGCGTCATCCTAAGGGCGAAAAGACCGAGGCGCAGATAAAAGCAGGCGAGATAGATCAGCAATGGCTATATTGGGCCGGAGATGCAACAGTAGTAGATGGACAGCTGCAGATGCTTTGGGCGGGTGTCTATAACGGTACGGAAAATCTGATGCAGAACGAAAACCGTGCCTTAGCCATCTATTCGCTAGAAGGGATACCCGGCGATGATACATATCTGAAGCTATTGAGTGTGGATCACAACTTTTTCGAGAAAGATCCCATAGGCTACGGTCAGACACTATGGGAGGATGAAGACGGCCATACCTACCTGTATTCCTGCAATCAGTACAAGAAGAACCC
>CADAWW010000285.1 GCA_902791675.1 uncultured Bacteroidales bacterium
ATCTGTCCTTTGTTGCCAAGGCTATGTCCCATTGCATCTGATATATATTCTCTTGGCACCTTGGCAGCATGGAGATTGGTAGCAAAAGAGTGCCTGGCGAATGTTCCTGTAGGATGTACAGTCCATTCTATTTGTTCCGTGAACTTCTTCAGTCTCTTTGCAATATTCTTGTTCTCCTGATGAACACGGTCGCGCATGGCCTGTTCGTCCATCTTAATAGCATCGCCCAACAAAAAAGGAAATACCAGCGCATCAAGTTTTGGATCAGCTCCATAAGCTTCCAAGAGTTCACGCATCGGATCTATGATAGGAACGATGACCTCCATCCCCTCTCCATCCATAGTTTCATCCTCAGACTTCTTACGAATAAACTGGAAAGCATCCCCATTGGTATCGAAATAGAATCGATTGTATCTCAATAGTGCAAGGTCTGCGAGGTTGCATCCACAGCAGAAGTATTGCATTAGGAACATTCCCAAAGCCTTGTATATCAATTCTATGTTAGCCTCTGTTTTTTGCGTGAGGCTCCTGCAGGAATCTTTACCTTATCACGGCTTTTGCCGAACATATAAGCCTTGGGCATGAGATAGCCCTCACCAATACAGCGGTTGACAACCAAACGGCATGTTCTCAGGTAGATCCCTTGCGTGGCACTGGCAAGGTTGCGTCCGACCATACCCTCTACCCACTTGTTTATCAAGGAGGAATCGATGGCAAATCCATCCTTATAATCAAAGCCAGTTAACTCTTTGAATGAGTTTAGAACACCCTCATATGAGTCGGCTGTACCTGCTTTTCCTGCATTACGTTTCTCTGCAATAATCTCCTCCCAGACGCTGATGAATGAGGATGCTTCACACCTGCCTGTCAATGCAGTCTTGATACGATCAAGGGTGAGAGGCCCTGTCTGGTTCAGGTTCACAACAGTATTCACAAAGCTGTTGAATACTTCAAGCAGCCTGCTCTGTCTCTCATAGTTGGTTTCAATCCCAAGTTTGCGTTCTCCTTGACCTGTAGAAGTCGCCACCTTTGCCAACTGTGAAGATGAGCACTTTTCACCAAGGCTATGATAGTATCTAATGCGCTGAATGGTAAACCTTACACATAGCGGAAAGGCTTCGTCTTTTTCCCCTTTCGGGTGTCTCTTATCGAGGCACATGGATATGGAACAGACACCAACACGCTCTTCAAAAAGAACGGAAATCTTGTCAAATATTTTCTTTTTCGTTGTCATATTCTATCTCTTGATATGCTATTTGTACCAACAAAGTTAGGTAGAATATAACATGCGCTATTAAGAAATTGGTTAAAAATTGCTAATGGAAAAAGGGCGTTAAAATTATTATTATTACCTTTGCAAACGAGAAAATAAGGGTGATTTTAGCTCTCAAATTTGCGCTCTCAGACATTCTGAAAAACCTGATAGAGGGAACACGTAGGGAACACGCTGTCGGCCTTTTAAGGCATATCAGCAACATTCACTAAATTTCAGTTTGTCGGCTAACTCGCTGAAAATGAGCAACTATTTATATGGTTCGCTATCACTAAAAATAAGTGAGAAAGGACTGTTAATCAGGGGGTCGTTGGTTCAAGCCCATCCTGAAGCGCCTTAAAAAGAGTCCTGTAGGTCAATGACTTACAGGACTTTTCTTTTTCACATATTTCAAATTTGTAGCCAAATTGTAGCCAATTCTGAATATTTGTAGCCACTCAGTGTTTCACCTTTGCAGAATCTGTAGCCACTAATCCTGCAAAAGATAATATTTGCAGAGTGTTGTCAAGTTCTAACGTTGACAAGTTGAAAAAGTATATGTGGTTTCAACTGTCAACAGCAGGTTTTCAAAGAAAAATGATAATTATTTCTAGTTACGCAGAAAGGCTGCATAGGGGTATTGTACCTTTGCACCAGAAAACCAATGGAAGTATGGCTGAGTGGTAAGGCGACACGCTGCTCGCTCGGCGACGAAGGAGACGCTTGCCAGAGCGAGAACGTGTAAAACCGAAAGGTTTCGGAGGTTCTTTGCGAGCAAAGCGACCAAAGGTCGAGCGCGAATCCTTCTGCTTCCGCAAATTGGAGGTTTGGCA
>CADAWW010000286.1 GCA_902791675.1 uncultured Bacteroidales bacterium
AGAAGCCAACAAAGAAAAGAAAGAATAATCTATGGAACAGAATGACGAGTTTATTCGTGTTGGCACTACTTATTATAAGATAGTTGACCAGCCGTTGGTTAATGGGGAAACCGTAAAGAGACGTATTCCGTGGAGCATCGAAGCCCTACGACAGGACTACGGCAAGAACTTTATAGCCGATATACCGAAATTCGATGGCTTCTGTACGGTTCCCAATCATCTGGATTATAACAGAGAGGTTGGAACTTTCTACAATCTGTATGAACCAATTACACACCAACTTGAAGCAGGTCAGTTTCCTCGTATCAAATCGCTGATGGAACACATCTTCGGTGAACAGTATGGGTTAGGGATGGATTACCTGCAACTCCTTTACGAGAAGCCGACTCAGAAACTTCCTGTTCTCCTGTTGGTCTCTACGGAGCGTAATACAGGCAAGACCTCTTTCCTCAATTTCCTTAAACTGATCTTTCAAGACAATGTCACGTTCAACACGAATGAAGATTTTCGCAGCCAGTTCAATGCAGACTGGGCAGGTAAGTTACTAATCCTTGTAGATGAGGTATTGTTAAGTCGCAGGGAAGATTCCGAGCGACTGAAGAACCTGAGTACAGCTCTTACCTATAAGATGGAAGCCAAAGGAAAGGACAGAAACGAGGTTCAGAGGAAATCCGCTATTGGGTTCGTAAGGTGGAGCCGTTGGAAAATGATGACCCTGATTTCCTGCGACATCTTGAAGCAGAGGTTCCTCACTTCCTGTTCCACTTGAAACACGAAAGAGTGTTGTCAACGAAAAAAGAAAGCCGAATGTGGTTCAATCCTGCGCTTATCCATACGGATGCTCTTGACAACATCATTCGCCACAACCGACCACGTGCCGAACTGGATATGGTGGAACTTTGTCTGGATGTGATGGAACGGAACAACCTGACACAATACTGTTTCTGTCCCAATGATATTCATGCACTCCTGTTGAACACGCATGTTAAGATTGAGAAGTGGCAAATTCTGAAGGTTCTGAAGGAACGCTGGCAACTGCAACCAGCTGCCAATGCCTACCGTTATACGACCTACAACATCGACTATACCAATGCCACAAACTATATGGCTGTTCAACGAACTGGTAGGTACTACACCGTCCAACGGGATTTCTTGGAACCATTGCGTTGTTGATTTGTTGATTCGATGAAGATTTATAATAAAAGATATTATATCAATAGGTTACAGACAAGTAATCGCTCAACAAAAATACAACAACTATCAACGGCAGGACAGTAGTCGAAAAGCGTTTTTATTTTTCTTTTGATTGGCAAAAAATCTTTTATAACAATGACAAATATCATCATCTTAACAAACTCGTCCTCAGCAGACGAGAAGAAAAAAGCCCAATTGCGTGACCTGACACCCCACACAACATCGTTCAGAAACGGCAGGATGTTATTTGGGGGTTGGGGGAGCAAGTATAGGTTTTGTGTCCCACTAAACCACGGCTCAGAAAGCCGAAAATGCCAGATGTCTCACTTAAACGCCTCGAACACATGAATACCCCAACCCCAAACAAAGGCGGTCGTCCAAGGAAGCCCGAAAGCGAGCAGCGGCTTCATCCTGTCAAGGTCTATTTCGACGAACAAAGCTACAGGAAACTGTTGAACAAACGTAGGCGTACAGGCATGTCCCTCTCTACGTTGGTTTATGAGTTAACCGTCAACGGCTATGTCAAGGAACCCTTTACCAAAGAGGAGACATCATTGCTTCGCTCCCTTACAGGCATGTCAAACAACCTGAATCAACTGGCACACGAGGCACACATCTATCACTTCTCTCAAATGGAAGAACGTGTGCGGCATCTGGCAAATGATATCGATGAATTACTAATCCGAATAAGTGAAAGATAAACTATGATAGCAAAGATTCATACAGGAAACAACTTCGGTGGACTGGTCAACTATGCCAACGACATAGTGAAGAAGGATGCAGTTGTAGTGGCATCCTATGGAGTAAGTCTTACTTCCAATGCCGCTATCACTGCCAGTTTCAAGGCACAGGCAAAAGCCCATCCTGGAGTCAAAAACTTCGTCGGTCATATCTCACTCAGCTTCTCGCCTAACGATAAGGAAAAGGTGAATAATGACCTGATGGCACTTCCGCAAGTCTGCCGCCATTACTAAGGCTTTGACCAGAGAGTACGGACTCACCTTTGGTAAGGGCAAGAAGAATGTTCGTCGTGAACGCTTGAAGGGCAAGGATGTCATCAAGTATCGTATCTATGATGAGGTGAACGCATCCCTGAAAAGTTGTAGCTCATGGCAAGATTTATGCAAGGTACTTTCGCCCAAGGGCATTTCACTGGATTTTGTCCGAGACAGCGATGGCAGCGTTTGCGGAGTGACCTTCACCGACAACGAAAGCAACGTCACCTTTGCAGGTGGAAAGATAGACCATTCGCTGAGCTTCGACAGTATCAATCAATTATTGGAGAATGCCAAAGTCATCGGTGCAGCCGCAGCAGAAATGCTGTTGCAGCCGCATATCGTACCATCATCTAGTGGTGGAGGCGGTTCCAGTTCCAAGGACGATGACGACGAGGACAAGGATAGAGATAAGAAAAACAATTATATACCGCGTAAACGTAAAAGATAAATTATGGCAAAAAACAGACTCACTCCATTGAAGGACGAGCCAACGACCTCGTTTGATGAACTTATTTCAAAAATAGACAATCTTGCTGGGCTTATCAACCAGCAGAACGGCTATCTGCGAGTAATAGCTCAAAAAGATGGTTTTGACAGCGAATACAACTTTCTCAGGCATCAGTTCAATGCTACCAGTGCTATCCATGAGGCATTAGTGAAGTATCTCAAAGAGAATAAAGCAGAGATTGTAGTAGATGGTGAAGAGAATAACAAACTGGCGAAAGCGGAGGAATTGTTGAATAAATATCAAGCCCTTTTGACTGAAGCAATGGAAATCATTAAGAACCGCAATACCGCTACATCACCCGTTACGACTGTGGTCATCCATGAACCGTTACCTACAGAAACAGTTTTGAAACCACAGCAGCCTCAGTCAACAAAGGGGATGTTTGCATACCTATTCCTCCACTTGCCTTGGTATCATATCAAATGTTTCTTCACATCCTCTTATTTCAAGCACTGGCTTATCATTATCATGGTGAGTGTCTGGTTCGTCTCTGTTTTTCTGACTTGTATCATGGCTGTTGACAATGCCAGGATGCACCAGATGTATCAT
>CADAWW010000287.1 GCA_902791675.1 uncultured Bacteroidales bacterium
CAAAATTTCCCTTTTCCATAAGCCAAAAAAGAGCAAATGAATTGTGAAAACTGTGAATATGTCACTTGGCAGGGATACAACGAAACAGAATAATTGCTAACTTTGCACCAAAATAATTTATAAACCATGCAAAATCTGATTCGTTTAAGCCGTTGGCTTTCCGGTAATGCCTCTTTGTTTATCATCGCTATAGCGATAGTGACCTTCTTCCTACCCGACCTCTTCCTGTGGGTACGGGGCAACACACAGACCGTTATCCTGGGCATTATCATGCTGACGATGGGACTTACCCTCACCACCAATGATTTTCGCATCCTTGCCCGTCGTCCCCTCGACATACTGATAGGCGCCTGCGCCCAGTTCTTCATCATGCCCTGCGTAGCTTACCTGCTGGTTAAGGTTTTCCATCTCGAACCCGCTCTGGCATTGGGAATCCTGCTCGTAGGCTGCTGCCCTGGCGGCGTCAGCAGTAACATCATGTCGTATCTCTGTCACGGCGATGTGGCATTCTCTGTGGGTATGACCTGTGCCTCTACCCTGCTGGCTCCGGTTATGACACCCCTGCTGATGCAATATCTGGCAGGAGAGATTATTGCCATCGATACCATAGGCATGTTCCTGAATATCCTTATTGTCACCATCATTCCCGTAGGGATAGGTTGTTTCCTGAACTATAATTATTCCCAGAGCAAGCACTTCCCCACCATTCAGTCTCTGATGCCCGGTCTGAGTGTTATCTCTCTGGCCTGCATCGTAGGCGGTGTTATCTCCACGGTTCACGACAGTCTGATTGCCCGCGGCCTCTGGCTCTTCCTGTGGACCTTCCTGGGTTATCTGGCGGGCAAGGCTTCCGGCTTCAATAAGGCCAAGAAGCGTACCATCAGTATCGAGGTGGGTATGCAGAATGCCGGTCTTGCTACCGTCCTGGCGGGTAACTTCTTTGCTGCCCAACCGCTGGCTGTCCTGCCTTGCGCCATCTCCTGTGCCTGGCACAGCATCAGCGGCACCATCCTTGCAGGCATCTTCCTGAAGTTCGACGAGAAAACAGAAAACAAAGAATAACACCCATGAGGACGCTATTTATCACCTTGCTTCTGGCTCTTTGTGCACTCGGCAGTAACGCACAGGGCAAGGCTCCGGAACTTGAGTTTGCCTTGCAGCTGAAGGTCACCCTTGGCGAAGCATACGGCATAGACAACACCCAGCACGGCCGACGCACGATCATTCCTATCACAGGCGGAACCTTCGAGGGACCCAAGCTGAAGGGTACCATCATTAACGGAGGGGCCGATTACCAGCTGAACACAGAAAGCCGAACGGAACTGGAGGCCATCTACTGCATCAGGACCGACGACGGCATCAACATTCACGTTCGCAACAAGGGTATAATATATAATGGAAAGGATGCAGAGGGCAATCCTACCTTCTATTTCCGGGCTGCGCCACAGTTCGAGGCACCGGCCGACAGCAAGTATGCCTGGCTCAACAATGCCCTGTTTGTCTGTACGCCAGAATGGTCGCAGGACTTCAAGGGCATCATCCTAAACGTGTGGAAGGTAAAGTAACTCAGTCCTTCTCGTAAATATCCAGCAGCTTTAAGGTTCCCTCGTCGGGGGACTTCTCCAACCTGCGTTTTACCCAGTTCAGGAAATCCGACTCGGTGGTAAAACGCAGTTTCTGAAATTTGATGCTACTCTTCCTGTACTGTTTCTCCAGGAAAAGAACTACATCGTCCTTAGTGCCTTGTTCCAGCTTCTTCAACGATTCGTCCGGCAGCAGAACCATATCCGTATCATCCAGGTATTCCTTGTTGGCATAAGCGCCCATATTACCTATTATCTGATAAAAGACATACATATTCTTCCCGGGAATAGCTGGCACATAGATCTCCTTCTGACAAATAGGATTATCCTCTCCGTAAACAAGGGCAGAGGAGTTGCGAATGCCTGTAGCCTCGAAGAAACCCTTCAGGCCGTTTGCCGCCTGCTGGTTCTGCATGCCCAGGGCATAATCGTTGAATAAATCCAGTTGTTGGTCGCTCATATTCTTCATAAGTTGTTTTTTTCTGCATCCGCATGCAAAGATACAACTTTTGCACGTCGGGCCCGTTGTAATGTCACACAGGAAACTTGCGTCTAACAGATAGAGACAACAAAAAACAGTTATAAATTCAAAATTCAAAAAGACTATGGATTGGATTATGATTCCCCTGAACTGCGCCATCGTATTTGGCTGCATCTACAAAGTGGTTGAATTGTTCGTACACAAGCGTGAACGGCTGATGCTTATCAGCAAAATCACCGAATTGTCTAACGTCGATTTCAAAGGTATCAGACTCTACAGCAGCGGCAATAAGTTTACCGCCCTGCGCGTAGGATGGCTCCTGATGGGTGTGGGCTTAGGTTTCTTTGTCGGCTTCTTTCTCAACCTTATGACAGCCGATGGACACCTCGAGACCCTTTCTAGTTGGGATTTCCTCCATCATATAGGCGGTATCATCTATGTTTCTTGCGTCAGCTTCTTTGGCGGCATAGGTCTGCTGATATCCTACTATACAGAACGCAGGGCTGAAAAATCAGAGGATATGAAGAAAGACGAATCCGAATTCTGATGCAGCAAACGGACGAGCAACATCTGATAGCCCGAATCCTCGACGGACACGCCGAGGAATTCGGCTATTTCCTGGAGCGGTACGGCCCGGAGACTTTCGCGCTGGTGTCACGACTGGTGCCACAGCAGCAGGATGCCGAGGAGCTGACGCAGGATGCCTTCGTCCGTGCATTCAACCGTCTGGAAACCTTTGGCGGTCGTTCCTCGTTCGGCACATGGATTTGCCGAATCGCCTATACCACCACCATCTCGTGGCTGCGCAAGCAACACATGCGGTACATCAGCATCGATGACCAGCCGCAAATCTCTGATACTGAGGTCGATAACGCCCTCGAGGATGAGGGGCGCATCGGCGACCTGCGCCAAGCCATCACCCGACTGAAGCCCGACGAGCAGACGCTCATAAACCTCTTTTATTACGATGAGCGGTCGCTGGCCGACATCGCTTACATCCTCGACCTTGAGGCCGGCACCATTGCCACCCGCCTCCATCGCATCCGTCGCAAACTTTACTTACTGATGAAAAATGAAAACGGAAGATAAACAACTGTCAACTGTCAACTGTCAACTGTCAACTAACCCAAGCGCTCTCCGTCAGGCCCTCACTCCTATCGAGCCGAAACGCCTGCCCACCAACTTCGCCTACACTACCATGCAGCGCATCCGTCGCGAACAGGTAGAGGCCGACCGCCGCGAGCAAATCATTGCCATCGCCACCATCGTCACAGTGTCAGTACTGGGCATCGCCGTGTTTGTCTATTTCTTCGGTCTGAAGATATGGCAGTCGTTCCGTACAACATTCATTCAATCCGACACCGTCGCCCTCATCCTCTCCACCCTCTTCTGCCTCACCTTCTTTGCCCTGCTCAACCATTGGCTGGCAAAAAGGCAAACCAGAACCTACTGCAAATAATAGACAAGATAACAAGTCTTTCCATTTTATGCAAATAAAATTATTTTTTTTTAATAATCTGTATAAAACAGACCATTCCCCTTTGCTTCATCCAGATAATCTCCATGAGTCATTCCCGTTTGGAAATTCTTGAGCCCAACTTCGCAAGGACTTTGAAGAACTGAAACTTGACATCGAGGATATTTTACGTGACCAGAACGAAATTAACGAGGATACACGCCTCCAACTTGACGCCATCAGCACAGCATTAGCTGCTCTGCAACCTAAAGAGCCAAAGCCAAAGCCCAGACGCAAAATAGGATTTATTCAGGAGGAGGAATAATTAACCTGGAAAAAATTTATTTAAGCTATTTCTTGCTCGGAAACAAGTTAGAAAATTATCACAAATAAATATCATCTCCAAAGCGGCTCCATTTCCCATCCTTTTGGGAAGCCAAGAGCATTGAGGTCAATCTCAGGGAAGTCCACAAAAAGAAAAATACTTGATAATGCAGATGTTGTAGTATATCTTACGCTTATCTGATGGAAGCGTTATCCAAGGACGCGTCATCCCCCTCATGTCGTTAGGGATAATCTTATTAACTTTATTCCATACCCGAGAATGGTGACAACAAGCATTTCTTGTTAGGGTAAGTACAGAAAGCCAAGACTCAAATACTGGCGCATGCAAATAAAAGCGTTTTGCAATATGTTTTTTCAATGTCTTGTCCTTAAGATTACGATAATATATATTGACACTACCCATCGGCAAGAGTTCACCAAGAATCCATGCTGGTGGGAATTGCTCTGTGTAGGTTTGTTTAAAATGTTCTATGAAATCCTCGGTTGAACGATCATATTCTTTCTTTAACAAACTCATGCTATTGACGTAAATAGTTTGGTCGTGAAAATGAACGGGATTTGTTAACCAATACATATCTCCTGTTCTATCTGCTGTCAAGTTCATGACAGCCTCACGCACAGCAACTTCAATTTTCTCAATTTCATTAAACAACAAGATTCGCAGTTTTTTATCGAAACGATAAAGCATAATCACTTTGTCAAATGCTGTTCCATTTTTGAACAGATGATTGCTTTTGGGTATCTCAAGAAGCGGATACATATATGCAGACAAACGATAATAACCTATGCTTTCTATGTAACGCTCTGCTCTATTTTTGTCCATGATGTTTAGACCTCGAGACTGTAATAGCCTTACTAACTCATCTGGATTTTTGTATGTCTTATTAAAATGAACTTTTG
>CADAWW010000288.1 GCA_902791675.1 uncultured Bacteroidales bacterium
ACTGTCTGTATAAGCCAAGAAGAAAACTACTGTTTTCAAGCAGTTTTCATAAGGGCTGTACTCAATTATCTCGCGAAACCCTTCTACAAATTTTACCGTTAGACCCGTTTCCTCCAGAATCTCCCGCGCAGCCGTCTGATGCTCAGACTCATCTTTCTCCATATGGCCTTTGCAGATGGAACGGTGACCTTTCTGCATCTGTTCAATAAGATAAAGACGCATCCCATTCAGTTCAGTGTATATTACTGCACCACAGCTCTTCTCAAAGTCAATCATTCTTTGCCACCCAAAAGGGCAATAGCCTCTTCAAATGTTATGACGTCAGCCAGTTCTTCCCAAACATCCTCATTGTAATACCTGTACGTTGTTTCACCGGTCATATAGTCATTGTCAAAGGTCGAATTGGTTCCTTCGGGAATGATTACTGTAAAACCTCTTTCGAAGGCAGATTTCACCGTGGCATCAATACAATAATTCGTCTGCAGACCAATAATCATCAGTCGCTTGTCTTCCTGCCGTTTCATGTATTGTTTAAAACCCTTGTTACCAAAGCAGCTGTTGATTGTTTTTACGAAGACCTTTTCTCCCTCTTTTGGTACTTTTCTCCCTCTTTTGGTACTAATTGATCGACGATCCCAAAAGCTTCGTCTTCGACCGACATGCCGCTGCCGGGACCTGCGTCGTGCTGAACAAAAATCACTTCAACACTCTTTTGTCTGGCGCAATCAACCAAACGAACAGTTCTATCTAAAAAAGTATCGAAGGCATACAGATCCTCGTCAACCAATCCTTTCTGCATATCAATAACCAGCAAGATCATATTTATTTTTCCTCCATATACCGGGAGTTATCCTATGTTTCCGATCCAGCGATATAAATGGCGTTTTAACCTATATGGAATTGCTAATATCTGAGCGTTGTGTTTGCTCATTCAACAAATCAACGTTAAGGTCTTCGTCCCAAGCTCAGAGTTATTATACCAGACCATTTATACCAATATAAGTGCCAGCGTACATCTGCCTCAATTTCCAATAATTTCATATAGCTGTCTTCAACAGTCAGAGAATACGATGCACTGCCTGCCTTGTAATTCTTCCCTTCTGTTGAAGATGCTGTAATAGTTGCTGTACCGGCTCCCTTGATGGTCACAAGGCCGCTTGTGCTGTTTACTGTTGCTACTTTTGTATTGCCAGACTTAAAGGTCACAGATCCATCTGTCATCTTGGTCAGAGTATTGGTGAATGCCGCATCTGTTGTTTTCTTGGTTAGCGTACTATCCGCGAAGGTCAGTATAGCGTCCGCTTTACTGATTGTGAAAGTGACAGACTTTAAGTACCACGTGTCTATTGCAATAACTTCCATTTGCATAATCATTGCCGAATACAGAATAAGCACATTCCCAGATATAAGTTACCCCTTCATCGAAGATAACTTTCTCCAGCTTATTGCTGCTGTACCACTCCAAAGTACGGCTGTTTAAATCATCACCGTTATCATCCTGACCGTAAAACCTGTCTGTCATTTTTCCGGTCACACCAGGAGTATATTCAATCTCCGTCACATTACACGTATCGAAAAATACATCTTCATATGCCTGATCCACGGGCAGTTTTACTCTCATAAGCCCGGTACAAGACCCGAAAGCATGCTCCCCCAACGAAACACCATTCGGGATATCCAGCTCTGTAAGACCTGTACAGTTACCAAATGCCTTTTCTCCCAGGTGTATCCCTTCCTGGGTCTTCATTGCTGTCAGATTAGCACATCCATGAACCTCCACCCCATGCGGTGCTGTGCCGTGTCCTATGGAGGTGGTATGAAAAACATCCTTTTTATGTTAATAAAGCTCGGAACTGGTAACATAATGACGTATAATCTGCATAATCTCTGATTCAGTTAATTTCTCTATCTCTTCATCGTAATATGGGTCATGATATCCCATTTCTTTTTTCATTAATTCAGCTTCTTCTATTAATCCGCCCTCACTTAGCATGTTTATTATTTTATTTAAAAGCCTCAAGTTGCTTGGTGTATATAAACAGATTTTGTACAATTCCTTTTCTGGTATATATAAATATGAACGATTGTTTATATTTCGAATTTTAT
>CADAWW010000289.1 GCA_902791675.1 uncultured Bacteroidales bacterium
CGTTTTGTGCAATCATGATGTCCCTATAAACGCCCTTAAAGCCTTTTAATCCTCCAGTCTGCTTCGGTCCTACAGTATAATAAGGTTGATAATCATTGAACATCAGGGTGTCGTTGGCTTCGAGAGAGAAGTCATACAACATCTGCATACCCTGTGTTCCCTCTCTGCAAACATACACTTTCTTGTCCTCTTCGTACCAGGCTCCCACTTTACTCAAGGAAGGCGTTTGCGTTAAAGCACTATAATCTGCGTTATCTGGATTGACATATCGCTGGCACCACATCTGCTTACAGGTCTTGCCGTTGATGATTGTGTCGCCATCAAAGTAGTAGTAATCAACGACCTGTACAGGACTTTCTGGAGTGCTCGGAATAGTTCCCACCTTCCACATTTTACCCTCTTCGACAAACGGACGATAGGCCATATCGTCATCAGGCTTCGGCCAAACGTCATAAAGCACTTCTCCATTACGCTCGAAATGAACAAGCATGGAGCGGTAGTGGCGCTCAGGATATAAATTTCCATCATAATCAAACATTCTTAAAGCACCATACGGGTTTGGTGGTCCTAACAGACATTCTCCGTCATTCCATTCAGTTATGCCAATTCCTTCGATGATACGTCCACCGTTTGTATCAATTAATTGTGGATTATCATATATGCCACATTCAGGGGCTTTGCCGTCCAAATCCACGTACTTTAGCGGTCTTACGCCGCCGAAGTAACCTTCCTTTATCTCGTCTATGATGCCATAGTAATGATGATATTGCACTATGCCTGTCGTATTTGACATAGTTATATCCGTAAAATAAATTCCGGTTCCAATGCTCCAATCAAACTGGTATGCTTCTCCTGGCCACGGTACATAAGTATTTCCTTCATAGTCACGAACAGGTACCGATACAAAGGTGCCATTATGCCCATATATGTTTTCCGCTTGTTCACCTTCCATTACCATAAGTGTAAGAGAATCTGTCCATTCAGGGCCGTTGGAATATACTTTTTTGAATGTTTGAATATTATCCGACTCCCCTTGTACATATTCCCCCTTCACATAATACTCTATTGTCTCAAAGTTCGGCACCCATTCATTGCCAACCTTAGAATACCAGCTGTCGTACTTCAGCGTGTCTAGCCTTATCTCCGTCCATTTGGTTCCTTCAGGGAAATACTCTTCTGTCGGCTGCGTATTTGAGGTATATTCAATGCGTTCGAACTGTCCGTCTTCAAATCGGAACAGCCCGTCGCCTCTGGTAGCCACCCAGATTGCTTTCCCATCAATCAGCAGATCACTCACACGGGCATCAGTAGGTAGCTGATAAGAAGTGAATTCCGAACCGTCGTATTTATACAACAGATTGTTGCAGCCGAACCAGACGTTGTTGTCGACATCAACAGCCAGTCCAAGAGTCTTTAACTTCCCGTACTCGGGAAGCGGGCTATTCTTGCTATTGAACAGTTTCGTGCTGTTACCGTCATAACACAAAATGCCATTGAATGTGTCGTTAAACCGTAGGCATCACAATATCTTGTGGTAACCGTCTTTACCTCTTGGTCCTTGGTGATGCATCCCAAGGAACCGTCAAAATTTGGTCCATTGCTACAAAACCAGATTGTGCCGTCAGCACTTTGCTTCAACGCACTATAAGCCACCCAAGAACTGAATAGTGCCTGAGGCTGGGTATATTTCTCCCAAGCTATGCCATCGTATTTATAGATATAATATAATCCGCCAAGCCACAGATTTCCGTCAGAGTCGTATAACACTTCCTCAAAGGATTGATTGGTAAAGAAGGGGGTATTGTACCTATTATAGTTCCTGAATACTCTACCGTCAAACTCACTGACGCCATTATCGTATGAACCCACTAGCACCTTCCCGTTACGGCAGGTCACACTGATAAGGTCGTCAGAACACAACCCGTTGTTGAAACGAGTATAAGTCGTATGCTCACCAGTCAGCTTGTTGTACTTCACCAAGCCGGCATTGGTCGCAAGCCACAGATTATCACCGTCCATCGCCATCTGGCGGATCCAGTTGTTTGCTGTCTGGGCATAGCCACTTAACGAAAGCAGTACATACACAATAAATAATAATGTCCGTTTCATATCTGTTTGTTTTTTTGTTATCTGCTGTTGAGTATCTGTTCCAGAGTGATATCTGGATTGCTCTCTCCGAACACGTCCTTCTTCAGTTTGAGTTTGCGGTGCTGGACGGCAGAGACGGTGATGCAGTAGATGTTGCCGATGGTGCGGTTGCTGAGGCCGAGCCGCGTGAGGATACACAGGCGGATGTCGTCTTCCTGCATAGTGGGGTATTGTTCGCGAATCTTGGCAAAGCGGTTACCGTCGATGGCGTTGAGCGTACGTTCTATCTCGCTCCATTCGTGCGGACTGAGGTAGATGACCGAATCGCTGCTCTGGTTAAGCTTCTTCAGCGCTTCCGTCCGTTCGAGGATGAAGTTTTGCAGGAATGTCACAACCTCATTGGCCTGATGCAACAAGGTTTTCTGATGCTCTGCTTCTTGCTGTAGTTGGCGTTTCTCCTGTTCTTTCTTGAGTAGCTCGTTTTCCAGTTTCGATTGCTCATACGCTCGTTGCTGACGAAGCATACGGATACGATAGCGAAGAGCTAACACGGTTGCAAGAAGGATGACTACAGCGGCAATGATGACAATCAGAAGTGTGCGACCATACATCTGTGAGCGGTATTCCAGTTGCTGGTTCTCCATTTCTTGTCGCAAAGTCTCCTGATAATACTGGTCTTTCTGTTCAAGTGCCTTGTAATAGAAACCTTCTATTTGCTCGAAGGCTTCTTCCACGCTGTCCTCCACCTGTGTAGCACCCATTCGCCGGAGTGC
>CADAWW010000290.1 GCA_902791675.1 uncultured Bacteroidales bacterium
ATGAAGTGGTAACAGATTAATATTTCGGCTATCAATGACGTTACGCGAACTCATACAATCAGTGGATTCTGAGCAATACAGTGAATCGCAGTTATATCAAAAGCTATGTAAGACAAAGCCTGAATACGGTTCAAACAGACGTATTCAGGTGAAGTTGGTTGATGGTGAAATAGCCATTGCCAATGTTCATGTTGGTTCGATGGGTGACATCATCACTTATCCTATTGACGTAGATCCAGACCTGAACATATCCAAAGTGCAGCTTCTCGATGCCATTCTACATGAGCTATCCTCCAATGGCTTCAGCGACTCTGAGGCATCTGATTTCTGGAGCGACTTTGACAATTTGCAGAAAGCAAAGATTATCAGATAAATCGGTATTTATGGAAATAAAAAACAGACCAAATCCCAATGAGGCTTTTCCTAATCCGAAGATTCCAAGCCTCTGCTTCATCAAGAACGTGGTGAAGAACCCACGTATTATCATCGGTGACTACACCTATTACGATGATGTGGATGGTGCTGACCAGTTCGAGAAGCATGTCACTCATTTCTATGACTTCATAGGTGACCGGCTTATTATTGGCAAATTCTGCGCTATTGCCAAGGGTGTGGAGTTTGTCATGAATGGTGCCAACCATAGGATGGACGGCGTAACAACCTATCCGTTTTACGTCATTGGCGGCGACTGGGGAAGTGCCATTGCTCCTGTGAAAGATGAATTGCCTCTGAAGGGAGATACTGTTGTGGGCAATGACGTCTGGATTGGTCAGAATGTAACCATTATGCCAGGCGTTCATATTGGCGATGGAGCCATTATTGGAACAAACTCTGTAGTTGCCTCAGATATTCCACCTTATGCTGTTGCGGTAGGGAATCCCTGCCGAGTTGTCAGGTTGCGTTTTGACTAGGGAATCCCTGCCGAGTTGTCAGGTTGCGTTTTGACGACGAATTCATCACCTTTCTGCTGAAACTGAAATGGTGGGATTGGGACATAGAAAAGATAGAGCGCAATTTCAAAGCCTTGTCAAGTGGTGATTTATCGTTAATAAAGAAAATTGATAAATGAATTCCAATTTATAGATATAATTGATGAAACACTTGACAAGCAGAATAGATATAGAGCAGACCATAACGGATAACAGCTTGTGCCTTTTCTACATTAAATCTCCAGATTGCGGAGTATGCAACGTCATGCTTGATAAAGTGGCGAGGTTGGCAGACCAGTTTCCATCTTTGACTTCTTTCTATACTGACATCACAGAAGAGCCTTTGATAGCTGGCCAATTCCTGGTTTATTCAGGGCCAACAGTATTGCTTCTGATGGATGGCAAGGAAGTATATCGTGGTTCCCAGTTCATTGACTTGGAGGAACTGGAATACAACATTAACCGATTACTTACGCTTTCAGAACAATGACAGATTTTGATTCCATCTGGCATACCCTAGACGAAATTAGAACTGTAGTGAATGCTGTTCTGGGAGAATGTATCTGGAATCTGAGCTATAACGAATGACGGATGGCCATTGAACTGGAGTTGGCCAAGTATCTGGAGGAGGAAGAGGTTGACATGCTTATCAACCAGTTCCCAGTTACGGCTGAATATGACGGAATAGGCTCGAAAGGAACAAAGTTCGTATTTTATATGTAAAAAGGGAACTCCCATTGCTGAGAATTCCCCGTGTCCTTTTGAAAGGCATATATAGAGGCAAAACGGAATCCTTATCTGTGTCCGAAATGACCTGCATTGCTGTGTCCGTGGCGTGGTGTGTTGTTTGCCAAGGTGTAGTTTGAAATACCGTAACGCTTGTCAACTTTCACAGGAGTCTTTGGGTGATGCGGAGCAGGTGCATGATGGTGCACAGCTGGAGCGTGGTGATGTACTGTGGGCTTGTGCATGTGAGCATAGTGTGAGCCGTGAATCCTGTTGTGGCCACCCTTGTAGGTCACGAACACCTTTGGATGTGCATTGTAGAAATGCCCTTTGTTGTAGTGAGTGTATACTGCGAATGTCCATCCGCCAGCCTTCCAAGCCACGGGGCGATAGAAGTGGGAGAGAGCCACATACTTGTCATACTGCCACGGAGTCAGCACGAAGCGGAGGTCTGCGTTACGACGATCCCACCAGATGCCAAACACGTCGCCATGTCCGTTCAAGCTCATCAGGTAGTCGAGGTTGATCTCATAGACTGCCTCATACTGTGCAGCGGTAAGGTTCAGCTCGTAAGCCATCTTGTCGCTCAGGAAGAGGGCCTCGTGCTTTGCTGCGTTATAGCTCATTGCGGTGGCCGAGATAGTCATGACCATCATCACTGCCAGGATCATCATCTTCTTCATATCTTAATCTCCTATCTTTAAAGAGTTATACATTTTGTTTCTTGTTCTTTTCCTAAATCGTAATAGGGGAAATCCCCCATGAGATACTTAAAGATTGTTGGAAATACGGCCATATAGTATAGTTTCTGAGGAATAATCACTAACTTTGCACTCAAAATTAGAAGGACAATGAGACCACTATCCACAAGAACAGCAGGGTTTACGGATTCTGTTATCCGACGGATGACCCGCATATCCAATAAGTACGGAGCCATCAACCTCTCACAGGGATTCCCTGACTTTGAC
>CADAWW010000291.1 GCA_902791675.1 uncultured Bacteroidales bacterium
GCTGGTGCTGAGTTTGAAGTTGGTCTTACAGAGAAATTTGGCCTTGATTTTGGTCTTCTGTATTCTATGGAGGGTTGCAAAGTAAAGGGTGGCAATCAGACTGTTAGTATGAATCTTGACTACCTCAACATCCCCATCTTGGCTCAGTACTATCTTGCAAAGGGTTTTGCCATCAAGGGAGGTCTTCAGCCTGCATTTAATGTACGCCACAAGGCCGGTGGTGATGCTGATAACACGATAGATGGTATTAACAGCTTCAACTTATCTATTCCTGTAGGTTTGTCTTATGAGTATAAGTCTTTTGTAATTGATGCTCGTTACAACATCGGTCTGACTAAGATTATCAAGGATGCAGAGCAGGGTCGTAACAGCACCTTCGCGATTACTCTGGGTTACAAGATTCCCCTTAACAAATAAAATATAATACATTAAAAAAAACCGCACCTGAATGGATGCGGTTTTTTTTATGGATTAATTTCTATGACACTATAAGATATTCAGGAAAAGGGTGATGATTCCTGTATTGATCAGATCATGCCTGCACACAGCACGGCAGCATCATAATTGCGACCTAACAAAGGGAAGGCTACAAAGTAAGCAAATACTGCCATCATAACCACTTGGGATACCAAAATGACAATTAAAGGAAGGGCTAAACTCTGTAGTTCCCACAGCTTCAGGGAAACCATCGCCATACCAAGGAACATAGACAGGCAGATATTGCCTACACTGATAATTCGCTCCATATCAAGCAGTTTTTCTGCCTTTTCCCATTTACCTTCATCCTTGTATTTGACGAATCCGATAGTGTTACGAACAATGGCGGCAAGGATCAAAGCACCGAAATAGGTTGGGAATGTAACACCTGTCTTTGCCAACAACCAACTCAACAGGGTGCCACCACCCATAACCAGGATAATGCAATAAGTAGCCTTAGCATACTGCTGGAACTCCTGTTCGTTCGTACTGACACGCTTGGTACGACCTGTTGGCGAAGCCTCGTCACTCTCGATACCCTCGTCACTCTCGATACCCGCCATGGCAGGATCAATCTCTTCATCCTGTGGTTGCATCTGTTCATGCGTCAGTTTCGTGCGGATAATCCGCTCTGCCAAAGGACCGCCTATCATTGAACCGGCAATCAGACCAAAGGTAGCAGCTGCCATACTTATCGTTCCTGCGCCAGACAGTCCCATACCTTCGAGAACGCTTGCAAACCCGCCTGCCGTACCATGTCCGCCTGTCATGGATATACTACCAGCAGCCATACCGATCAGAGGATCAACGCCCATAAGACGAGTAATGCCCAGTGGCATGATGTTCTGCATGGCAATAATGACAACTAACAGGACCAGCATGATGATTAAAAGTTTACCACCTTGCTTTAATACTTTTAGGTCGCTTTGGAAACCAACGCTGGTAAAGAATGCCAGCATAAAAGCGGCCCTCAATGTACCATTGAACGACACCTCAATATCAAACCAGCCATAGAGTATCAGGGTGATCAATGAAAAGATGATACCACCGCTTACTGGCGACGGCACACAGAATTTCTGGAGAAAAGCAACCTTTCGTGTTAAAACCATACCGACGAGGAGGGCTAAAGCGCCTACACCGGCAGTCTGTATCATATCCAATTCAATACTTACCATACTCACTATCTTGCTATCGTTAAAATCTATACTGCAACTTGATATTGGCAGCATGTCTGTTTTCTTCCACATCATTACTGACGGCATCAAACATATCATGCCAATCAACGCCTAAATTCCATCTCTTTCCAAATTGCTTGTTCACAGAGAGACAGCCATACACTGGTTCGCCAGTTTCTTCGCGTGTTGGTGAATTTTTAGTATAATATACCACCTGCAGTCCTATCTGCCACGCATGAGGAAGATAAGCGGTGGGAGCCAATCGGAATGAAGCATAGGTCCCGCTCTTAGCTATATACAGATTTGATCCTCCTGTCAGGCTCAACCAATTCGTTTTCCAATAAGCCGACACACCCAGTTTGGTAAAATTCTCGTCATCTTCAACGATATAATAACTCACCTCCGTCTGAACCGTCAACTTCTGCTTACTATAGGCATAAGCCAACTTCATCTGGTTAATGGTCTGTTCCTCCTGCAGTTTATTGGAAGGTTCATAGAATTTGCGATAATAGCCCAGCAGGATCTGATTCCGGTTATCAGGCACAAAGATGATACAGGCATTCGCATTGTCACGGGTGTCAGAATGCTTTTTAATGAGGTATAGGTAAACTGTAGATAGACATCATTGTTGAAGGTATTCGAACTCCAATCCGCATTCTTTTGCCTCGTCATGAGGAAATCACCCTCTACTCCCAGCATCATCGACAGCCGCTTGGAAAACAAAGGCGTATTCAGTTCCACAATATACAATGGCAGTTTCTTGGAGTAGCCCCAATCACTGTAATACTGATAACCACCTACGATGAGCAGTTCTGTACCCAAGTCATTGAAGGTATGGAAATAACGCGCCCTACCCATCACTTTACGTGACTTACCAGAAGGCTGGCCAAGATATTGCTGAGTGAAATAGGTTAACAGTTTGTTTCTGTCGTCAAAACGGTTCGTCATGTGAAGCGTCAGATATTCCTCATTCCCATCGTTATGACGATAAGAAGCATTGGCATAGAGATCGGTACTTTTACTACCGTATAACGCATTCGCGGAACCTATACCTTCCACTTTCTTCCCAAAGTCACCTTGTGCCTCCACGA
>CADAWW010000292.1 GCA_902791675.1 uncultured Bacteroidales bacterium
GAAGGCTCTGCGTCTGCGCGAGGATGGCACGAGCTACATTGCCACCTTCCAGATGACGAAAGTGCAATAAAAAATAGTTGAGGCCATTTACAATTTGACAGAGGTTCCTGTCCATTGTCACCTACGACTTCCCCTAAAAGGGAGGAGAGTAGAACCCCAGTCACCCTTTAGAGGGAGTTACGACGAAGCACAGCCCAGGGATTTTTTCCCTGGGCTGTTTCCGTATGTTATAGGCTCTGTTATTCTCCGAAGATTTCTGTCAGTTTCTTGTTGATATCATCACCTCCGAGCTCACAAGCTGCGATTCTTTCTCATAATATCTTACATGTAACAGTATTAATCTTCTCTGTACTCCAGAATGTCGCCTGGCTGGCAGTCGAGGGCCTGACAGATGGCTTCGAGGGTGGAGAAACGCACGGCTTTCGCTTTGCCGGTCTTTAGGATGGATAGGTTGGCAGCCGTTATGCCAATCTTCTCGGCAAGTTCCTGTGATGACATCTTCCGCTTGGCCATCATAACATCTACATTAACTATTATACTCATAATCTTCACTCCCTTCCTTTAGATGGTCAAATCCTGTTCTTCTTTCAGTTTGATGCCAATGGCAAATACCTCGGCTATAACCCAGCAGAAAAATGCCAGGATAATGGGATAGATAACACTCCGATATGCCTGCAAAGATTGTGGCTGATTAAATTGGACGCTAATAAAATAACCAGTTAAAATGCTTATTAGCGTGAATACATTATATAGGAAGATGCCTTTGCCAGTTTTGCGGAGTAATGAGACGTTATCCTTTACAAATATCTTGTCCCTGTTAACGTTCAGCATAAATTTGACGAACGATATCAATCCCCTGATTAATGTCAGATAAAGAATTAACAAAGTTAAAGCCGCAGCAATAATGGTAACCCAGAATAACACCCAATCAATGGAACCATCAGCAAAGATTGATTCCATATTATGCTGAAAGAATTTCACAAACCCCTTCATTTCCCAACAGAGCCTTGCAAACTCTATCACTATCAACGTAAGCATCGTGATGCACAAAAAATTCAATTTCTTTTTCATAATCTTTCCTCCTTTTCTTTAGATGGTTAATTCTTGTTCTTCCTGCAACTCCTTGCCCATCAGGATAATCTGAGAAACAATCATCAAGGCGAGACCGATGATGAGGCAGATGAAATTCGGCGTGAACCACTTGATATCATAGTATGCCAGGTTGATGTATTGCACGATGACCTGCGTCACGATGAACGAGCGGATATATTCCCACACCCAAAAGGCTACGAGCAGGATGCCGGCCAGCTCTAGCTTCTTCGCTATGCGGGCCACGAAGACTTCCCGCCGGGCGACGGAACGCAGCACTTGAAAGACGATGACAACCAACCAGCCGAGCAGCAGCACATTGGGTATAATAGAGCAGTATGCAATGATGAAAGGCTTGGACTGCGTGACGCGGTCAGCAGGAATGGCAAGGCTCACCTGCTTCATATCCACGCGGCACACCTGACCATCTACCTCGCTGAGCAAAGCATAATCCTTAGGATAATGGTGGGCTTGCACATTGACATCGATGTACATCGTCGGTTTGCTCTTTCTCCTCACACCACCCTCTATCTCTTCTGTCGTCGAGAATTCCTCCGGCTCCTTGCCGAAATAAAGTTCCTCACGCTCCTTGTCGGTAGAACTCGAATAGTTGACATGGACAAGGTTACACACGATAGCAGCCACCAGCACCACAGCCAGCACACCGCAATACAAACGAAGTTTCTTCTTCATAACAGTAATGTTTTATTGTTAAACGATAAATATTTTCGGTGCAAAGGTAAGTGGATTTTCAATATCATGCAAGAAAAAAGGTAATTATTTATTGAAAAACGATAATTTTTCAGCCAAAAAGCAGTCACACATTATTATATATATGCAAGAAGGGCTGGAGAAGATTTTCTTCGTCATACGTTTGTCTGTTCGGAAAAAGGTTGTATATTTGCCTTCGAATAAACATCAAAACGGAAGAGTTATGAAGGTTGGTGATAAAGC
>CADAWW010000293.1 GCA_902791675.1 uncultured Bacteroidales bacterium
GCCTTCGCCCCGTCCGTCGTCTCAAAGGTCAGGTAGGTGTAATCTTCGGCCTGCGCTGTCAACGCCCCTACCAGCATTGTCAATAACATTAAAATCTTCTTCATATCGCCTAATCGTTTGTAATAATGTTGCAAAGGTAAAGATTATCGGGGCAATTACCAAATATTTTCAATGAACATCCCGATTCTTTCAACGAATTTTTATTTGCAAAAGTACTCATAATTCTACAATTATTTGTATCCTTGCACCAACAATTAACAAAAGTAGCTTATAAAATAAAAATTATGAAGAAGCTATTCATGACAGCGATGATGATCGCTATTAGTATGGGGATGAATGCCCAGACAGTTCAGAAACAAGTAGTGGAAGAAGGCGGTACAGGCCCGTTCAAATCGGAAGTAGTGGGTGATGCCGACCTCCATGCCGAATGGTGACAGGGAATACTCCTGTCAGTAGAAGTGCATTGGGCAAATACACCAAGCATGGCTCTCGCTGTTCCAAAAATTAGGATTGTTTATGAAAAACGAGGAACCCCATTGCTGAGATTCCCCGCAAATCCTCTTTCGAGGCATATAGAGAGTTTCCGGAAATTACCTGCGTCCGCCGAAGTGACCTGAACCGCTGTGGTGACCTGAACCGCTGTGGTGACCGCTAGTGTTTTGTGCAATCTGACGATTGTTGCGCCAAGTCTTGTTGCCGTGAGCCGTCGGAGTGTTGTGATGCACTGTAGGAGCGGGCTTCGACATGTGACGGTCGGCATAGAAGCGATCGTGCTTGTGGCTGTTTCCACCCTTGTAAGTTACGAACACCTTTGGGTGTGCGTTGAAGAAACGACCTCTGTTGTAGTGGGAGTACACTGCGAACGTCCAACCACCTGCATGCCAAGCCACAGGACGATAGAAATGTGCCAGAGTGATGTACTTGTCGTACTGCCAGGCGTTTAACACATAGCGGAGGTCAGCATTGCGGCGGTCCCACCAGATGCCAAACACGTCGGCGTGTCCGTTCAGACTCATCAGGTAGTCGAGGTTGATCTCATAGACTGCCTCATACTGTGCAGCAGTGAGGTTCAGCTCGTAAGCCATCTTGTCGCTCAGGAACAGTGCCTCGTGCTTTGCTGCGTTATAGCTCATTGCGGTTCGGAACTTTTCTCGGCATTTACAAAGGAAAAATCATAATATGAAGGGGAATTTTCCCTATTTGTGAGTAGGGAAAACTCCTAAAGATGATTGTAATTTACTTGATGAGTCTTTACTTGATGTATTTCACCTTCGAGGCATCGCGGGGCTTGGCGTCGGGCTGCTCGTCGGGATAACCAATTGAGATGACATAAAGCAGTCGATACCCTTCAGGAATATCGAGGCTGTCGCGGAAGGCTTTGGCTTTCTCGTCAGTTGTGAGGAAACGTATGGGGCCAGTCTGGATGCAGGTACCAAGGCCCAGAGCCTGAGCCGCAAGCATCATGTTCTGCCCCATGAGGCCTGCATCGAGGTCAAACCTGCCGTCAGCCGGTGCACAGACGCAAATGAGGCTCGGTGCGTTGCGGGTTTGGCCCTTCACATCTGCCATCAGTTTCTGGTCTTCGATAATCCGTACAGCCCAGTTCTGCCGGTTCATCGCACTTGGAGCATTGATACCAGCAAGGGCTACGGCCTCCAGCTTGGCGTGCTCCACAGGTTTGTCGAGGTACTTGCGGATGGAGCGACGTGCCATGATATTGCTCAGTACCGGATTCACCTCCATCTGCATGTCAGCCTCAATGTCGCTCAACTTGTCCGTAGGCTCATAGCGTTTCAACACTCGTCCGTCACGAGAGACAAGGAACTTGGTGAAGTTCCATTTGATGTCACTCTTTTTATCGTAGTCGGCATCGCGCTTGCGGAGCATGTCGTCCATGAACTTGCCTCGCTGGTCGTTCGTATCGAAACCACCGAAGCTCTTCTGTGCTTTCAAAAAGGTGTATAGCGGATGCTCATTGGCTCCATTCACATCTATCTTATCGAACTGCGGGAACTGGATATCGAAGTTGGCCGTGCAGAACTGGTGAATCTCCTGAATAGTTCCAGGAGCCTGTTCGCCAAACTGGTTGCAGGGGAAGTCCAGAATCTCGAAACCATCCTTCGAGTATTTCTCATAAAGTGCTTCAAGCTCCTTGTACTGTGGTGTGAATCCGCATCGGGTAGCGGTGTTCACAATGAGCAGCACCTTACCCTTGTAGTCAGAGAGCGAAACTTCCTGTCCTACGTCATCCTTTACCTTTAAATCATAAATACTTGACTGTGCAGAAAGGGTCAGCACGCCCATCATTGCCATAAGGCTTACAATAAATCTTTTCATAATCGTTATAGTTTTTGTGGATTTTATTTGCAAAGTTACGAATAATTATCGGTTTTGCGATTTTTTTTTCCAAAAATTAAGAATAAATATGAAAACTGTTTGGAATAAATGGCTGACCATCACAGCCAGCCA
>CADAWW010000294.1 GCA_902791675.1 uncultured Bacteroidales bacterium
TTAAACATTAATTATTCAACTCTCTATAGTAGTGAGCTCGGTATTGTACCGGGCTCATTCCTTTTAATCTCAGTTTTATTCTTTTATTGTTATACCAATCAATATATTTTCTTAACGCTCTTTCAAAGTCTTCTATACTTTCATACTTGTTAGCATATAAGAGTTCGTTCTTCATCAGCCCAAAGAAATTCTCCATCATCGCATTATCCAGGCAGTTACCTTTACGGGACATGCTTTGTGTGATGTCATGGTCTTTAAGCATCTTCTGGTACATGCCATGCTGATAATGCCAGCCTTGATCCGAGTGCAGGGTGAGACCATCTATCTGTGGATACTTCTTAAAAGCCTTCTTGAGCATAGAAATGACCATCTGCAGATTTGGACTGGTAGAAATTGTATAAGATATAATACCACCGTCAAACATATCCAATATGGGCGACAAGTATAATTTCTTGTCGTTTATGCATACCTGGGTAACATCTGTAGCCCATTTTTGGTTGGGTCTGTCTGCATAGAAGTCACGTTCCAGTACATTGGGAGCGATCTTGCCTATCTCCCCCTTATAGGAGTGATAGTGCCGTTTCTTAGTCTTTGCCTTAAGTCCCATCTGATTCATCAGTTTCTGTACCGTCTTGTGATTAATAACAATATCTTCATTGCGCAGTTCCATACAGATTCGTCTGTACCCGTAGCGTCCATGATTCCTGTCATATATCTGCTTTATACGTTCTCTGATCCCATCATACCCGTCGCTGTCGTCCATATGCGACATGTGGTAATAGAATACAGAACGGGCCATCTTCATCCTATACAGCATAAACTGCAGGGGATGTCCCTCACGCCTTAGTTCTTCGATGGCCCGTGCCCAATCTCGCGTAGTCGGGCATTCCTTTCCTCGACTAAGGCTCTCACTTTTTTTAGCAGAGCATTCTCCGTCCTGAGCTCTTGCACTTCCTTACGAAGCCTTTCAAGCTCCGTGAGAGGTTTACTGTTCTTCTTCGGTCTACCCATACCTGGTGGTCTGCCTCGCTTTTTGATAGCCTCCAATCCTGTAAGGCCCTCTGCCCTGTATATCCTAAGCCAAACCTTTATCCTGTCTGGGCTTGGGCCGTATTTTATCGAAGCTGCATGCAAAGGTAAGTGATTTTCTTCAATATCAAGGACTATTCTCTTCTTTAATGCAAGAGAGGCATGGAAATTCTCTCTCTTCTTCAATCCTGCTATGCCTGATTCCTGATACCTGTGCCATAGGACCTTGAGTTGTTTATTATCAACTCCGTATTTTACGCTGACTGCATTGACACTCATACCATCTTCTAGCAAATGCATGTAATGAAGATAGTTGAGACGATGATTCTTTCTTCTCTTTTTAAACATAATACACCCCAAAAGTTTTTTGTCTAACTTTTGGGGTGCACTTCAAACGGACGAGAGGATTTTTGTTATATCTTGAATCTTCGCCACAGCCAGTTGGGAATCAGTCGCCATACGAAGGTCAGCACCCGATAGCGCCAGTCGACGATTCGCACGTGGCGGCCACAATGAATACTCCTCACAATATCGCGTGCCACCGCCTCAGGTCTCATCAGCATGGGGTAGGGGAAGTTATCGTTCAGCAGGGCCGTCTTCACGAATCCAGGGCGGATATCTGTAAACCTGATATTGAGTCTGCGCTGACGTGCCTGCTGTTCCAGTGCTTGCAGATAAGTGCTTTGCATGGCCTTGGTGGCAGAATAGGCAGGCGCAGGACCTAAACCCTTGGTGCCTGCTATCGATGTGATGGCAGCAATATGCCCCTCGCCCCGATTGGCGAAATAGCGATAGGCCGTGCCAATCATCCTTGTGAAGCCCACGGCATTAGTGTCCATGGTGCTCAGTTCGATGTCTTCTGTCAGCATGCGGTTCTGCTTACCGATTCCTGAGGCGTGGAAATACAGGTCCATGCCGCCCAGTTGCTCTATCAAAGCCAGCAGTCGTTCACCCGCATCTACCTTTGTCACGTCGATATTCATCACCTCCACGCGCCCTGGTGCCATGGCTTTCAGTTCCATGAGCGACTCCTCTCTGCGGGCCGCTACACCTATATGCCAGCCTTCGGCCAGCAACAATAGAGCCACTTCCCTGCCAATGCCTGAGCTGGCCCCTACGATAATTGCTCTCTTTTCCATCTCTGCAAAGGTATGAAAAAGTGAGTAAAATGCAAAAAGAATTAGGCCCAAAATGGCAACTCGACAGACAAAAACAATATTCGTTTTCAGTACCAACCCCCTTGGTATTTTCAGTACCAAGCCCTCTGGTATTTTCAGTACCAACCCCTCTGGTACTCTCAGTACCAAGCCTTGGTACTGTCAGTACCAAACCTCGGTAGCCTGGCTACCAAGCTTTGGTAGCGTGCCTACCAAAGGTCGGTAGTGTGGATACCAAA
>CADAWW010000295.1 GCA_902791675.1 uncultured Bacteroidales bacterium
GGCGGATTTGTACACACAAACCTCGGACTCATCGAACGATGTTCCGCAAACGTGGATATACAGGCATTATACGGGAAAATTCAAGGTGCTACGGGGACGGGTGCATACAGGGGGCGTTGGGCAGGCGGATTCGTTTGTTTCAACATGTACGCTGTTGAAGATGGGCGAGTGTCTCACCAAGGCATCATCCGTGAATGTTATGCCACAGGCAGCCTGCAGAGCAATAATGGCGGAATGTTAGGAGGCTTTGGCATCTGGAATTACGGACTCATCGAATCATGCTATACCACCAGCCAAATGAGCCTTGCCGATACCGATGATGGTGCAAGGACCTATATGTCGTTGTTCCTTCAGGAAAATGGACGTTATTTCCGGGACGAGGCTCTGCCGGGTGACTGCATCAACTGTTTTGCAGCAAGCACTTTTGTCTTGCCCGATGCCGACCGTTATGCTTGCGCTCCGTTTACAGAACAGTTCAACCACAGTTGGGAGGATGAAGCAACCGGGTTCGTATATTCCCGTGAGATAGGCTGCTATTGGAACAAAGATGCCTTTACGACAACCGGCGTAGGCCATTCGGTTGCCTATCTGGGGACAGAAAAGACACTCAGCTACATGAAGAGCCAGGTATTTGTTGACGACCTGAACAGGATGGCTGCTCTTTGCGGAACCAGCACATGGGCGTATCGTTCCGGTGACGTTCCACAGACAACAGGGGTGAAGGCAGCCAACCTGACGGACTATCTTGGAGGCGGCGATGGAACACAGGCGAATCCATACCTTGTAAACAATAAGGAGCAACTTGCCAATACAGGATGGTATGTGGATCATGGCTACAACTTCAAGCATCAGTATCTGAAGCAAACAGCAGACATAGCCTTGAACCTTCCGATGGAGAACTGGGGGCAGGAAATGCCTACGGAGTGGCAACCCGTCGGAAGCACCCACCATTTTGAGTTGGATGGTATGGTGGACCAGGACTATCCGTTTTGTGGCAACTATGACGGCGACTTCCACGAGGTGCAGAACATGTATATTGATAACAACCAGAAGAATCAGGGTCTGTTTGGCATCATCGGCACGGGATGCACTTTCCGTAATCTGGGTGTTACTGGTGCGTATGTCCGTGCCGGCGGTTGTGGCCTGATTGTAGGTAAAGGTGGAGAAGACAATCATTTCATCCAGTGTTGGACATCGGGCGACGTTGAGTATCAGGGTACAGAATATGGCCATTTTGCAGGTATTGCAGGAGAACTGTCGGGGCGTTCATTCATTCTCAACGGCTTCTCATCGGCGCGTGTTGCAGGACCTATGGATAATACCAGTTCGTTAGCTAATACCCCCGGAAATTGGGGCGACACTTACGTTAACTGCATCTTTACAGGTGATGTGCCTTGGGCTAAGAATTGGACCGCCATGTCTGGTGGACAGTATAACGAGAATGTTTTCTGCAACGATGACGTTATGCACTATGATAATACCGATGAGTTCAGTTTTGATTCCAAAACAACCGCATGGCTACAGTCGAAGGAATGTGCAAATATGCTGAACGATGCTGTCAGCCGTTGGAATGCTTCGCATGACGAAGACTTGCAACTGAACTATTGGCAGTGGCAGGAAGGACAGTACCCGAAAGTTTCAACGGTGGCAGACTATCAGCCGTCAGTTACAATCACCTTTGTAAGCAATGGCGGTTCAGAGGTGATTAGCAAATTTATGGAAGAGGGAAGTCAGGTCAGTGCACCCGGACGTCCCACACGCGACGGCTACTACTTTGCAGGATGGTATTCGGACGAATCCCTCACCAAGTTCTTCGACTGGGAGAATACTACAATCACTGAAAGCCAGACACTCTATGCCAAATGGATAGAAGACCACAGCAATGACATAGATGTGACTCCGTTCAATAATAAATTTACTAAGGTTTACCACATCAAGACTGCTGCCCAGTTGCGCGGATTGGCGCAGGTGGTGAATGGAAAGTGGGATTGGAGCAACTTCGATAAGGAACACCCTGACTTTATAAATTATGAACCTACGCTACTGGTTGCCCCACGCACGCTGGAGGGCTGCACCGTCATTTTGGACAACGACCTCGTGCTCAACGACATTACCGACTGGCAGCATTGGGGACATGATGGTTATGCAGAGCCTTGGAGGCCTATTGGCGTGATTGATTGGTTGGGTTCTCAATCACGTACTTCATTCCAAGGAACTTTTGACGGACAGGGACACACCATCAGCGGCATGTATATTGAGATGAGCGCCGTGAAGGTTTATGACCCACAGCGATACTATTGGGGACTTTTCAGCGAACTTGGCGAGAAAGCAGTTATCAAGAACCTCGGCATCGAGGCCTCGGTAATCAATGGAAAAAAATATGACGACGTTGAGCATTACATCGGCCAACGCATGGATGCAGCAGGCCTCTTGGCCGGCTATGCCTTTGGGTCTTCTTTCGAACAATGTTATGCCGTCGGACGTATTATCGAAGATGGCCTCTACCAAAATATGTGCAAAAACATAGGAGGTCTTATAGGCATAGGTGATTACTGGGGAGACACCTCTATCTCTCTATCCGATTGCTATGCACGAGTGGATATGGAGGCAAGCCTCTCAAGCGCATCTTACATGACCGGCTATGGTCTCATCGGCTCTTACGAACCGCACGGAACCATCACCAACTGCTACAGCGGCGGTCAGTCCTACAGGGGTCTGTCATCACGGAGTT
>CADAWW010000296.1 GCA_902791675.1 uncultured Bacteroidales bacterium
CTCGTTGGCTTCGGGTAAGTGGTACGCAAGAAATTCCGTGGATTTTGGCCACACGCAGAATGATGGTACACGTTTCTCGCGTAAGGACTACGGACACGGGGTGACAAAATTATATGATAACTGTTTCTTCCTGCAAACGGGCGGTTTCGGAAATGTCCAGGACAGCGCCAAGGTTTTGCCTTTACCAAAAGAAATGCCTTGGGTAGATACCATTAATATTAAAGCATTAACAGCTCGTGTTGATGAGGCTATCCGCAGGGATGAGGCAGTACAGGCAGCAGCCCGTGTAGATGCATTCAGAAAAGTAGATATGACGACGATGACGCTTCTTAAATGCTCTGATGAGGAGACACAGGGTGAGGGAGATAATGGTCGAGCAACTCAGGCTATTGATAGTCGCAGTTCTACTTATTGGCACTCCCAGTGGAAACCGACAAAGGCATCCTTTCCACATTACCTCATCTTGGATGCAGGAAAAGAAATAACAATCAATGGCCTTGCTTTGTACCAAGAAAAGAAAACACCTTACAGAGCAAAGAACTTCCGCATATCCACATCAGAAAATGGCAAATCTTGGAAGAGTCGTAAGACTGGAGTCATGCCTGACAGTGAGAAACCTGAATATGACTTTGGCATGGAGATAACCAGCCGTTACTTTAAAATTGATTTTATATCCAGTTATGGTGGTGATGCGCTTGCCATCAACGAAGTTACATTCACCTGTCCCTATGACCTGAAGAAAATGCTGAAGTATACAGGTGACCTTATACAGAATGCAGACAGACTGGGTAATTATCTGAAGGATGATATTCAACACTTGATTCCTGTATATGACAATGGAAACTGTACAGATACACTAGCCCTTAAGGAAGCATTGGAAGCTCTTGCTGATGTTATGCCTTTAAAGTTTGGCATAGTTGGCAAGCTGCAGAATATTAGTTCGACGCGCTGTTATCAGTTACATAATACATCAAAAAAATCCGTCCTTTATGCTTCTGCGGAGGACACATCAACCCAACTGATAAAAGATGGAGATGAGAATGCCTTGGATTCCTGTGCCAACTGGTTGGTCTTACGTTCTGAAGCCTACAATCAGTATTATATTTACAATTTAGGAACAAGGTGCTATCTGAAAGTTGAGAATGGTAAATTGGTGCAGACTGAGCAGCCTAAGCCTATTGCTATTTCTGCATCCGGAAACATTTTCAAATTAGGCTCTACAACCGATTCATATCAACTGCTGGATAATTATTCCATGGCTCCCGATATGGACTATGCTTTTAATTTGCTTCTTGAGAGTGAGGCTTATGTGCACCCTGAATTACAAACAGCTATCACGACACCTCATCGTCAGAACTACGAAGCAATATACGACCTGCTGAATATCATTCGCTATAGTGATGGGACAGTAAAAAAACTATTGGCAAAATAAATGCAAAATTGGAATAAATTTACGGCCACACTAGAGATTTTTTACTCTCTAACGTGGCCGTATTTTTTTTCTACGTGTAGTAGGATTATGCGCCTGGTTTTTACTTCCAGACAAGCAGTCGTCCTATCTGATCGTATATGCTTGCCCAATGTGCTCGGCTTTCAGCATCAGGTGCTGAAACAGATGCAACCTTGGCTTTTTTTTGTAACTGTTGAAGTGTGTAGAGTACTGCAGGATGAATGTCCCGGTTTCCGTTACCAAAGGCACGACCCAAATGGAATAGCATATTGTTTTGCAGAGCTATTCGATAGGGGGTTACCTTCTTGTTGTTATCCAATTCGGTAAAGACAAGTTTGCTCAGGTCGGCCAGATATTGCTGAGGTTTGTATAGTTCATTCAGCGCATCCAAACGGTTCATCAGTCCAGTTACTGCACTTTCGCCAATGGAGTTGGTTAAAGACTGTGGGTCTGTTGTCAGACGTTTAGCATAGGATACCTCACGCATCCAAATGGGCTCATGCAGGAAATGCTCGTCAATAAACTTCAAGGCAGCTTTCTGCTTGCTGAGTGGTTGGGGCTCATAAACATCACCACCCATACCTTGTGTCTTAGGCTCTACCATATAGCCGCCTATGTTACGCGTTACATGTCCACAGTAGCGCATAAGTTGGGTGCGAATCTGGTTGTACATGGTTCTGATATTCTCATCGTAGATGTCTTTCTCGTCATCAAGGGTATAACGACGCAGGTTGTCGGCCAGACGCTTTAGATTCAGAATACCATAGTAGCTGGCCTTGACAGGGTCATCACCTAAATCTTCTGTTTGACGGCGTGGGTCTATATATACGCCTTCGCCATCGCCCCACCATAGACGGCGGTTCTTGAGTGATTCCAAAACCATAGGCTCCAACATCTTATGATCCTGTAATTCGTCCTGAGCGTCCAGCATGGGCTTGTAACCCCATGTGATGGCCCATATATCATAATCTCCAATGCGGGGGAAAATTCCTAAACGCGAGATGCCATCTTCAGGCTGTGCCACGTAGTTGAAACGTGCATAGTCCATAATACTGGGTGTGTGGCCGTGTGCTTCAACCCATTCCTTGTTTCGGAGACTGTCAACAGGTACCGTACTTGAACTGCCAAAGTTGTGTCGCAGACCTAAAGTGTGGCCTACCTCGTGAGAGCTGACAAAACGTAT
>CADAWW010000297.1 GCA_902791675.1 uncultured Bacteroidales bacterium
TACAAGATGAAAGGCATCTATTTTCCCTTGTGAGCAAGCTCACAGATAAAATATTCAACCTCTCATCTTGGTCTCTACAGACCACACATACTTCGTGAGCAAAAATCCCGCCCTTCGGGCTAAAAAACCTTTCATTTAACTTTTAAGTTCGATGGTCAGAAGTTGTTTTTAGCCACAATGCGCAGCTTTTTTAATGGAGCGAAGCGAAACGGTGTTTTTTGCTCTGGTGCTGTCTGTGCTTTGCGTGCAAAGCCATGATGGCGTCAGGGCTTGCGTGAAAGCTCGCCTTTCATACGCAAAGCCATGAAGGCAGCATGAGGGCCTTGGAAAACATCTGTCTATAACACGCCACTTTCTTGTCGAATGCCAACGGATAGGCACGAGATGAGGACGGGAGGCGGTATAAGGATAGTTGATAGTTTAGAGTTGATAGTTTAGAGTTTTTCTTGGATTGGGAATTTTGGGCGAGGGGAATATTGATATATGTGTTTACCTTGGGAATTTCCGGAATGCCAAGTGATGCACAGATGGTTTCTGTGGCCTTCTCGCCTGTTGTTACGATGGTGCGAAGGTGAGGCAGTTGGGCAATAAGGGCAAGGATATCTGTCGGTTCAACTACTTCCAGGAACTTATCCGAGGCATTGTCCTTCAGGCGACGGACGGCAGTTGAGGTGTCATAAAAAGCTATTCCCTTTTCCTGGCAGAACGCAATAATCTCGTCAATCTTGAAACGCTTGTGTTCCGTATCTACAAAGTGGTTCATGCGCCAGTGGTCATTGATAAAGTTGGGGTAGTAGAAGTCCATACACCACCTCTTCCGTTGTGGCGGAAAACTGCCCAGGAACAGCACCCGTGCATTCTCAGGCAGGAAAGGAATAAGAGGGTGGTACTCCACCCCCTCATTGCTCCTTCTTATATTATCTTTATTCAACCAACTCATAATTAGACTCTCCCCCAGAGGGAGATTGTTGATAGTTTAGAGTTTAGAGCAGTTTCTTAGTTTAATTGCTTAGTTGCTTAATTGCTTAATAGCTTAGTTGCTTAATAGTTTAATAGGTTAGCGGATTTTAAATCGGTTAGCGGTTAGCGAATAATTAAGGGTTATAGGTTATGAGGTTCCATCTTACATCATACATCTTACATCATACATCTTTAGACTATTTTTTAGGCTGAAAGCCGATGTTTTTGCCTTCTGATGTTTGTAATAACGATAGTTATGTGATAAGAGATATGGATTTGGCTTAAGAGCTTGTTCTTACACAAAGACTCTGCAGGAGTCACAAACATCAGAAGGGGTTTTTGCGGTTTTTGTTAAATATCTGTTAGATCTGAAAGATTTCTTGCCGCAAAGCGGCATAGGAGAAGATTTTAAACTTTCAATTAAAAATAATCGTTTTATTCTTATATGTCAGGATTTTCCGCTCGATATGTTTGGAAACTGCACGGGAAAGGACAATCTTTTCCAGATCCTTCCCCTTCAATACAAGACTTTCGGGTGTATCCTTATGCGTGATGCGCGTAACATCCTGTTCGATAATAGGCCCTGCATCCAGTTCTGCCGTCACGTAATGACTCGTTGCACCGATAATCTTAACGCCGCGTTCAAAAGCCTGGTGGTAGGGCTTGGCACCGATAAATGCAGGAAGGAACGAGTGATGTATATTTATGATATGATGCGGATATGCTGCTATCATCTCGTCACTGATAATCTGCATATATCGTGCAAGCACAATAAACGAGATATCCATACTGCGTAGCAAATCCATTTCAGCTGCTTCTACTTCAGCCTTGTTCGAGTGGTCTTTTTGTATGCTCCAAACGTAGTAAGGAATGCCAAACTGTTCAGCTACATAACGCAAATCCTCATGGTTGGACACAATACAAGGAATGTCACAGTTAAACTCTCCAGCTTTCCATCTTGCCAGCAGGTCGTACAGACAGTGACTCATCTTAGAAACGAATATGGCCATTCGTGGACGTTTATCACTGAAGTACAAGCTGAACTTCATCTGATAACGTTGTGAGTATAACGTGGTAATATAGTCGTACAGCTTATCGCGTGGAATCAGGAAGCCGTTCAGTTCCCATTCTATACGCATAAAGAACATTCCCTCAACTTTATCCACATACTGATCCAGGTAAACGATATTCCCTTGGTTATCGGTAATAAACTTTGTTACTTCCGATATTATACCCTGCTTATCTGGGCAATGTAAAAGCAAAATTGCTGTGGTATATGGTTCACTCATAACTTATAACAAAATTTCATTACTTCTTATTCTTCATACATCTCCCTTCTGTCATTATCAGTTCCGGGTCCGATACATATCTCACTGATATTTTGACTGCAAAGGTACACAAAATTCTCAAGAGTTCTAATCAGAATTCTCTTTTTCCCCACCTTTTTCGCGATTTTTCCCCAATTTAGTTCTGAGTCTACAAGCTCGACCGAAGGTCAGAATATGGAATCAGAAGACAATGTTCAATGCTCAATATTGAAAAACCTTGGGAATTTTTACATTGATTCATAATTAATTTGTATTTTTGCAAGGTCTGTTGAATAAATATTATGGCAAAGAAAGTA
>CADAWW010000298.1 GCA_902791675.1 uncultured Bacteroidales bacterium
AACATCCACCTCGCCCAGTCGTGGCAGTTCGACATCAGCCTCTACAAAGCCTTCTGGAATGACCGTCTTACCGTCAAACTGGCCTGCACCGACCTCTTCGGCAGCATCCGCCAGAAAGCAACCATCTACAGCGACATTCGCGAAATCTATCTTGACAAGCGCCTCGACACCCGCAAACTTGAACTCACTGTTCGCTACAATTTCAATCCTGCACGCTCGAAGTACAAAGGTACGGGTGCAGGTAATGCAGAAAAGAGCAGATTATAAATACTCTCTCGTTTGGACAGTTGTCAGACTTAATGCTGACACTGTCCTACATAACAAAAATCGCAAGTAAATTGAAAACAATGAAACAACTATTTGTAATCCTCACTCTGTTAGTAACTGTAACACTAAATGCGCAAGAACTCACTGTTGAACAACATTTAGAAGACTTTGATATAGTGGTCAGACAAGTAGAAGAGAATTATTCAGGTTTTACGGCAAAGGTAGATTCTCTGAACCATTTGGCTTACATTAATTTCAAAGCCGAACTTCGCGGTCAAGTTGGGACTGGAGCCAAAAGAGGAAGAGATGTCGGAGCAGAATATACTGCTTTTTTTGCCGATTATCATCTATTTATAACTGATGGAGGATTTAATTGTACTCAAGAGTATATGCCTAAGCACAAGCAAATACCGCATTATTGGGACTCCATAGAATATCATCCTTCAAAGCTTGCATGTAAGGTTACAGACCGAACGTTTTTAATACGTTTCCCATCTTGTTCTGGTGATCCAACCATTGATTGGGTAAAAGAGAGCATTAAGTCTTACCTACAGTCTGGCTGCGACAATTTGATAATTGATATTAGGGGGAATAATGGTGGCCAGGATACTTATTATAAACCCTATCTCGAATTGCTGTATGATCATATGGGTACGACTGAGGGAGTTGAGTTTTACAATTCTGAAGCTAATCGCGAAGCCTGCATCCAAGTGGCAGAAAGTAGGGGCAATCCTAAATGGTTAACATCATTAATAAAGCGATTGAAAGAAAGTGAGAATAATACGTTTGTGATTTGGGATGAAGAAACCTCTTCTATTGAATACGACTCCATAAGCTCTAAACCCATAAAGACGGCAATTATAATAGACAGACTCGTATCAAGCTCCGCTGAGCAAATGTTACTGGAATTGAAAGCGACGTCACACCGGACAACAATCTATGGTCAAGACAACACGCTGGGATGTATTGATTTCTCCAATACAAGACCCGCCGCTCAACTACCCAATTGCAAGGCAATGCTTTATATACCCATGACACGTTCTGTTCGTATTGCTAAAGGGATTAGCATAGATGAAACTGGCATTAAATTTAACAGATATTATTGACGAATGGACAGTGTGGGTAGCACATGATTTGGAAAAAGAATGATTTAAGAAGATAAAATAACAATATGTCAAACCCTTTAAATGAGGAAAAAGCAATGAGTCCATAAGATAATTTGCGAAAAGTGTCGGAATATGCAGGATTTTTTGTAATTTTGCAACCGAATACATATAACAAACAGTAGACAGCTATTTCGATAGTCACCCGAACTGCAATTCACATGACATCTCGAAAGCGAATAGCTGCCAGCTCACGCATCTACGGAGGCGTGGGCATTGGCAGTAACAGCAACTTTCGAGAAGGTATTGCAGACCTGGGTGTGTTGCTGTGACACCAATCCTACCCACGTCCTCCGTTTCTTTTCTCTTTCGCCTCACGGCGTATTATATGTGTTTATTATCAGAAATTTAACGGAAAACGTGAATATGAATCACAATGAAGAAGTCCCAGACTTTCTGGGAGGACTCGGCGACATGCTGCCCGCCGATGTCCTGAAGAAGGTGAACGAACTGTTGGAGCGTGTGCACCGCAAAGACAAGGATCACCAAGGCAGCCCCGTGTTCATCTATGCCCCAGGCAGCCAGTACGTGGATAAACAGTTTAACATTGGAGCCTACCCACGACCCCTCCCAAAAGGAAAGGGAGTAGATAGCGCTGAAAATGCTTCGCACCCAACCCATCATATGGGCGGGGAGTTGCCAGCCCCCGAAGCGATGGTCTGGGCTGTGGAGAAGACCATTAAAGACGGACACTGGTGGGGAAACGTCTCGTGGAGCGTAGTCTATCGCATCTATCAGATGAATGGTTATCAGGGTACTGTAAGCCAGTTTGTGCGCGATGTGTCACGCTGGCCATTCACCATGCCCATCCGCTATGACTGCAATGACGATGCTGTGGGCAAGCCCATTCGCACAGGAAAAATCTCTCGAAATCTTGACAAGTGGGCAGAGGATGGTGCATCGTCTCAGTTTATCATTTTAGGTGAAGCACTGATGAAAGCGTTGGCACAGTTCCGAAAATGATTCCGAAAGTTCCGAAAAGTGTTCCGAGGCTCCGACGATTTT
>CADAWW010000299.1 GCA_902791675.1 uncultured Bacteroidales bacterium
CTAGCCTGAATTATTCATAGATTGGTTTTTATCTTCACCCTAGGGATGAAATGTTCCCTTACTTGGAGACAAAACATTCCCACACTTGGTGGAAACGCCATAATAAGCCAATTCGTGTTATCCAAACGACGTGTTTATTGGCATAAATATCCAAATTGCGCCATACAAGTATGCTGCAACTTTCGCTACATATTCTTTTTCCCCTCAAAATGATGAACTTTACATAAACACCAACGCCCTTCGTAACTTGTATCTTAGCGGGTTGTCCCTTTGATACTCCAACTTGATCTTTGTCTTCATCTCTGTTATTTTTACTGGCATGAGTATCAGTTTCTGCCTGAAAGTCTGGATAGTGACATTAACCATTTCCGTTTTTCTGAAGAGTTTCTGTTTGGCATCCAGAAGAATAACATAGGCTGCAGCGTGCAGGAAAAGCCGGAACTGATTGGCAGTGAACCTGTTGCAGGACATCCGGTCTGCTCTGAGTCCGTCCTTCATCTCCTTGATACAGAGTTCGCAGTCGGCTCTTTTGCAGTAATCCTTCTCGTACAGCCTCCTGGCTGTCTTCTCCTTCATGTCGGTAACGATGAACCTGGTCTGACATCCCTGTTCTGTATGTTCAATCTTGACCACCGTCCACTGCTTGCACTTCCAGTTTGCTGCAGCATACTCGATTGCGTGATACTCCTTGATTTCCTCTTGAGTCTCCTTATAGCGTTGGACGACATCTTCTCTCCACGACTCAACCAGTTTTTGCAGTGGTTTATAGGCCTTGTAGCCGAAAATATAGTGCAGCCGGGGCTGGCTCATGGCCCATTCCATGAATTCGTGGCCAGAGAACATGGCATCGCCACGGATGATAATAACGGTGTGTTTCCAATGCTCACGAAGCCTGGATATAAGTTTCTTGAGCAGGCCGCATACGTTTGTCTGCTTGTTCACGCGGCCTGGCCTCAACAAGGGAAGTACCAGCCGCTGGCTCTGGGCCTCGAAGATGAACAACGGCATATAGCAGTACTCGCCATAATAGTTGTTGAACAGTGTCAGCTGCTGTGCGCCGTAATAGCAGTACTCGCCATAATAGTTGTTGAACAGTGTCAGCTGCTGTGCGCCGTAGGCATTGGAATTGCTGTCGTCAAGATCGAGGACGATCCTGTCCGGCTCCTCTTTGTAGGAGGATATGAAGTGGTTGACGAACAGATTCCCGATATTCCAAAGCTCCCGATGGGAGAGATGGTTTTCCAGGCGGGTCATTGTGGGTTGTGAGCACAGGTCGCGCTCCTCTGGGGTATGCCCAACTGCAAGTTTCAGCATCGGGTCGTGACGGAGCAGATCGCAGTCGTCCGCATCCTCATAGCCTGCTGCTATCTGGAGGACCCGCTGCCTGACAAGATCCTGCATGGTATGGACTATCAAATCGGGATTCCGCCAGTCTTTTATCTGGCAAGACAAGCGATTGAGGAAATCGCTGTTCTTTGCAGACTTCGTTAATAATGAGAGACCACCCAAAGAAGACAGTTCAGGGGCAGAAAACGACATCTCGACCTTCTTATTTACCTCAAACAGCTCTAAAAAGTCTGTTTGGGCTTGCACAATTGAAAAATTTGTATTACCTTTGCACATGAGAACGTATGTAACAATTTGATTTTAAGACGATTCAAAGTTACAATTTTTCCTGCAATTATGCAAGGAATGCGTTCTCTTTTTTATATCTATGAATAATTCAGGCTAAATTAATAGCCTTTGTTCTGATGATAGAGTCCCTGCACATAGTTCATCTGGTTGGATGCTATGGGGAAATACTCGTTCTTGCCTGCAGTGAAGAAGGCATCCTTGTAATACAGAGCGTAAGTCTGAGAGTCGTACTCGTCGGTCTTCTCGGTCTCGAAATACTTATTAAGTGTAGAAGAGAGCATACCCCAACGACGAAGGTCGAAGAAGCGGTGACCCTCCATAGCCAACTCTACGCGGCGCTCCCAGCGCAGTGCCTTGCGGGCATCGTCCTGACTTGCGAAGTTACCGTATAGCGCGATGTCGCACTGATCTTTTGCATAGCCGATGAGCGAGGTGGCGCTGATGTCTTTCTTGGCACGGGAGCGGATGTCGTTGATGATCTGGAGGGCCTCACCGTTGAAGTCTCCCTTCTCGATCAGAGCCTCGGCGCGCATCAGCATCACGTCGGTATAGCGCAGCACGTAGTCGTTCACGCCGAAGGCCTGCCAGGGCATGTCGTAGTCCTCACCCTTAGAGCGCTGCGGAACTTCCTTCATCGAGCAGTAGTAACCGTAGGTGTTAGGGGTACGGCTGTTAGCCTTTGTCAGCGTGTACTGCTCCTCATATTTATAAGGATAGGTGGGCATACCGACGGTGTGGAACAGACGGGGATCGTATTTGTACCGTGTCGGCACCATTGATAACGATAGCGTTATGGTCAGCATCGAAATCGTCCATAGGAAGACCGTTCTTGGTCTTGAAAGCATTGACAAGGTTCTGTGAGGGTTTGTGGAAGTCCCATCCGCAAGACCAGATACCCCATACGCCATTCAGCATATTCGACCAGTTAGCACGCCCGTATTTCGTTCCGTCGTCAGCTCTGTTGGAGTGCTGCACAGCAAAGATGCTCTCTACGGAGTTGGCATAGTCCTGCAGGAAGATGTGTCCGTAAGTGTCGAGATAATCGTAAGGTGAGTTCTTTACAACGTCAGTGTACTCGATGACCTTCTGGATCTTGGCCTGATCAACGTGGCTATAACCTGTTGAAGCCTCATAACCGTCACCGTATGCCCAGTTCAGGTAGCACTTGGCGAGATAGGCAGCAGCAGCTACCTTGTGAGCGCGTCCTGTGGTGCCGGGAGCTGCCTCGGGCAGATTCTCATAGGCAAACTGGAAATCGTCGATGATCTGCTGCATAATCTGATCGTGCGAGCTCTGTGGGCAAGCCTCGATGTCGGCATTCAGAAGTATTCCCTGCAACGTGCCCTCAACGAACTTCAGGAGAGCGGTGCCATTCGCATAGATGGCAAGACGATTGAGATTCTGAAGTTGTAGGTATTAATCATGCTATAAAGGACCCGCATTTCTGCGAGAAACAGGATTCCTGAACCCTTCCCTCCGGATCTG
>CADAWW010000300.1 GCA_902791675.1 uncultured Bacteroidales bacterium
ACACTGGGCAGCGACATGGTTCCCGTTCCATTCTCAAACAGCAAGCAGGTATATGCGGCAGGTAACTTGAGTTGTAACGGACAGAGTGCCGACGGTTCATCCCTTACTTATTCTAACACAAAAACACAGGATATTCCCAACCATCAGTACAAGGATGGTATCTGTATTAACTGCGGCAAGGTGGATCCCAGTATGGCCTCTTTGGTTGACGGTTTCTATCAGATAGAGACGGCCGACCAGTTTGCGTGGTTTGCCAATCTGGTAAATCAGGGCGATAACACAGCCAATGCAAAACTGTTGGATGACATCGACCTCACCGGCACCGATTTTACTGTTATCGGCACAAGCGGCAACCACTACAAAGGTATCTTCGACGGTAACTACAAGACGGTGACCATTGATATGATTGCTACAGAAAGCAGTTGGGGTCTCTTCCGTTACCTTGACGGAACCATACAGAATCTGTACATCACCGGTAGCCTGAACGCACTTTATAATAAGGTAGGTCCGCTGGTAGGTGAGATCTTTGGCGGAAAGGTGCTGAATGTAGTTTGTGATGTAAATGTGACCAGCTCTTTCGAGGGTGATGCTGCTATTTCAGGACTCATTGGCCGTGGCAGTGCCGACGGTTCCCTCATCGAGAACTGTATCTTTGGCGGAAACATTTCCGGTTCAGGTTATAACTGTGCCGCCTTCATCGGGTGGTCAGGATCTAAGTCGTCGCTTACCAACTGTGCTTTTACGGGTATGATAGACATCGATACCAGTCAGGGTAACGCCTATACCTTTGCCCGTAACCCGGACAATGTTACATGCACCAACTGCTACTTCGTGAACGAGTTCGGCTCTCATCAGCCTAACACCACCCAGGTTAATGCCGAGGATGTGACAAACGGTATGCTCTGCTACCTGCTGAACCCCTTCCCCACTCACGAACGTATATACAAGGCAGGAGATGTATGCGGAAATGCTTACGACAACACCACCTTTACGGCTTTCGCCAATAAAGTCATCGGTGCCGAAACCGATTTCTGCGAGAACACGCAGGCACAGAAGAGCCTGATAGAGAGCTACCAGGCTGCACTGCAAGGCGTTGAGCAGTGTAAGAACATTGATGAGTTCATGGCTGCATGGAACAGTATTCAGGACTTACGCAATAGTGTAAGGTCTTGTGCCGATGCATACGCTGCTTACAAGCAGAAAGTTGAGGAGACAGATAAGTATTTGGAGGAGCACGATGACTTTGCCGGTAAGAAACGCGACGAGCTGGAGGAATACCTGCGTACCAGTCAGGAGCCCAGCGCTCTCTATCCCAAGGGAACAGCCCTTTATATCCTTGACGAATGCGAACTCTCCGAAGAGGAAATAAAGACAGAGACCAAGAAGATTGCTGCCATGTTGGAGGCTGCTATCACCGAGGAGCCTGCTGCGGGTACAGATATGACCATGTTGATTGCCAACCCCACCTTCACAAACGGTTTCGAAGGATGGGAAGGCAAAGTGGGAACAGGACACAGCGGTGCTGATGGTTCAGAAATGCATGCTGCCGAGTCGTGGAACTCAACCATGGATATGTATCAGACCATATCAGGTTTGGCAAACGGTATCTATGAAGTACGCGTAAACGGTGTTTACCGTCCTTATCCCGGAGATGTTGATTTGTACAACACCAACTATATGGCCACGCTTACAGCCAACGGTATGACCAATTACTTCCAGGTTCCCGTTGAGGATGCTATTCCTATGAGCGAAGCAGTTGACGGCTATAACTGTAACCTTACCGGTGAGTATCCCGATTATGAAGTTACCGATTTCAACGGAGTTGACGGATATGTTCCCCGTGGATTGGTAGGTTACTGCAGAGCATTTGAGAGCGGCCGATACGAGAATGCCATCCTTGCCAATGTAACAGACGGTACGCTGAAGATTGGTATTCGCGAGGTTGGCTCTGGTTTCGAGAATGATGCCTTTGGCTTTGGTAACGTCAGACTTTTCTATCACGGAACACTGGATCAGGCCGGAGCCGGTCTCGACAATGTGCTGGAGTCTCAGGCTGCCCGTGCCAATACTATATTGAATCACTACGAGGCA
>CADAWW010000301.1 GCA_902791675.1 uncultured Bacteroidales bacterium
TGTCTATCAACGCATGAAAGCAGAAGGCATCCGCTCCAAGATGATTCTGCAGGTTCACGACGAACTCTGCTTTACCGTCCTGCCCGAAGAGAAAGATCGCCTGCAGAAGATTGTGGTAGAAGAAATGCAGAATGCTGTGCAGATGCGCATTCCCCTCATAGCCGATACAGGGTGGGGGAGTAACTGGCTGGAGGCTCACTAAGCCCCTCGCATAAGTTAAGATAACTTACAAAATTTGGTATTGTAAAATTAAAGCGGTAATTTTGCACCCAATTTAAGATTCAGAATAAAATGAAAGCAGGTATAGTAGGTCTGCCCAACGTGGGCAAGTCAACACTTTTCAACTGTCTGAGCAGCGCTAAGGCTCAGGCTGCCAATTTCCCTTTTTGTACCATCGACGCTCAGATGGGGCAGGTAAGTGTGCCGGATGAACGACTCACCAAACTGGCCGAGTTGGTTCACCCGGGTCGTATTGTCCCCGCTGTCTGCGACATTGTAGATATTGCCGGACTCGTTAAGGGAGCCAGCAAAGGCGAAGGCTTGGGTAATCAGTTCCTTGCCAATATCCGCGAGTGCGATGCTATCATTCACGTGCTGCGCTGCTTCGACAATGGCAACATTGTACACGTTGACGGTTCTGTAGATCCCGTCCGCGACAAGGAGATTATCGATACCGAGTTGCAGTTGAAGGATTTAGAGACCGTAGAGGCTCGAATCAAGAAAGTCGAGAAAGCCGCAAGGGTAGGGGGTGACAAGCAGGCCAAGATAGAACTACAAGTATTGGAAGCCTATCGCGACGCATTGGAACAAGGCAAGAGTGCCCGTACCGTAACCTTCGAGACAGAAGACGAGAATGCTGCCGCCAAGGGTCTCTTCCTACTGACCACCAAGCCTGTGCTATACGTTTGCAACGTTGACGATGCCAGCGCATCCACAGGAAACAACTATACCGAAGCCGTAAAGAAAGCCATCGAGGGCGAGGATGCCGAGATGCTGATTATCAGCGCTCAGACAGAAGCCGACATTGCAGAGCTTGAATCCTACGAGGAGAAGCAGATGTTCCTCGAAGACATGGGACTCTCTGAGAGCGGCTGTAATCGCCTTATAAAGGCCATCTACCATCTGCTCACCCTGCAGACATTCATCACAGCTGGAGAGATGGAGGTAAAAGCCTGGACTTTCCGCAAGGGATGGAAGGCTCCCCAGTGTGCCGGCGTTATCCATACCGACTTCGAGAAGGGCTTCATCCGTGCCGAGGTTATCAAGTACGAGGACTACATCAAGTACGGTTCCGAAGCTGCTGTCCGATGCATTTCAGATTTAATGTCTAGCCCGTTATCATAAATATGAATTGTGAATTATGAATTATGAATTATTCATAAACTGGAACCCTGATGTGGTAGCATTGGATCTTGGCTTCTTTGCCATCCGATGGTACTCGATATGCTGGTGCATCGGTCTGTTGGCCGTCTATTGGCTGATGCATCGCCTGTATCGTCAGCAGAAGATTTCCGAGGAGCAGTTCGAACCTATGTTCATGTACTGCTTCCTGGGTATCCTCATCGGTGCCCGACTGGGGCATTGCCTCTTCTACGAGCCTGGGTATTTCCTTTCTCATCCCATAGAAATGGTGCTGCCCATCCGTCATCTTCCTGATGGCAGTTGGAAGTTTACCGGCTACGAGGGTCTTGCCAGTCACGGAGGCACATTAGGTCTGATGCTGGCCCTTTGGCTCTATGCCCACAACATGAAGCTCAACATCATGCGCGTGTTGGATAATGTCGGTATCGTTACGCCTATCTGTGCCTGTGCCATTCGTATGGGCAATCTGATGAATTCCGAGATTATCGGTCGTCCTACCGATATGCCCTGGGCCTTCATCTTCGAGCGTGTGGATATGGTTCCCCGTCACCCGGGACAACTTTACGAAGCCCTTTGTTACGCTTGTTTCTTCTTCATAGGGTGGTGGATTTACAGAAAATCCATGCAGCCCTCAGCAGACAACCGTTTCCCTCAGGTAGGTTCAGGCTTCTATTTCGGTCTGTGCCTCTTCCTTATCTTCACCAGCCGCATCTTCATTGAATATACCAAGGA
>CADAWW010000302.1:0-805 GCA_902791675.1 uncultured Bacteroidales bacterium
TGGTATCGCCAAGGGACAGATTGTACGTGAGATTGATGCGCTTGGGGGCCAGATGGGACTTGTGACAGATGCTACCTCGATCCAGTTCCGTATGTTGAACGTGGGTAAGGGGCCAGCCATGTGGAGTCCTCGTGCCCAATGCGACAGAGGGAAGTTTATCTGGGAATGGCGTAGGATGCTCGATAAGACTCCTAACCTTGACATCTGGCAGGATCAGGCTGACGAGTTGCTGGTTGAAAACGGCGAAACTATTGGCGTGAGGACCATCTGGGGTGCAGAGCTCTATGCGAAATGTGTGGTGTTAACAGCTGGTACATTCCTCAACGGACTGATGCATATCGGACGGAAAATGGTGGCAGGCGGACGTATTGCCGAACCTGCCGTTGCCCATTTCACAGAGAGTATCACCCGTCATGGTGTGGTGTCGGCTCGTATGAAGACAGGTACACCTGTCCGCATCGATAAGCGTTCCGTCCACTTCGAAGATTTGGAAGAACAGCCAGGTGAAAGTCGTCCCTATCAGTTCAGTTATATGAATAAGAAAGGAGCACTCAAGCAACTGCCCTGTTGGACGGTGAACACGAATCCGGAAGTTCATGAGATCTTACGAAGCGGACTTGACGACTCCCCACTTTATAACGGACAGATTCAATCGATAGGTCCTCGTTACTGTCCTTCCATTGAAACGAAGCTCGTAACCTTTCCAGAACGCGAAAAGCATCCGCTGTTTTTGGAACCCGAAGGCGAGGACACCAATGAGATGTATCTTAACGGCTTCTCTTCTTCATTGCCAATGGATGTGCAG
>CADAWW010000302.1:845-2889 GCA_902791675.1 uncultured Bacteroidales bacterium
CTTTGATCCAACCCAACTCAAACATTCGTTGGAATCTAAGATTATCCCCAATCTGTTTATGGCAGGACAGGTGAATGGTACGACTGGTTACGAGGAGGCAGGCGGACAAGGAACGATGGCAGGTATCAATGCTGCACTGAAGGCTGGTGCAGCAGGGGGCTGTGGCATAGCAACAGACACAACGGGATTCGTCCTGCATCGCGACGAAGCATATATTGGCGTACTCATCGACGACTTGGTAACGAAAGGTGTGGATGAACCTTACCGCATGTTTACCTCACGAGCAGAATATCGTATCCTGCTGAGACAAGACGATGCCGATGCACGATTGACGGAGAAAGCCTACGAACTCGGATTGGCGAAACGTGATCGCTATGACTGGTGGCTACAGAAGAAGCAAGCCATCGAAGAAATCGAGCATTTCTGTCAGGAGTTCGCCATCAAACCCCGACTTATCAATTCCGGACTCGAAGCCCTTGGCACTACCCCACTTCAGTTTGGTTGTAAGTTGGCAGAACTCGTGAATCCCACAACTGAAAGAAGTGCTGAATCATCCAATTAATCGTCAGTCGGAGATTAGAGAGGCTGCAGAGGTGAGGATGAAATATAAAGGTTATATCGAGCGCGAGCGGATGGTAGCAGAGAAAATGCACCGATTGGAGAACATCAAGATTCGCGGGCATTTCAACTACGAAGAATTAAAAGGCCTGTCTACCGAGTGCCGACAGAAACTAATGAAGATTCTGCCCGAGACATTGGCACAAGCCAGTAGAATCCCTGGCGTTTCGCCGAGCGACATCAATGTGCTTTTGGTGCTGATGGGGAGATAAAGACAGGACATGTTCCACGTGAAACAAACAACAAGGTATTAAACATATAACTATTTGATTATGAACAGTAAACTATTGCTTGACAATCTGCGCTGTGTGCCAGATTTCCCCAAAAAAGGTATTAACTTTCGAGATGTAACCACACTCTTCAAGAATGGCGAATGCATGAAAGAGATGCTCGACGAAATGGAGCGACTTTACAAAGACAAGGGTATTACGAAGATTGTGGGTGTAGAGAGCCGTGGATTCGTGATGGCTTCGGCCTTAGCAGGGAGACTAGGTTGCGGAGTCGTACTTGCACGTAAACCAGGAAAGCTCCCTGCTACCGTTATCAAAGAATCATTCTCTAAGGAGTATGGCGTTGATACCGTTGAAATGCACCTCGACTCTATCGACCCAAACGATGTCGTACTCATCCACGATGATTTGTTGGCAACGGGAGGTACGGCAAAGGCCACCTACAAACTCGTAGAGGACTTACACCCCAAGAAGATCTACATGAACTTCATCATCGAAATCACAGACGAGGGACTTCATGGTCGCGACCTTTTTAAAGACATTGACCTTACTTGTCTATTAACGATATAAAATGTGTTTCACGTGAAACATTGAAGATGACAAAGGAAGAAAACGAAAGGCGATTATCGTATCTAAAAGGTATTGTGAGCAGGTTGCCAGAGAAGCCTGGCAGCGTCAGTAAGATTCACGATATCAGCTATACGGTGGTGAATACGGAAGAGGATGCATTGCTGCTTGAAAACTCACTCATCAAAAAGTACAATCCGCGTTATAATGTTCTGCTGAAAGACGGTAAGACCTACCCTTCCATCTGTATCACCAACGAGCCCTTCCCTCGCATCTTCAAAACCCGAACGATCAACAAGAAATGGGGCACTTATTATGGACCTTACTCCCATGTGGGTAGCATGACTGGGGTACTTCATCTGATCAAGGAACTCTATCATCCTCGCACATGTAATACCTCTCTGACAAAAGAAGGCGTTACCTCCGGGAAATATAAAGTGTGCCTGGATTATCACATCAAGAAATGTATGGGGCCCTGTGTTGGGAAACAGAGTGCAGAAGACTATCAGAAGAACATTCAACAGGCTCGAGAAATCCTGAAAGGCAACACCCGTCAGGTGCTACGCGACCTCAAGGAAGAAATGCTAAAACTAAGCGAAGAACTCCGCTTTGAAGAGGCGGAAGAAGTG
>CADAWW010000303.1 GCA_902791675.1 uncultured Bacteroidales bacterium
AAAATCTATGGGAAAGCCAAATTTATTGTAACTTTTCTATATATTTCATTTCTGCAAGTATTTTCGCTTTGCAAGGCTTACACGTAATATATATATAAGCAATCCCTCGCTTCATGAAATCTTCAAAAATGAAGATTGACAGATAAAAACAAAGCGCGAAAATTTTTCATTTTGGTATTGATAGTGCTTGCTACAGTTGCTACAAGCATAGAAAATAGTCAAGAAAGCCCTTTGTATATCAGCATTTCAGCGATTGTAGCAAGTAGCAGGCAGGTATGTTGAACAAAAATAAAACGAGGAAACTCATTGCTGAGATTCCCCGTGAGTCCTCTTTCAAGGCATATAGAGATTTATGTAACAGCCTATCTGCGTCCGCCAAAGTGGCCTCCATTACTGCGATTCGTGTTCATTGCCATGTGACGGTCAGCGCCGTGACGGTCATTATGTGTAGCTGCGGGCTTTTTTAATCTCCTATTCTTTAAATGGTGAGACATTAATTTGGTATTTTACTCGCTTATTCGTATCTTTGCACCCGTTATGGTACAACAATTTCATTTGGTGACGAGCGAGATTGTAAGCAAATTGCCGAAACTGCCGAAGACGGGTATCGTGAATATCTTCACGAAGCACACCAGTTGCGGACTGAGCATCAACGAGAACTGCGACCCTGATGTCCGTGTGGATATGGAAACGATTTTTAATCGCCTTGTGCCGGAAAATCGTCCTGAGTATGAGCACACGTTGGAAGGTGCTGACGATATGCCTGCTCACGCAAAATCGACGCTGAGTGGTGTCAGTATCACCATTCCCATCACTGAAGGTCGATTAAACCTCGGCACTTGGCAGGGCATCTATTTCTGCGAGTACAGAAATTATGGTGGTTCCAGAGAGTTTGTAGTAACAATTATTGGAGAATAAGATATGACACTCCCCAAGTTCATCATTACAATGGAAGGTTACTTCCGTCTTGGCATGGTCAACCAGCATAAGCATCTGCTGAAGCCGGGTGATCAGTGCATCGGTGGTGGGTATTACCACTTTGACTTTGTTTCCAACCGCATCATCCTTGACAGGGAATCATACGACTTTGGTCGCCCTAAATGGCATCTGCTGGAAACATTGAAGGTTCCTTCCACCTATCGAGGCATGCGAATCGTCTATTCGTATGATGATGGTTTCCATGATGATTTCCACGTTAGTGAAGATCTGACAATTGAGTATTATGACTGATTACGATAGAGTAGGGACATAAAAGAGGGCTGACAGCTCTCATAGTCTGTCAGTCCCTTCTCTTTTCACGTCGCTCAAAGAGCAACTTATCAGTACCCCATGCAGGAAGTTGCTCCCAGTGCAGTCAGGATCGCTGAAGCAATCGACACGATGATCTGCACAATAAACTTAGTAGTCTCCTTTTTCGTCATAATAGCTGAAATTTAATGTTCTCAGAATTTTAATGTTTCATGTTAAGCGTTGGGGCCGAAGCCCCAAACGCTAATTCTTGTCCTTGTCGAGATCATCGCCTCCGTCGCCACCGCCGCCGGTGTTTCCACCGTTGTTGTCGCCAGAGGTGTTACCACCAGTATTGTCACCGTTGGTGTTGCCACCCTCTGAGCCGCTGCCAGAGCCGTTTCCGTTCTCGGTGTTGCCGCCGTTCTCCTCGTTCTCAGGATCCTCGACGGTGCCCGGGTCGCTGGAAGTCACGCGCTTCACCTCGTCGCCATTGCGGTCGTAGCAGGTGATCTGGATAGCGGTGTTCTTCAGCTCGTCCTTCAGATCGACATCGGGAGTGAAGATGATGCGGCGGCTCTCGATGAGGCCGGTCTTCACGTCCTCCACCTTCTCCACAGCCTTGGAGCGCAGTCCGAAGCGCATCGTGCCGAGTCCGGGCAGAGCCACCGAGTGACCTTCCGTTGCCCATGCCTTGATCACCTCACCGGCTGCATCCCAGCAGGCCTGCATCACGCCGCGGCTCACACCGCTTCGGAGGGCAGCCTCCTTGATGACCTTCGCCTGCGAGAGGCTGGTGTAGAGGTCGGGTTTCAACACATAGCGGTAAACGCCAGGGTCATTCTCTTTGTTTGAAAACTTAAGCAGTCTTTCTACTGCCTTTACTTTTAATGCCATAATGTTTTTTAATTGTTTAATGGTTAGTGTTAAAATTTTTTATTCTCACGCGAAAGAGCCGCCATCTGCTGCTATACTGGGA